>CAKZSH010000179.1 GCA_937918905.1 uncultured Saprospiraceae bacterium
AATTTGAATTTTAGAATAATTAAGAATTATATGTCGTCCCTCTGGGACTAACAATACATTTACAGCTTATTTTCTACCAATATTTCGTGCCTCTGGCACTTTACGAACATATATTAAAAAATTAAGTTGACGCGTATGCGATTATTCGGGATAGATGATTTGATAAAAAATAAATTAAGGGACGTAGTTCCGTCCCTATTTCTTTTCACTTGAACTGTTGATTCGCATTAATAATCGAATATTGGATTTTCACAGTTCGTAGTTTTTGATTTTAATTGAATTTATTATCCGCAACTTGGATTAAATAATGATATGGAAAGACAAGCAGAAGCAGTATTACCGACCGACTGGGGAAATTTTAATATGATTGCCTACGCAGATAATGAGCAGGAACAAATGCCTCATTTGGCTATGGTTCATGAACATTTTGACCCCTCAAAAACAGTACTTCTAAGAGTTCATTCAGAGTGTATGACTGGTGATCTTTTTAGTTCTCATCGATGTGATTGTGGAGAGCAACTAGAGACTGCTATGGAATTATCTGCCGAACATGGAGGAGTCGTAATTTATCTAAGACAAGAAGGTCGTGGTATTGGATTAATCAATAAATTGAAAGCCTATCAACTCCAAGATACAGGCATCAATACTGCAGATGCCAATACTCATTTAGGATTTAAGGTGGATGCCAGACATTATGACATTGCTATAAAAATTATGCAAGATTTAGGAATTAAAAGAATAAATCTTTTAACTAATAATCCTGATAAAATTAAGGAGATTGATGAATCTCCTATCCTTGTCGAAAATAGAGTCCCGCTTATCATTAAGCCTAAAAAAGAAAATATCGGTTACTTTAAAACGAAGCAGGACTTGATGGGACATCTTTTTGATGAATAACAATTGAATCAAAATCAAAATATCAATCAAAATCAAAAATCGAAAAACGGGTGCTCACCGTATATTAATTTTTGATTTTGATTGACATTTTGATTTTGATTAATTAGATAACATCTCTCGAACCCGACCTTCCAAAGCATCAGCAACCACCTCATGTCCTCTTTCATTCCAATGCCAACCATCGTAAGTGAATATTTCTTCTTTTCTTCCAAAACGTGCTTCGTTTAATTTATGGGCAACTGAAATTTCGTAATCAATTTTATGGGTTCTACAAAGTTGAATGTAATCATCCATTTGAGGATTAAAGGCATCTGCGGGAAAGACTAGGAATGGAATATTTTTAGGAATACTTGACTTTATTTTTTTTAAAAGTCTTCCCGTAATTTCATGAGCATTTTTATAATGTTCATATTCAAAATGTTGTTCCGCTATTTTTTGTTCAGCAGGTTTTTGATCTTTAGAAACTTTGGATTTTAATTTTTCTTTGACTAAATAAATAGCGTAAGCCAACTTTGAATATCGACTCCATTGGAGTAAAGTCGGAATTGGAGTTCGATATTCGATTTCATTATTTAGGTTCCAATAAGGTCTTCGAACTCCAATTTTATAATTCGCTTCCATTTCCAATTCTGGGTAATTATCAATAAAATCATTACTACAAAATTGCCAAACCACTAGATCAGGTTTTATTTGATCCACTAACTTTTCAAACATCAATAATTTTTGTAAAGTACTGTAACCTCCTGCTGCATAGGCATAAATTTCAATAGGCATTCTTTTTTCTAAAAGTCCGTAAAATGTTTTTTCATTAGAAACTTCTACTGCAATCGTATAGGAATCGCCAATAAACAAGACCTTCTTCTCAATCGTATCAGAAACAATTGTATTTATTTTTTTTATCCCGTCTTCATGTGTTTTAAAATCAACAACATAATCTTTGCCTGCATTATCTTTAATGGTATCGATAAAATGTTGACTGGGTTTTACTTTCCATCCTAGCTCTTCATCAATCTCAACGGTATTAAAATGCAAATTTTCTGCACTTTGATGATTTGGTAAAATCAACCGACTACCTACTTCTCCGAGTAATAAAAAAATAAAAAGTTGAATAAATATAGTTTGGAGTTTGGATTTCATTTTTTTAAATGTTGATTTTTTGCAAATATTCAGCACCACTTTGTAACCGCCAACTTCAGTTGGCAGGCTGTTCTAAAATATAGAATATTCATTGTTTTAAAGTTATTTGAACAACTACTTTATGACAACCTGCCAACTGAATTTGGCGGTTACAAATCATTCATCAACTCTGTTTCAGGATCATCGAGATACTCAGCCAACTGCCATAAATTCTCAAATCGTCCATCTACTGGTATGTTTGCTGTTCTCTCATTTTCTTCTTCTTTGCCTTCTATAAAAATAGTTTTCATTCCTAATTGCCACCCAAATTCCATATCAGAAAAAGAATCCCCAACCATCATTGATTTTTGGAAATCTATTGTTGGAAAATCTCTTTTTGCCAGCCAACCCATTCCTGGATTAGGTTTTCGAGTGGGTGGATTATCCTTACGAAGACCTGGAGCAAAATAAGCTTTGTTAATATCGCCACCATGATTTTTAACTGCTGCAATCATGTTATCATGAATAACCTGAAGTTCTGCTTCAGTCATCAATCCTTTCCCGATACCTTGCTGATTGGTAACGACTACTATAATTTCAAAATATTCTTTGAATAATTTTATCGCATCCAGACATCGATATGTAAATTTAAAGTCTTCCCATTTTCCAACGTACTGATTCGGAAGTCGTTGGTTAATGACTCCATCTCGATCAAGGAAAAGTGTCCAGTTATTTTTCATGAAATTTATTTTTTATACAAAACTCCCTCGCCTCCAAATTCTTTTACTTTTACATATTTTTCAGATACTTTGCGAATATCCTTTTTCTGAACATACAAATAATCAGCTTCCGTCTCCTCACTCAAAGTCTGCTCATCCACCCGAGATAATTGACCAATTCGATTCAATAAAAATTGCTCTTGATAAAAATGTGTAGCTGGCTCAAAAATAAAATAAACCGCAACATGTGATTTTTTATTTTGAGGTAAAATCTCGTCTAAGTAATTGACCATCTCTTTTGTATAAGCATCATATTTCCACTCCACCGTTTCTTTCAAGTCAAATGTACGATAAAAATGATTACATGAAAAAACAATCAGTAACAATGCAATTACAATTACGCTTTTATGATTTATTTTTTGAAAAAAAAATTCAAAACCCACATATGCCGCTAATCCAAAAACAGGAAGTAACATAACTGCCTTTCGCCCCTGTAAATATTTAACATCCAAAAGAAAATGCTGAACCACCGTACTCATCAATATTAAAATCATCAACCCTACCACACAAAAATGAACCTTTGAAAACGTTGTTCCATTTTTTTTAAAAAAACAAAAAACCCCACAAACAGTCGAAAAGCTCAACAAAACCAAGGAAAACAATACAAATACATTTGTGGTATATGGATGGATGTACCCTTGCGACATCACACTCAACTTTACTAAATCCACAAAACTCTGACTCAAACTATCTACTCCATAAACAAACTCCCCCTTAGAACTCAAATGTTCAATTGGCGTTTTTAATAAAAAAAACAATACAATTGCAGAAACTATTGGAATAGTGAAATTCGAGAAATCAAATTTCATTTTAGATTTATTATTTCTCAAAAAATATTTTTCCAAAATAAAAAAAACAAACACTCCTGAAAGGCTCGCCCAATAATTCAAAAAAACAAAGTTACTCAACACCGCCAAAATAGACCCTACATAACAATATATTCCCATTCTAAAAATACCATTTTCTATCCATCTCAATAAAAAATAAATACTCATCATCATCATTCCTACTCCTAGTCCATAACCTCTTGCCAAAGAAAAAAATTCAATCAAAAAAGGATTTAAATTCAAAAAACAAAATCCGACTAAAGCAATCCAAAAATCCTTCGAATATCTTATAACAATAGAAATGGAAAAAATCAGGTAAATAAAATGTCCCAATAAATTAGGTAATCGCAAGGTAAATTCCGACACTCCAAACATACCTATTGAACCTTGCATCAAAAAAGTATTGAACAAATGATTGTTCGCATCCATCCAGCAAAAGTTCGAAAAAAAACATTTAAAAATTGAATTGGGAACATGACTAAAATAAGTACTTGCTTCATCGCAAGTTATACTGAGGTGAGTCGCTCGATACGAAGTGTAAATCAATAATCCTAGCGCAAGAAAAAAAAATATCGCATTTTGAAAAAGTGATATTTTAAAAGCAGGATTATTTTTTTCCATGATAAAAGTGGTTACTAATGAGTCCCTTCAAAGGCAGCCTCCACCAATTCACAAATAATATGTCCTACTAAAATATGCGCTTCTTGAATTCGAGGAGTATCAGTAGATGGCATATTTAACAATACATTTGCAAGATCTTTCATCGCACCACCTGATGCTCCCGTCATAGCGATTGTTGTAACGCCTTGTTCATTTGCTTGATGTATGGCTTTGATAATATTTGGAGAATTACCAGAGGTGGACATGGCAAAAAGGACATCTCCTTTTCTTCCTTTAGCTCTTATGAGTCGAGCATAAATGTCATCATATCCATAATCGTTAGCTACTGCTGTGAGGTAAGAAGTATTGACGTGAAGGGCTTCTGCAAACAAAGGTTTTCTTTCTAAATAAAATCGCCCTGAAAGTTCGGCTGCTAAATGTTGTGCATCAGATGCACTCCCTCCATTTCCACAAAAAAGTATTTTTTTATCTGCCTTTAAAGCATTGATACATAAGTCAACCACCTTCTGAATTGCTTCCTGCAAATCTTGGTTTTCCAAGATTTGTTGACTGATGTAAATGTTTTGTTGTAAAACTTTTGGTATTTGTAAATTCATGTTTGTTTTTGTTCTAACTTCTAAGTTGATAATTTTAGTATTCACAAGGTAACTTGAAGTCATCTTGTGAATACTAAAATTATCAACTTGTGAGTACTTTAAACTCTGCTAATTTTTCAATCGCATTAATCATATTTCCCCAAGAGAATATTTTCTTATCCTCTTTTACTCTCGCTACAAATTCTTCTTTACGATTGGCTTGAAAATAATTTACAATCGCATCTGCAATTGCTTTGGGTTCAACATCGACGACATAGCCCGCTTCATTATGAGCAACTATCTCGGGTAAACCTCCTACCCTAGTCACTACCATTGGTTTATCAAAAAAATAAGCCAAACTTGAAACGCCACTTTGTGTTGCAGTACGATAAGGTTGCGTGACCAAATCAGCAGCGCAAAAGTAATATTTTACATCTTCATTAGAAATAAATTCCGTCCTCATTATTAATTGATCTTCAATTCCCAAGGACTGAATTTGATTTTGATATTTTTCTTCATTAGAATAATATTCCCCCGCCACGATTAATTTGATTTTCATTTTCCGAATTCGTTCATCCGCCATTGCATCAAGTAGTAAATCTAACCCTTTGTAATCTCTAATAAATCCAAAAAACAAAAGGTATCGAAAATCTTTTGAAAGCCCTAAATGCTCCAAAGCAGTTTCATAACTAACTGCTGTTCCAAAATTATCAGAGATAGGATGCTCCGCTAAAACGATTTTTTTCTTTTTTGTAAAAGTTCTTAACTGTTCCTCCACCGTCTTAGACATTACCAAAAAAGAATCACAGGCACTCACAAAATATTTTGCAAAAATATAATCCCCAGGTCTTTTTTCATGTGGAATAATGTTATCAACGAATCCTACAATTTTCGTTTTTTTATTCCTTCGAATTATTCGTAGCATCGTTCCAAAGCTCGGCCCCATAAATGGTAACCAAAATCTACCAATGACTAAATCAGGTGCCATTTGTTGAATTTCAAGACCTACTTTTATCCAATTAAAAGGGTTGACAGAATTGACTTTAGTTTTGATATGAATTTGTTCTGGTGGGGGATCTTCTGAGTATTGGGTTTTTCCTGGAAAAAGAAAATTAGGATATTGAAGACTGAAAGAATAAATCGTCACCTCATATCCATCCTCTTGCATCACCTCTGCCAATCTTTGATTGAATATGGCAATGCCTCCACGAAGTGGGTAAGCTGGACCGATGATGATAACTTTTTTTTTCATAGTTAAATTGTGGGAATTCGTGATTAGTGATTCGTAATTAGTTCATAGTTACGAATCACCAATTACCAATCACTAACTAATGGTGCGCATGATTATTTTCTTTAATCCCTATTTTAGTTTCGATGAGGTAAGCATTTCGATGAGGAGAATTTCGAGAAACCATTTCCGCTAAAAATCCCGTACAGAATAACATTGTTCCAATCAACATAGAGGTCAATGCCAAATAAAACCATGAAATATCTGCAATGTTTTTGGCAACGACTCCATTATAAAGGCTCCAAAGTTTGGATGCTCCTAAATAAAAAAACAATCCAAATCCTACCACAAACATGATTGAACCGATGCTTCCAAAAAAGTGCATTGGACGTTTTCCAAATCTTCCTACAAAAACAATCGACAACAAATCCAACGGGCCTCGTATAAATCTCGCTAGGCTTCCAAATTTTGTAACACCAAACTTACGGGCTTGATGCTGTACCACTTTCTCTCCTATATTTTTAAATCCTGCCCACTTGGCAATAACTGGAATGTAACGATGCATTTCGCCATACACTTCTATGGTTTTGACCAACTCATTTTTATAAGCTTTCAATCCACAGTTCATATCGTTTAGTTTGATACCAGTCATCAGTCGTGTAACTCCATTGTATAATTTGGTAGGAATTGTTTTGGAAAGTGGGTCGTGGCGTTCTTTTTTCCAACCTGAAACTAAATCATATCCATCTTCCATAATCATTCGATACAACTCAGGAATCTCATCAGGGCTATCTTGCAAATCAGCATCCATCGTAATCACCACATCACCTTGCGCATCTTGAAATCCCGTATGCAATGCCGCAGCCTTTCCATAATTTCTTCTAAATTTTATTCCTTTGACATTTGGATTCAATTCGGTGAGTCCTTGAATGACCTTCCATGAATTATCAGTGCTGCCGTCATCCACCATCAAAACTTCATAGCTAAAGCCATGCTTTTGCATCACTCGACGAATCCACGCTTCTAATTCACTCAAGGATTCATCTTCATTTAGTAGAGGTATTACAACCGTTATATCCATGTTCGTTTTTTGAAATTTAAATAGGAAAAGATAAGATGAGGTAAAATGTTTTTTAAAGTTTTCTCAATATATCCATTCATGTCTTATTATAACGTTTGAAAAGTAGACTTGTTTCGATGGTGTAGCTGTAGCTGTAGCTACGGGTTTTAACCCGTAGGAAAAAATCGATTTAGTATTTTTTTTTCTGCGGGTTAAAACCCGCAGCTACGTTCTTCGTACCACCATTCCTATCAATAACGCTAAAGGGAACCCTCCGATTATTCCAAAAATATATCTTTTCACACTTCCTCCAAATGTAGGTGTATAATCTTCAGGCTTCATTTTTCTAATTTCAGAAATGATTTCTTCTCCTTTGTAATATTCAATATGCTCTTGGTGAGATAATGTTTGATGTATTTCCAAAAGCTCCAAATCGTACACATTCATGATCCAATAAAAAAAGAAAATGTAGTAAGCATTGGTAATTAAAAATACAATAAACGGTACTGCCACCATTTGTCTGAAAGGCAATTCTTCTTCCGTTCCTCTATTGCGATGTACGGATACTGCTCCTGCAAACATTCCAATAAAATATATAAATACAGTTGACCAAATCACCGCCGAACTCCGCATTAAAGTTTTATCATAAAGATAAAATGCAAAGAGATAAACGATAACTGCGAACCCTGTGAAAATTCCGTATTTAACTGCTGTCTTATTCAAATTGGTTATTAATTGATGGGTAAATTAGTTGATTCGGATACCTAATTAACTAATCTACATGTTAACAAATCACTAACTCAAAGGTCGTTCTCTTTTAGTAAATAAACTAACAAATAATCCAATAAATAAAATACTCAACCAAGCCATTGTCATCATAAATATAGGATTGCTTGTAGCTTCAACCATCATTTGAGAATACTCTAACATCTCAGGAGGGACTTCTCCATCTTCCACTTGTGCTCTGATTTTATCTAATTCTCTTTGTTGTAATTCATGGGTCTCAGATTCATTTACACTATTATTATAAAACACCCAAAGCCCTACCACTAACCCATAAGATATCCCCATCCAAAAACAAACTGCCAATCCTCTACGAAAAGAAATGAATCCTCCCAACTCATTATCTCGATGATGTCTAATTGCAAAAACGATGACTGCAATAGAAATCGCTAAGGAAATCGTCCCTGATAATAATGCTCCAATACCAATTAAACTTCCCAAGATTTGAAAAGCAAGTCCAACAAAGACTAATATAATTCCATATTTTAAACCCGTTTGCATTGGAGTAATTTGTCTTGGGTCAGGTGGGATATTTTCATCTATAATTGCCATAATAATTTTATTTGATTTTTGTAATTAATCAGCGTTCCCAAAACATGGGCTCAAGGTCTGACTTGAAAAGTCAGGCTTTGACTTCTATTGACAAAATAATTTAACACTAAGGAATGTGTTCAAAATAACTTCGTAATTTAGGCTGCTTCTTTTGTTTTTATTTTTCACTTTAGGGAGTAGGAATTAAATAACCTACTCCCTAAACTCAGTCAAAGTATCGCTTCGCTAACAATTATCCTTCATTAAAGCAAAAACTAAAAACAAACTTATTTCGGACATATTCCTAAACAAATATAGCTGTTTTCCCATTGTTCACTACTCCAAGTATTTTACCTTTTAGTTCCATTCCCACAATTGGTGAGTTTTTGGATTTGGATAAAATATCTTTTTTGGAAAAAGTCCAAGTTGGATTAGGATCAAAAATGGTGAGATTGGCTGCTGCTCCTTCTTCGATTTCAGGCAATTCAATATTTAATAATTGACGTGGGCGAACCGCTACTTTTTCGATAAAAGCATCTAACTTAATTACTTTTGTAAGATGAGTGTTATAAAGTGGGTAGGTCGTTTGTAGTCCAAGTGCGCCAAAATCTGCGTTTAAAAATTCAAGATTTTTTCCTTCTTCTTCGATTGGAGTATGGTTGGAAGTGATGATATCAATGCTCCCATTTTTTAATCCTTTACGAAGTGCGATGATGTCCTTTTTTTCACGAAGCGGTGGATGTATTTTAAATTGAGTATTAAAATCCGCCAACATTTCATCTGAAAAGATCAGATGTAAAATAGAAGTCGATGAGGTAATTTTTAATCCTTTTTCTTTTGCTGCTTGAATCAATGCCTCCGAAGTAGCACTTGAAATATTGCAAACATGTAATTTGGAATCGGTGTACTCTGCCAAATAAATATCACGCTGCACCATCAATTCCTCTGACAACCGAGGTATTCCTTTCATTCCTAGTGAGGTACTAATTTTTCCTTCGTGCATCTGCCCACTTCCTGCTATTGCTTTGTCATGAGGATGGTTCATTACCATTCCACCGAATGCTTTGACATATTGCAAGGCCCGCATCATCAGTCCACTATTTTGAATTGATTTTTTCCCATCCGAAAAAGCCACAGCTCCAGAATGATGCATATCGTACATCTCTGTAATATCTCCTCCTTCACAATTTTGAGAAACTGCACCTATTGGAAAAAAGTCAACCAGTTTCCCTTGCGAGTTATTTTTTAAATATAAAACTTCAGATTTGGAATGAATGGACGGTGAAGTATTGGGCAAGCAAGCAATTCCAGTATAACCTCCAACGGCTGCGGCATCAGAAACTGTTTTCAAATCCTCTCGATGTTCGTAACCAGGGTCGCCTGTCTGAACTCCTACATCCAACCAACCAATGGAAACATATGCACCTGTGGCAGTAACAACTTTTGCTTTAGGAGCATCAATTTTAGATTTGATACTTTCAATTTTCCCATTTTTGATGAAGATGTCTCGTTTTTTACGATGATGCTTAGAACGAGGATCTAATATTGTCGCATTTTTGATTAATAGCATATTTACTATTTTTTCAAATTTAGATTTTACTCACAAGGTGATTTGGCAATATCCAAAATCGAGCAAAAATACCACAGGAGTTTTATTTATTTTAGTGTAAGGGAGTTTTTATTATTTATTTTTTTGAGGAATGAGAAATTGAGGGTAATTTGAGAAAATTAAACATACTATGAAATTAAAATTTGATAACTGAGGTAATCTTTTCCCTTATCAATTAATTGAAATTTCTTCAAATGAATTTAAAGAATACTTTATTTCTTCATTTTCCTCCGATTCTGAACGCTATTATCTTTTCGAAAAATATTTGGTTTATATGGATGACTTGGCAAAACTTACAACCAAAAATTTCTATCAATGGATTGATGGCAGTTTTATTTCAACTAAAATAAATCCAAAAGATATCGACATTGTTACAATATTAAATTTTGAGGATTATGAAAAAAACAAAGCCGATTTAAGTCAAAAATTCATATCACATAATGCTAGAAAGCAATATGAGGTAGATGCTAATATTGTTAGTGAGTATCCAGAAAACCATAAAAAACATTTCTTTACTCAATCAGATTTATTATATTGGATGAACCTATTTGAGAAAACAAAAGTTAATAGGAGAAAGCAGCAATTTAAAAAGGATTTATTCAAATTAATTTTAACATAAATGAAGGATAATTTTATTCCAGATAAAAAAGCTTCTAGAGTTTTAGACATTTTAGATCAAGTCAAAAAACTTAATAAAATGATAGATTTACATCAAAATCAATCTAAAGATGAGATGATGGTCAGTCAATATCAAGATATGAAAGATCGCTTTTTATTAGAATTAAAAGAGATACTTTCTGATTTTCAAATAGAAGTGCTAATCAATAAAGATAAAGCTGCCTAAAATATGGACTGTCCCCGTTGCCAAACTACTCTTGAAACACAACCAATTGTCGAACGTAATGATAGAATCATAGTCGATAAATGTCCTTCCTGCCAAGGTATTTGGTTTGATAAAAATGAACTCACTCCCCTCGAAAATATATCGGAACCTGTTTTGATAGAATGGCGAAAAATTCCTAGTGAATACGACCAATTGACTGCACTCAACTGTCCTTTTTGTCCAGAGCATCCAATGATGAAAAAGGCGGAACACCCTCGGGATGAGAAAGTGATTTATGATTATTGTGAAAGTTGTAGTGGGATTTGGTTGGATGGTGGAGAATTGGAGGCGATTCAAAAAGAGAGTTGGGTTTCGGCTATTGCTAATTTGTTTAGAAAATTGCATTGATTTTTTTAACCACATATGGCACATCAGAAGGGACACATAAGGGCACATTAGTTTTTTCTTATGTGCCATATGTGGTTAATTCAATTTATAAATCACATAATCCGCATTCTCCCCTATTTTATCAAAAGGTAATACAACATCCTTAAAAGTCAATAAATACCCAATCCCCTTTTCAGATAATTTAGTCAAATCAGTAATCGATAAATTTCTAAAAAACTCATTTCCCTTCATCACATTATCTTGCCCAGATCGCCGAGTCTCCACATCAATTCCATAAATAGCTTTTATCCGTTCCAACCAAATCGGAATAACTGACTTCCTATGAATCACCGCTTTGTAATCAATATAAGTACTCCGTTCACTATAAAACTTAAAATGCGTATTCGATGCAGGAATGATAAACAATGCATCTTTTGGAGTTGTAGCTTTGGCAATTTTTGAAATCTCAATATCTGAATCTGCTGACCAACCTGTTTGATATTTTTTAGGTAAAAAAGTAAAATCGTAGGCTTTATTTTTAAAAATAGAAATAGGATTTAAAAGCATTACGAAAGAAAACACGCCCAAAAATCGAACACCCCAAACGCCAACTTTTGAAAAAGATTCCCTCCGAAAAAAAGAAATTTTATTTTCTAAAAATGCTACAAAAGCAATCACAGAAAATGATTTTAACCAAATCGTAGTTTTAAACCATTGCGAAGAAACGATAACAGATATTTCAAAAACTTCCACTCCAATGGTATAAATTAACAACCCTAACAATGCTAATACAAATGTCCCAAAGACGTTTTTATTCTTTTTATAAAAATAAAACAAACCAAATACAAAAAGAGGAATCAAAACCAACGCAGCTTTTTTTGAAAAATAAGAAGGGATAAAATGATGAGGTATTCTAAATTCTAAAAAATCAAAAAACAACCGATTATCAATTTCTCCATGCGCAAAATCTCTACTCAATAAAAATATCCAAAGCCCTGCCGTAAGCAAATAAAATAAAATTGGAAAAATAGAAAAGGTCGAATTCGAAGAGTCTTTCAAGAACTCAAAGTTCTGGAAGGACTTATTCCCCCAAAACAAAAAAAACAAAACACCAACTCCAGTCAAAATCAAAAACAACTGCAGCCCGACCAAAGGTTGAATAAAAGTTGCAATGGCTAACAATATATACACATACCAATCTTCTCTTCCTTTTTTATCTTTTTTTATAAAAAAATAAACGGCCCAAATCGCAATAGATTTCGCTACGGTGCTAGAAGTAATCAAAGGAATATACATTTCATTGCCCCCTAAATTCCAATTCATCAAAGGAACAAAAGGAATCAAAATCGCCACCCAAGCCATACCATCAGATTGAATAAACAATTTGGCAATCCGAAATAATCCTCCCAACAAAAACATTCCACAAACGATATGTAAAATCATCGCCCCAATTGCCATCCATTTATTTCCTATCAATGAAAACAAGTAAGCCAGTACAAATCTTTCGTTCGCGCTATTCGAAGAAATATTTTGAATAAAAAAATCACTAGGGTATAAAGTACTGTCATTCAACCACTTAGCATAGGGTAACAACTCAATCATATCTCCCCATCCGTAGAGATAACCATTCCATGCCAGCAAAATAAGGTATGCTAAAAAAAGGGTAAGTAAATGTTTGTAGTTGATTCTCATGGTCGTGTTTTGAAACCACAAATGGCACATAAGGAGGGACACATAAGGCACATTAGATTTTTCTTATAATGCCTTATGTGTCCCTTCTTATGTGCCATTTGTGGTTAGAAAAAAAACTATACTTTCCAAATCCTCAACAGCAACGCCTCCAATATCAAAAACGCCAAAGCCGCAATGATAAACCATCGCCACAATACAATTCCACGACTTCGCTCTCCTATCAATTGAGTAATATCAACCGCATTCGTTCCTTCAATAATTGTCGCTCGTGTACCAGCAACATCCGCCAAGTCAGTCGCATTATAGTAATCCAAATTAGATTCTTTTCGATCAAAATTAAACGCAAACTTATCTAAGTTTTCCGTAGGATTTAAAAAGAGGTTATAAAAACCAGCCCCTTCAATCTGATTATTAACGCCTAGAATTACTTTACTACCGATTGCTTTTTGAGTTGGAATAAATTCTTCCGCTTTTCCTTTTAATTTATAGACCATCTCACCCGTTCCCGTAAAACTATTGTTAGCTTCAATCACATCATCCTTTCCGATGGTGTATGCGATTTGAATATCTTTAGCAGTAGAGATCGCCATTTTATACAACATCGGAACAAAAATTTCTGCATTTCGAACTAAGTTACTGTACTCCTCATCCAACGGTGCTGTACATAAATAAAGATTCCCTTGATCCTTTCGATATTTTCCAATAAAAGTACTTCCATCTCGATAACTCAATAATTTTTCCTCTCCTCTTCCTCCAAAACTTGAGATTTTATAATTCACCTTAGTCACAGGTAATTTTAGATTGGCACTTCGATTTTCAAAAACATCTTTAAAAATAAATTCCTCCACATTCACATCAGCGACCTTGCGTTCTGCCCTTTCCAAACTCACTAATTCATTCGCAGGAAATTCATTTAAGAAATTTTTATAGGAACTGATATTGGCATTCACCCCAGGAAAAACCAAAAGGTTTCCTCCATTCCGTACATACTGTTGCAACTCCGAAGTCAGTCCCGATGAAATATTTGACAAACCATTCATTACTATTAATTGGAAAGTAGGAAATTTAGCATAATCCAAACTTCGACTTTGTTGGTTGGTTACTTTAAAATAACTGATTCCTCGGAACGCCGCATCCAAATATCTATTTGGCGAAGCCTCATTAATCACCAAAGTATTGATGACCTCAGCTACGTTAAAACTAAAAAAGTAGGTATCATCAAACTGCACAGGATAATCCGTAATTTTCAATTCTGCTTCATGCCATCCTGTTTTAAGAATTGTAATATTTACGGTATCTGTTTTGGAAGTCCTTGGTGGGATAGTCAAAGTTCCTACAGGTTTGGTTTGACCATCATGTTGTAAAGACAATCGAATATTTTCAGCCTCCGTGTCACTATGGTTATGCACCCTGATGACCAAAGTATTCGTTTGATTCAACATCTGAACAGGAGAATCAAAATAAGCAGTATCAATACTAATATTACGTTCTTGAACCGATTGTAATGGAATCAAATTCACTTCCATTGTCGTATCTGAAAAATTTTGAAAATCAGTTATATTTTTTTGAAAATCAGAAATGACATAAGCTGATTTATTTTCTAACTTACTCGTATTGAGAGCTTGTAATTGTCTTGTTAATGCTTTGGAAAGTTCTTTTACCGAAGGCGTAGTTTTTATCTCATCAATCAATGAAAGTGCATCCTCTTTACTTACAAGTCGTTGATGCCTACCTTCAAAATCATTCGTCAATATTTGAAACCGATCCTCTACCGAATACGCATTAACAACTTCTCTAGCGCGTTGTTTTGCTTTTTCAATCAACGGTACATCTTGACTAAGCGCATTCATACTAAAAGAATTATCGACAAAAACACTTACGGATTTGTCTCCTTTTTGTACTTCAGTATCTTGTGGAATAAATGGCTGCGCAAATGCCAATACCAACATTGCAATAGCTGCCAATCGCATTATCAATACCAAAAGATTCCGCAACTTCCGACGTGCACTCGTCTCTTCTTTTACCTCTTTCAAAAACTTTACATTAGTGAAATAGACCTTCTTAAACCTCCGAAAGTAAAAAAGATGAATAATAATTGGAATCGCTAACGCTAACAATGCCCACAAAAACGATGGAAATAAAAACTGCATATATTTTTTCTAATGTATTTTGTTTTTGTGTAGTAAGTGTATGTGTGTATAAATGTATATTTTTCGAAAATATTTAGAATCAACAGTATTCGAAACATATACGCTACACACATACACTTATACACATCTTAAAAAAGCGGTCAAAAATACGAATTATTTTTATTTGAAATGTGATTTGTATTTTTATTAAAAATAATACGAAAAAACGAAAGTTTTGTTATTTGAAAAAACATATGAATTAGGAAAGAGTTGCATAAAATGACATTAGTTCATCAAATTAGGTCTTCTGATGAAATATGAAAGAAATCTTTTCGATATAGTATTCTTTCAAGGAAATCTCTAGGAAATATAAGAACTAAAACAATTTTATTTATCTTAGCAACAGCTAACACAATATAAAGTAAATCTACACAAAAAATACTTAAGAAAATGAAGCTCGTTAAATTGCTAATAGTAGCAATGTTGGCTCTTGTTGTTCCCTCTATAACTAACGCCCAATGCTCTATACCAAAAAACCTAACAAATATTGGAAAACCAACTGATGCTCTTGCTAAAAGATTTCAGCAATATGCAAGAGATTCTCTTCAATTTGAAAAAATTGAAACCTGCCAATTAGAGTTTTATATTCAATATACTTATTGTCTTCGAAGAATAGATCAACCTCAAAAGGCACTCGCCTTGCTGGATTCGATTTATCAAATATTTGATATTGAAAAACACCTTTTGATCGATACTGAATTCCTTTTAGAAAAAATATTGTTGCTTTCCTTTCAAGAAAGAGATGCCGACTTTAAAAAACTATTAAATACAATTAAGGATCGACTTACCGAAAACAACTTCTTCGAAGCTGAAAAAAATAGAGATCAAGTATTGGATATTTTATCCGTATCCGCAGGATTGTATAGTGAAGCTGAAGATTATACATTTGCAAATGTACTGTTAGAAAAGCAATTGCAATTCAATGTTGATGATGATCCTTTTGTCGCTTTCCATAATCATTTTATGATTGGCTTAAACAACCTGAATAGCAACTCTTATCATAAAGCGTATGATGAATTTTTAAAAGCTGCTCAATACAAAGATGGAGAGGGTATTGATTCCTCCATAATTGCCGAATTTTCAATTTTAATGGGTACGGCATTGACTCACTTAGATAGTGCCGAAGTTGCTAAAAAATATTTTACAGATGCTCTTGCTTTGGATGGCGATAAAATGCACATCAAAACTTATGCATTAATTGGACTCGCAAAAATTCATGATGATTTGGGAGAACATGAATCACTAAAATCGGTGTCCAAAGAAATGGAAGCTATCACAGATTTAGAATTTTTTCCCAAATATTTAAAGCGAGATATTTATCATTATTTCACGATTATAAATTTATATGAACGGGATTATAAAAAATTTAAAATCAATAAAGCCATCCTCGAAGAAAGCATAGATACAACTAGTATTCATGGAAAATATATCTTGAGTCAACTCCAATTACATGATGTGATTCTTAAAAAATTCAATAAAAATGAACACGAAATTTATATAAAAAATAGAAGTGTACATTTTAAAAAGAGAAACAATGACCAAATTGAAAATGTGAATAGTTTGAAATTAAAATTTGAAACAGAACGAAAAGAAGTTGAAAATCAGTTATTAAAAAAAGAAACAGACTTGCAAACTGTCACTATTCAAAATCAAAAGTTCTCATTATTTGGATCTTCATTTGGGATTTTGTTATTAGGGTTAATTTCTTTTTTATTATACAAAAGAAGTCAAGAGAGAACTAAAAATAACATTATACTTACGGAAAAGAATAAGAACATTCAGTTACTCCATAAAGATTTAAGTCATCGAATGAAAAACAATCTCTCGTTTATTTCTACACTCCTCCAAATGCAAGGAAGAAGACTCCAAAGCGGAGAAGCCAAACAAGCCATCAAGGAAGGAGAAACACGTGTGGAAGCAATGTCTATTTTACATCGAAAATTACATATGCAACCTGAGGAAACCTCTGTTTTACTTAGCGATTATTTAAATGAACTTTGTACCAATCTCAGGGAAACCTATCCCTACTTAGGTCAACAACCCGTTATCAATCAAAATATCGAAAAAGTACAAATGGATGGTGATACAGCTGTTCGAGTGGGTTTAATTATAAATGAATTAGTGACGAATTCTTTTAAATATGCTTTTGACCATCAACCAAAACCTACCGTTGATATTCATGTAAAAAAGAAGGAAGATAACCTCGAATTGGTTTATAAAGATAATGGAATAGGATTGCCTGAAACTTTTAATGAGAAACAAACAAAGTCTCTCGGCTTCAAATTGATTCAAACGATGACCAAACAACTGGATGGAACAATGCATGTAAAAAATAAAGATGGGGCATTTTTTCATTTTAACTTTAAGTCACAATAAAAAAATAAGGTTTTGATTTTGACTAGAAAAATTATTATTTCATCGTGACTATAGACAAAAAAAACATTGAATTAAATTATGCCTGGATTAAAAATTTTAATTGTCGAAGATGACTTAATGTTGGGCCAAGGATTAGAAGAGAGATTGCTTGACTTTGGTTATTCCATTACTGATAATGTTGCTAATAGTCAATATGCATTATTGGCCTTTCGAAGAAGATTGCCAGACTTGGTGATTTGTGATATTGAATTAAAAAAGAGTAAATTGGATGGCATCCAATTAGCTGCTGCATTTAATCAAATTGAAAAAGTACCAATCATTTTTCTAACCTCTTTTGGAGATTCGAAAACAGTAGAAAGAGCAAAAAAAGTAAATCCTGCAAATTATTTAATGAAGCCATGTACCTCTCCACAACTTCAAGTAGCAATAGATCTTGCACTTGAAAATTTCATGACAAAAAATACAGCAGAAGTAATTCATTCTTTAAAAACTCAAAGGACTCCATCTTGCTTGTTATACGATTCTTCCAATTTCTTTTTTGTAAAGGATCGTAACAGATACGTCAGGGTTGAAATCGCTGATATTGTAATAGTTGAAGCATTGGGTTACAACGTAAAAATTATTACAGATGATTATACGGTAGTACTTACTGCAAACCTAAGTAGCTTTTCCAAACAAGTCCAACACAAGTCTCTAGTACGAGTCCATCGTTCACATATTATCAATACCAACAAGCTAGTTTCTTTTGATGCTGGACGAGCATTTTTAAAATATAAAGATGGCTTAAAAGAGGTTTCTATAGGAGGAACTTATCGAGAGGATTTCCAAAGATTATTACCTCGCTTGGTGTCAGATTAAGTTACTTGGTTCTTTGACAAATTGCATATCTCTGATTAAATATTACTAAAAAAATCTATTTATAGGGAAAAAGTAGCCATTCATAAGGATGGTTGTTTTTTTGTTTTGGAGTAGGTTATCTTAGCATTAACAATGAACGACTCGGACTATCCCCAAATTATAACAATAACATTAAAACATTTTTCATGAGATTTAGATTAGCAGTAATCTGATAGATAAATCATCCTCTTAAATGGCTCTGTCAGATTACTCTCTAAATATGTCATGAATAAAAAACAACTGACTTTAAACGATTCTCTATAATTTTCACTATGAAACACTAATTTAAAAACCCTATTACTTCACTAAACCAAATGGATTATGTTTATTTTTCTATCACAAATCAACACCGAACAATCGGTCTTTGAAGAACTCATTGATTTAAGTTTGTAAAATTTAAAAAAGTCATTAATCTTTCGATTAATGACTTTTTTTTTATTTCAATAAGTTGAAATCTGCATTTTAAGTTTCGTAAATTTTAATACTATTTACAGTTCTCTACTCATATCAAAGAAAGCATCTAACAATTCTTTTTTGATACTACCATTTTCCAATCCAGCTTGAAATGCTCTCATCCTCTGCTCTGAAGTACCATGTGTAAATGAATCAGGAACAACATAACCTCTACCTCTTTTTTGAATGGTATCATCCCCTATCGCATGAGCTGCACGCATCGCCTCTTCAATATCTCCCTCCTGTAAAATATTTTTCATTTCATTGGCATGTTTAGCCCATACTCCTGCCAAATAATCTGCCATTAATTCTAATCGAACAGACAATTTATTATACTCTTTTTCAGAAATTCTTCTTCTTTGCTTATGCAAATAGTTGGTATAACCTAAAAGATTTTGAACATGATGACCTGCTTCATGAGCTACAACATAAGCCATTGCAAAATCACCAGGTGCTTTAAACTGAGTTTGCAGTTGTTTATAAAAAGCCAAATCAATATACAATTTATGATCTCCTGGACAATAAAAAGGCCCAGTCGCAGCACTTGCATGACCACAAGCAGAACTTACTTGACCTGTAAAAAGTTTTAATTTGGGTTCTTGATAATACATACCTAACTGCTCAGGAAAAAGCTTATTCCAAACATCTTCGGTATCTTTTAACACTACACTTACAAATTGTGCCAAAGCATCTTCCTCCTCCGAAGTTTGTTGAGGTGCTTGTTGAGTTTGAGGTTGACTTGTTGCTGCTTGTTGAATAACAGCACAGCCATCACCACCTAATAATTGAATAATAATTGCCATAACGATAACACCTACACCAATACCTCCAACCGCTCTTGAAGTCCCGCTACCCCCTCTTACATCTTCGACATTTTTACTACCTTGTCTACCTTGCCAACGCATAGAATAAATATTTTTTAGAGTGAAAAAATGATTTTGTTTATTAAAATAATTAGAGATAGGTAAATGAAATTATAATTTATAAATTTAGTAACTATTCAACATTCGCTGTACACGAACGAGTCAAGGTCTGACTTAAAAGTCAGGCTTTGACTTATATTGATGTTCTTATAAGTTATTGATGTTCTTACAAGTCAAGGCTTGACTAGAGAAGTCAAACCTTGACTCGTGTACACCCAATGTTGAATAATTACTAAATTTCTACTATTACAAAAGTACATTTTTTTATATAGGTAAAAAAATAAACCTTTTACGATTCAACGTAAAAGGTTTATTTTCATAAAACTCAAAAACGATTATTATTTTCCTTCTTTCAAAACTTCTCCTTTAATATTAATGAATGTTTGAGCAGGAGTCGTATTAGCTGTAATGGTTACTCGTTTATTTTGTTTTCCTGACTTGCCTTTAGAATTAAATTCCACAAGTAACTCCCCAGTTGCTCCTGGTGCAATTGGTTCTTTTGGCCATTGAGGAACTGTACATCCACATGAACCTTTTGCATTTTTTATTATCAATGGCTCCGAACCAGTATTCTTGAATTTATAAACGTAAGAAACTTTTTCACCTGACGTAATCACTCCAAAATCAAAAACAGATTCTTCAAATTCAATAGTAGTTGTTGGGCCTACTGGAGCAGTAGGTTCGGCTGGAGGTGTCACATTTACTGCAGGAGTATTATTATTCAGTCCATACTTTTCCATCGTTGCAAATTCGTACAATTTATTTTGATCTGCTTTCGATAAATGTTCTGCAACTCGAGCAATTGCCTTTTTCGAATTCTCTGCTTCTATTAAAGTTATGGCATGTTGGAGTACCGCAGCACGTTGCTTATCATCCAATTCATCTAAAGTTTTTCCCATTCGATCACGAAAATCTTGTGAAGTGTCTTGAGAAAAAATAGGACTAGCAAAAAATAAAGCAATGGCAAATAAAAAAATGGTTTGAAACGGTTTCATTTTAATTTTTTTTTTGGTGAAAAAAATAAGATTTTTTGGAAATTTTCTTGAGGTTGGAATATCATTTTTTGGGGTTCGAATAATTTTATATTGTTTGTCAACATAAAATAACATTGACCAATTTTTTAAGATATTAATAAAAAACGGTATTTGCATGGTTAACGCAAATACCGTTTTTTTTATTTTTTTATAAAACTATAATCGTGCTAAAACAGTTTTATTTCCTTTTACTTTTTGTCCTAAAGTAACTTCTATTTTAGTATCAAGTGGTAAAAACAAGTCCACCCTAGAGCCAAATTTAATAAAGCCCATATCTTTACCTTGTTCTACTTTTTCTCCTACATCAAGGTAATTGACAATTCTTTTTGCCATAAAACCAGCGATTTGTCGAAGCAAAATTTCTTCCTCACCATTATTGATTACCACAGTAGTTCTTTCATTTTCAGTAGAGGATTTTGGATTCCATGCTACTAAATATTTTCCTGGGTGATAACGAAAATAATTAACAGTACCACTTACAGGATTTCTATTCACATGTACATTTACAGGAGACATGAAGATAGAAACTTGCAGTTTTTTTGCATTGAAATATTCATTTTCTACCACCTCTTCGATTGTAACTATTTTACCATCTGCGGGTGCATAAACAATATTATCATCAGTTAGTGTAATTTCTCGGTTTGGGTTTCGGAAAAATTGTAAAACCAAAAGAAATAGAACTAATGAGATTATTCCAACAATCATCAACGCTTTCGGAAAAAACCAAAAGACACCAAAGTTCACCAACGCAAAAAATATAGCTAATCCAGCTAGTATTTTATGTCCTTCTTTATGGATTTTTAAAGTCATTAAATTTTATTTTTGGATGAGATAGAGATTCAATTAAGTTTAAGAGTATGTTTTTTAATGCATATTTATCTTTTAGAGCGTGTAAAATTAAAAAAAATTACCACACTTAGTAACGATAATATACATTTCATTTTGTCGTATAAGTCGTTATTTATCTAAAAAAGCTACATTCTAAAACACTCATTCAACGCTTCAAATAAGTGGTAAGTTTTAAAACTTGACAAGTTAATCAAGAACAAAAACGCTTTTTTCGACAAAAAGTTAATGAATCCAGAGTAAATATGTTGCTGCAAATGGAATCATATACATAAATGCGTCAAAACGATCCAAGAATCCACCGTGCCCTGGCATTATCGTTCCTGAGTCTTTTACTCCCAAGCTCCTCTTTAGCATCGACTCAATAAGGTCTCCTGTGCTCCCAAATATGGATACAATCCCAGCCAATACTAACCAATTCTGTAAAGTCAATTCTTTGGTATAAATGCTTAATAACCAAGCAATTACAAATGTTACAACTACTCCACCTAACGAACCCTCCCATGTCTTTTTAGGGGAAATTCGAGGAAAAAGTGGGGTTTTACCAATTACAGAACCTATCAAATAAGCTCCTGTATCATTTCCCCAAGTTAGTAATAACAATCCTAATATGATGAATGGATAAAATGCATCTCCTTCAATTGCGATAAATTGAAGCAACGTAAATGGAATTCCAATATAGATTAACCCTAAAAAGATAGTCCCTATATTATCAAAAGGAGCTTTAGAATTGGTGAATAATTCTATCAAAAATATCAAAAACAAAAAAGGCAGTAAAATAAGAAAATGGCTTTTGGCAAAAAGAAAGGCATCGAAATCCCCTCCGATATGATAAAATGCGGCCATTAAGAAAGGAGCAATACCTAGTAATGTTCCATATATTTTTCTTAAAATATCATGTGAAGCATTTTTCAAGGTAAGATTATAAAATTCCCATAAACTCAATAATGTTATCAATCCAAATAATCCTAAAAAGGAATATTTACTATAAAATAACCCGCCTAACATCACTACTACAAATACAATAGCAGTTAACCCTCTCTCAATTAATCCGCTCATAAGTTTAGTTCTTGTTTATTTAATATGTATCTAATTTGGTTAATTGGTTTAACTAGTTGAATAGTTAATTTGGCGAACGTAAACCCAAATTGTGATAATCTCCATCTCACCTAATTAACTATTTAACCCATTCACTATTCAACTTCTATTTCCAGTATTTAATTTTATCATCAATCTTCCAAGCATAACAATGATAATGAGAGCACCTATTGTCATGCCCCAATTTACATCTACCATCATGTCATCAAAATCAAATTCTGTTTTCCCTTGTTGATAAAAATATTGCCCAACTATTTGAAAAGCATTATTAGCAAAATGAGCAAATATTGGCACCCATAAGTTACCACTCCAAACAAATAAATATCCTAAAATTGCACCCAAAAATACCCTCGGTAAAAAACCTTGAAACTGCATATGGAATGCACTAAAAATGATCGCTGCTACCCATATGCCGAGATGTGGGTTTTTAAATTTTTCTACCAATTTCTTTTGAATAATTCCTCTAAAAAGAAACTCCTCTCCTATCGCTGGAATAACTGCAATTATCAATAAATTAAACCATAACTCGTATGGCTCAGATACTATAAGTAAGTTTCCAATCATTTCTGCCAATTGAGTTTCCGTATCAATTAATGACGCAGGAAGTGGAATCTTCATATTCAACCAAAGTGCAAATTGTGCTAATGGAAATGCCGCTAAAATGATAATCACTCCTAGAAAAAGGTTAATTATATTGGGAAATTTATCAATGCGTAAGTAGTTACCCCACTTGCTTTTATGAAAAAAATAAGCAAACACAATGGAAGGAATCACAAAAGTTGTCAAATGATTGACCATCAAATTCGTTCTGATAAAATCTCTAAGGCTAGCAGGGCTTTCGGCAGTCAATGATTTAAAGGTAGATTGGTTATCAATTCCTTTCCATGCTCCCAAAGCTTCGATAATTCCAAGCCCTATCATCAAACTCAAAAATATCGTCATTCCTAAAAATGTAATTTTTAAAAATGGATCATCTTTGCCCAATTTATCAGCCCCAAAATTTATTTGATTTTTCTCCACAGACATTAAACTTAATATTACTTTTGATGCAAGATAAGAAAGTTTCTAATTGATTTAAATAATTCAGGATGATGGATTCAAGATGATCGAAAAACGTATTTTTCTAAAATCGATTCCCGTTAAAGGATCATCATGAATCTATAATCCTAAATCCATAATCTTTATAAAATGACCCGACTAAGTATTAACCTCAACAAAGTAGCCTTAATCAGAAATGCCAGAGGTGGTAATTTACCCAATTTAGAACAAGTGGCAATTGATTGTGAGAAATTTGGCGCACAAGGAATTACTGTTCACCCAAGACCTGATGAAAGACATATCACTTATGCTGATGTTCCAAGTCTTAAAGCTTTGGTGACTACCGAATATAATATTGAAGGAAATCCTACCCAACGTTTTATGAAATTGGTTTTAGAAAATAAACCTGACCAATGTACACTTGTACCTGATGATCCCAATCAACTTACCTCCGATCATGGCTGGGATACCATCAAACACGAAGCTTTTTTAACTGACATCATTTCAGAATTAAAAGCTGCGGGGATTCGTACTTCGCTTTTTGTTGATCCAGTTGAAAAAATGGTGGAAGGCGCTTTAAAAACTGGAGCAGATCGAATTGAACTCTACACAGGAGATTATGCACATGATTTTGAAAAAGATAAACATGCTGCCGTTGCACCATTCATCGAAGCAGCCAAAGTAGCTAATGATATTGGAATTGGAATCAATGCAGGACATGATTTGAATTTAAACAATCTGCGATTTTTCAAGGAAAGTATTCCTAATTTACTAGAAGTTTCGATTGGACAAGCACTCGTTTCCGATGCCTTGTATTTTGGTCTTTATAATACTGTCCAGTTATATTTAAGAGAATTGAAATGATTTTCTATATTTGTCAAGTTTTTTCAATTAAATAATTGTAAGAATATTGCTTGAACTGTATTAATTTTTTGTTAAAAAATAGCAGCGAAAGCTTTATAATAGGCGTTGAAAGAACAGAATTATACCCTTGTCCATAACATATCTAACATCATCCAAAAATCTTGAGATGGCCATCAAGCTGTTTTTTATAATATTATCAAGATTACATTCACATTGAAAAGGCAAACTATATTTGCGAAACTCTCAAAAAAGACACTACTAACCAAAGTTCTATTTGTAAAATAGAATTTCACGATATGAAAATTGGTTCATTGTTTCTCCAAATGGAATATGCAATGAGCCTACACCTTTTGAAAGACGATTGAACAAAATTTTACATGCAAAAAAATGCTGCTCATTTTTTGTAAAAAAAAGAACAGCAAAAGAAGAATTACAACACAGAACGAAATAGACAAAGTATTGTAAAAAAAACAATACGAAAAACTACAGAACGAATCGAACAAATTTTTTAAGAATTTTTTTCACTATTTTTTATAACTAAAATCGGATTAGTATGAAAAAACTCTCACTAGTTTTAGTGCTATTCTTTTGCGCGTTAGGTACAATGCTAGCGCAAAGAACAATTACCGGTACCGTTACTGATGAAACAGGGGAATCCCTGATCGGAGCGAGTGTCGTTGTTAAAGGTGCAGAAGGGATTGGTACAACCTCGGATATTGATGGAAGCTACTCATTAGAGGTTCCAGCAGGATCTGATGTACTGATTTATTCTTACACAGGTTATGGAACCTGGGAAGAAACCATTGGAGCATCAAATGTTATTAATGTAACGATGAAGGAAGGAGTAACAGTAGGTGAAATCGTTGTAACTGGACTGGGTATCAAAAAAGAGAAAAAAGCCCTCGGTTATGCGGTAACAACTATTGACTCTAAAGACATCGAGCTTAAGCCTGAGGCTGACGTAACTCGGGTATTAAGAGGAAAAGTTCCAGGTGTACAGATTGGAGCTACTTCTGGTCTTGCAGGATCAGGAACTAACGTAATCATTCGTGGTTACTCTTCTATCACAGGTAGTAATCAGCCATTATTTGTAGTGGATGGTGTACCTTTCAACTCTGACACCAATGCAGATAGAGGGGCTTTAGCGGGTTCTTCTTCAGCATCTAGTCGTTTCTTAGATTTGGATCCTAACAACATCGCTGAGGTGAATGTATTAAAAGGATTAAGTGCAACTGTACTTTATGGAGAAGCTGGTAGAAATGGGGTAATCCTTATTACTACTAAATCAGGATCTGACAATAGAGACTTGGACAAAAAATTCGAAATTACCGTCCAACAATCTTTCCACGCTAACCAATTAGCAAGTTTTCCTGACGATCAAGATTTATATGGAAATGGATTCCATAATGGTCAATCTGTTGCCTTTTCTAACTGGGGAGCAGCATTTGATCCAGGGGTACATGCAGGAATGTACCGAAGAATGTTTGAAAGAGGTCAATCTGCTTATGACATTTCAGATGGAACTATTAATCATCCATATGATGATAACTTAGAGCAGTATGCAGGGGCTCGTTATGATTATAAACCATACGACAACCTACAAAACTTTTTCCAAACTGGATTAATTAGCAATACCTACATTAATGTAGCCAATCGATTAAGTGAAGGAACTTCACTTAATTTTAGTTATGGGTATCGTTCTGAGGAAGGATTTGTACCATTAAGTACATTTGATAAGCATAACTTTAGTATGGGATTAAACAGTAAGTTGAATAATGGAATAACTGTCAGAACTACATTTAATTATGTAAATTCAGAAAGACTTGCTCCTCCTGTATCTACAAGTACAAGTTCCAATCCAAATGATGGTTCTTCTCTTTTCTCTAATGTATTTTATACTCCTCGTAGTGTAGATTTGAATGGGTTAGAATACGAAGATCCTACAACAAGAGAATCAATCTTTTACAGAAATGGTAATGATATTACAAATCCTTATTGGACATTAAACAATGCTTCTGATAAAGAGAAAGTAGGTCGTTTCTTTGGAACAATCTCTTTAGGCTATGAGCTTACGGATTGGTTGAGTGTAAACTATCGTTACGGTATTGATGGTTATAACCAACGTCAAAGATATGCTGTAAATAGAGGTGGAGGACAGCAACCAACAGGAGTTTTAGAAACTTCTGAGCGTATTAACTTCATTGGTGATCATAACCTTAACTTACAATTCAATAAAAACCTTACTGATGACATCAACCTTGATGGAGTTGCAGGTGTGAATTTAAGAAATGATCAAAGAAATACTACATTTACTGATAGTGAGCAACAGTTCGTTTATGGTCTTCAAACACATAATAACTTTGTAAACCATTCTAATAGTACATTTGATAGCGAAGAAAGCTTATTAGGAGCTTACGTATCTGCGACGATAGGGTATAAGAGTTTCTTCTATATGAACTTACAAGGACGGAATGACTGGACTTCTACTCTTGAAAAAGATAACAGAAGTATTTTCTACCCTTCTGCAAGTTTATCATTTATACCTACGGATGCATTTCCTGAAATGGCAAATAATGGATTCTTAGATTACTTAAAAGTAAGAATCGGTTATGGTACTTCTGCAGGTTACCCTAATCCTTACCAAACAAGAAGTGTACTTGGACTATTGACAAGAGAATTTATCGATAATGACGGTACTGTACTAAATACCAATACTGTTGATGATTTCTTTGGAAATATTAACTTAAAACCTGAGTTACACAAAGAGTTAGAACTTGGTATTGATGCAAGGTTCTGGGATAATAGAGTTGGATTAGATTTATCTATCTATAACAAACAATCTACAGATTTGATTCTTGAATTAGCTTTAGATCCATCTACTGGATATGAAGAAACTACAGCTAATGTAGCTGAGGTGTCTAATAAAGGAATCGAGATTGGATTAAACGTTACTCCAATTAGAAGAAAAGATTTAAATGTTTCTTTTAATACGAACTTTACTACTAACGAAAATATCGTAGAATCTTTAGCTCCAGGTGTTGCACAAGACGACATCTTAGGATTATTCACAACATTAGGTTCTTATGTAATAGCTGGTCAACCTTACGGAGTTATTCAAGGAGAATTCATTCAGAGAGATGCACAAGGTAATCCAATTGTAGCTTCAAGTGGTCTATACCAATTAGAAGGTGATATTGGAGTAATCGGTGATCCTAACCCTGACTATAACTTGAATGGAGGAATTAGTGTGAATTTTAAAGGTTTCAACTTTAATGCATTAGTAACTTACCAATCAGGTGGAGATATTTACTCTACAACTCCTTCTACATTGATGGCAAGAGGAATACTTCAAGAAACTGATTTTGATCGTTTCGTACCTGTTATTGCTCCTGGTGTAAAGGAAGATGGTACTGTTAATGATATTCAAATTACTGCAACTCAACACTATTGGAGAAATGGAGGTGTATTCATTGATGAAATGAGAGTTTACGATGCAACATTCGTTAAACTTCGTGAAATTTCATTAGGATATGACTTACCAGCTAGGTACTTAGAAAATACTCCTTTTGGTTCAGCAAGTATTACCTTCTCTGGTCAAAACTTATGGTTTAGAGCACTAGGTTTCCCTCCAGGAGCTAATTTTGACCCAGAAGTATTGAGTACAGGTGTAGGTAATGCACGTGGATTTGAAATGATGAATGTTCCTGCCTCTAAGCAATGGGGAGGAAGTCTTAAGTTTACCTTCTAATCAAAACAAAATCGAATTATGAAGAATATATTTAAAATATTTTTAGCATTTGGATTGCTCGTTTTTGTCTCAGCCTGTGACTCACTAGACTTAGATGAAATTGCAATCAATCCTAACTCTGTTACTCCTGAAAATGCAGATATCAATCTTGTTATGAACAACATATTGATAGAGTTGGGTGACCTAACAGATGAAGTTAGTGATGAAACAATGCCATACGTAAGAATGGCTGCTATGACTGGAGGTGATCGTTACGATAACCAAGATGCGCCAAATAACTTTGATTTTACTTGGTCTCTTGCTTATGCTCAGATTATACCTGACTGTAATACTGTTATTACCTTGGCAAATGACGCAGGGCTTACTAGACATAGTGGAATCGCTAATATCGTTAAAGCTTATACGATGATGACAATGGTGGATTTATTTGGTAATGTACCTTATTCTCAAGCATTTCAAGGTACTGACCAGCAGAATCCTGCTATTGATAATGGTGCAGATGTTTATGCAGCAGCTTTAGGTTTATTAGAAAAGGCAATTGCTGACTTAAACAATGCCTCAGGTGAAGTTTCTAATGATATCTTCTATGATGGAGATGAAACAAAATGGATTAAATTAGCTAACTCATTAAAGTTGAGATATTTCGTTAATACTCGACTAGTTAATGGTGATGCTACTGCTCAAATCAATGCATTGATTTCTGCCAATAATATGATTTCTGCTGCTGATGAAGATTTTGCTTTCCAATATGGAACAACTAGAGCAAACCCTGACTCAAGACATCCTTATTATGCAGATGGATACGAAGTTGGTGGACCATCTTGGTACATGTCTAACCATGCTATGTGGATGCATTGGGGAGAAACTTTTACAGAAGATCCACGATTGAGATATTACTACTACCGTCAAGATTGTGACGAGACTGACGAAGACTTCTTTACCTTGAATTGTCAAGAACTTCCTTATCCTACTCATTTCCCTGCAGGATTACCATGGTGTACTGCATCTAGTGATTTTGGAGACCCAGCTATGAAATATACTGGTTATTGGGGTCGAGATCATGGTAATGACGACGGTATTCCACCTGATGATTTAAAAAGAACTGCTTGGGGATTATATCCTGCTGGTGGTAAATTTGATGCAGATGACTGTATGTGTCAATTCGAAGATGCAGATATGGATGGTGAACCAGATAACCCAAATGATTGTGCAAATGTATCTAATATGGGTACTGATGGTGGTGGTGGTGCTGGTATCCAACCTATCATTATGTCTTCATTTGTTAACTTTTTGAGAGCTGAAGCAGCATTAACTCTTGGAACTGCTGATGATGCTAGAGCTCAACTGGAAGCAGGTGTGAAAAATTCTATTGCTAAGGTAACGAGTTTCTCTTCTATCGCTGATGTAGATCCTGCATTTGAGCCTGATCAAACTGCCATTGATGACTATGTTACAGAAGTATTAAATAAGTTTGATAATGCTGATGATGATGGAAAATTAGACCTTATCATGAAACAGTACATGGTTGCTGCTCAAGGAAACGGTTTAGAAATCTACAATGGTTATAGAAGAACTTGTAAACCAAGTAATTTGCAACCATTAAGACTTGCTGACCAAGGTGAATTTCCAAGAACAATGTGGTATCCTGCCAATTTTGTGAACAGAAATTCTGATCCAAATGCGAAGCAAAAAGATAACTTAACGGTTACTACTTTCTGGGACACTAATCCTGCGGGATGTGCGAAGTAATTATTTTTTAATAATTAAAGATATTTAAAACATGAAAAAAATTAGTTTTTATACATTAGCTCTATGCTTGGGAATACTTACTATCTTTTCTTGTCAAGAAAAAGAAAGAGCTTTTCCTGAATTCGGAGATGATGATGTGCTAACAGGGGCTTATCCTCGATTAGTAGAAGGCGTCTTTGGTGACTTAGACTATGAGCATTGGGATAATCCTGATTCTTCTTCTTTATCTTTTGTAGTTGAATTTTATGATGCGAATCAAGGTAGAGATGCTGCTTCATACTCATGGAGTGCAACTTACGGAAATTTAGGTCCGGAAGTAGTCAAGACCTTTAATTCAAGTGAATTTACTACAAATGCTGACGGACTTCCTCAGTTAAGCGGAACGATCACTTTTGCTGAAATCTTTGGTGCATTGGGGATGACCATTGATGATTTTGAGCTGACACAAGATTTTCTTTTGGATGCTACATTAACATTAAATGATGGGAGATCATTCAGCTTTGCAAATAGTGGAAGTAATGTGATAGGGCAACCTACTCATAATGCATTATTTCGATATACTCCTCCTGTAACTAAAAAGCCTTGTAACTCTATTTTAGCTGGTGAATACAATGCTAAAGTAAAAGTTACTAACCAAATGGCTGGTATTGGTTGGGATGGTTGTGACGGTAACGAATGGAGCGGAACAGTTCGTATTGAGGCTGAACATGATCCAACAACATTCGATGCAGGTAGCTATGTCGTTTACTCTACTGAACCTATGACTATGATCGAAAATGAAGATGCTTCATTTGGAATCTATCGGGGATGTTACACCATTAATGATGAGGGTACAAACCTTCCTCTTGGAGACCTTCGAATTACAGAATCTTGTGGAAAAATGGGATTTGCTGGTTCAAGCCAATGGGGTGAAGTTTGGACTTTTGTAAAAGTTGAAGTTGATGGACCTGACCTATTATTAGGTATGACCAATGACTATGGAGAAGGTGGTGAAGTTACGCTTACCAGAACTGATGGAACAGCGTGGCAAACTGATTTGTTCTGTGAGGGATGCTAACCCTTTTTTAAGCATTTGATTCGAAAATACTTTATTATTTTCGATTAAAATATTGGAAGCCACATCTATTTGTGGCTTCCTTTTTTTTATTTTTACAAAAATTAAACTCATGTCAATTCGAGTCATCTACATTATTATTTTTCTAGCTCTTTACCAAAATATAAAAGGACAGGACAATTCGGTAGGTCTTATTCATATTGATAATGACTTAACTATAGGTGGATATAATCTTATTTATCCAGAACGACAACCCGATATTTTTTTACTCAATAAATGTGGCGAAATTGTACATAGATGGGAAGACCAACCCGAAGCACGCCCAGGATCAGTAGCTTATCTTCTTGAAAATGGAAATATTATACGAAGTAAATATCTAGCTAATGACCCAAATTCTACTTTTATTTCAGGTGGTGCAGGAGGTATTATTGAATTAGTCAGCTGGGATAATGAGTTACTTTGGTCGTATCAAGTTGATGACTCTACACAAATCCAACATCATGATATACATTTTACAGAACATGGAACTGTAATGTTGATTGTTTGGGAAAAAATGGATTTAGATGAAATCGTAGAAAATGGATTTGATACCATTTCGAATAATCAACGTGAGCTTTGGTCTGATTATATCTTAGAAGTAGATCCAATGACGGATAGCATCGTTTGGGAATGGCATGCAAAAGATCATCTGATTCAGGATTACGATTCGACTAAAGCTAACTATGGGGTTATTGCTAATCATCCTGAAAGAATCAATATCAACTATACTGATTTTACTTTTGGAAAAACAGATTGGCTACATTGCAATTCCATTGACTATAATCCTACCCTTGACCAAATCATAATTAGTTCCAAACATCTAAACGAAATTTGGATTATAGATCATAGTACCTCAATTATTGAAGCCGCTGACTCAACAGGAGGAAATAGCAACAAAGGAGGAGATTTATTATTTCGATGGGGCAACCCACATGCCTATCAAGCAGGAAGCCTCTCTGACCAAAAATTATTTTCCCAACATGATGCACAATGGATTGATGAAGCGGATGTCCATCCCGATTATGAGCATTTCGGGAAAATTGCCTTGTTCAATAATTTTATACCTCCTCAACTATCCTTAGGACAAATTTTAGAGCCCGTTTTTGATTCAACTACATTCACTTACCAATTATCAAACGGCGTATTTCTTCCTCAATTTTTTACAGAAGAGTTTTCCCATCCCGATACTGTTAGGAATTTCTCTACAGCTGCTTCCAGTATTCAAATAATTGGAGATGGGCATGTCGTGATGTGTGCAGGTCGCCAAGGAAGATCCTTTGAATTAACCCCAGATGGTGAGTTGGCTTGGGAATATTTGACTCCTTTAAAATTGGGTAATCCCATCCCTCAAGGTTTTAACTTAGGATTAAGTGATAATTTTACATTTCAAATTCAGAGATATCTAGAATCTTATCCAGCCTTTGTAGGGAAGGAATTAGAACCACAAGGCTTCATTGAATTAAGTCCAAATACTGGCTTTTGTACCTTAGTTGACGTTGATAATATTGAGCTTAACAAAAATGATTTAACTATTTTTCCTAATCCAATTAATGATATATTTTTTATCGAAAATAAACATATAGACTTGGACTTTATTCAAATATTTGACGTTGTTGGAAATTTGATATGGGAAGGAAAAATCCAACTTGGAAAAAATGAGATAGATGTTTCTAGCTGGAATGCTGGAATTTATTTTGTTAGTAATTCACAATTTTCTCTTTTTCAAAAAATCATTGTTCAGCAGTAATTTATAAACGCAATATTCTAGGTTGTCTTGATTGACATTTTGATTTTAATTGTTCACTCCTACTTTTTAAAAACTTGAACGAAATTTTTGATTTGTAAAAAATGTACTAATACCGAATTTAATAAGATGTGTCGTACATATTGAATTATCTTTCGCCACTACTCTTCGTTAAAAGGCCTCTTGATAGGCTAGGCTATCCCTGCGTTTTTTGCCTCGATTATCGACAAAATTTAAATCAATTTACACGACACCTCTTATTAAATTCGGTATAATTCTTTTCCCATTGCTGCCCATCTATATGGATACGATAGAACTTGAAGTTCTGAGTGGAACAAAACAAAATCTATTTTGCCTAAAATGAATACCCTTTTAAAATCATCGTAATCATTCCACGACGACTTTCTGAACCACTCTTTCTTTGTCTGTTTCAAAAATAACAAAGTAAACGCCACTTGCTATATCTTCCATGCTTAAAATTATTTTTTCCTCGTATCTGGCTACTGGAATTCTTCGCTCCGTTTGTCCTAGAATATTAGATAACAATAAAATTCCATTTTCATTATTATTTTGAAATGCTATATTTAAAACATCCTTTGTGGGATTTGGAAAAACAGTCATTGATGGTTTTTGTAATGTCAAATCATTGGTATTAATTAGAACCACCGTATCCATAGAAGTGGTATCATTGAGCAAAGCAAGTGTAGTATCTTCCATAATTTGTAACACTTGATTTACATCTAAGTCATAGATTATTTGACGACGATTGCCCCCCGTCCAAAGCACTTCCAAACTATCAACTGTCGTCAATGTATCCAACCCAAAATGAATACGACTTGAGCTATGCGAACAATGACTTGAACCTCCACTCACTTCTTCTAATAACGCCTGACTTCCAGCATGAACTATGATTTTAGAGCCATAAGCATCACGGTTAACTTCTACCCCTTCAAGACTCACTTGTAACCAGTTTTTCTCGTTTCCTTTCTCATTTCGATACAATAAAGTTTTCCATCCAGTATCATTCTGAGGTACGTTAAGTACAACGGAAAGGATGTCCAAATCTCCGTCATTATCGTAATCGGAATAAGCCATTCCTCTTGAAGTCCACTTATTTTGAATACCGTAGGTCGTATCCGTATCTACAAATTGCAAATTCCCTTCATTGAGAAATAATTTATCATTCATAAAAATTTTTGACTCTAAAAATGCAGGGCTAGGAACATAACCATTAGCAACATATAAATCCAAATCAGTATCATTATCAATATCTAAAAATGCGGTTCCCCAGCCAATTGCTAACAAACTATCTACAATAAATTCATCACCTGTACCAGTCATGTCCGTTATATTTGTAAATGTATCACCATCATTTCTAAGAAATACATTTTTACCAAAATTAGTGATGTAATAATCTAAATCTAAGTCTCGATCTACGTCTCCTACTGCGATGCCCATTCCATACATGGAAATATCTGCATTGACTGAAGTTCCAATTTCATTGTAAAAATCAACAGAGTCAATTGTTATATTTTTAAATAAATTATTGGGTTCGATAAAATCTCCAAAATCATTAGCAACATAAATATCTAAATCCCCATCGTTATCAAAATCCGATGATACAACTGCCAAGGTGCAACCATCATCATCAATTTGGAGTACTTCGGCAGCCTCTTCAAATTGTCCATTTCCAAGGTTTTTATAAAAAGTATTGACAAAACAATCATGTGCATAACCATTGATTGCTCCATTAACATCAGTTGTGAAATTTACCGTTTCTACATAGTTCCCTACATAAATATCTAATAAACCATCTAAGTTATAATCTGTAAAAACTGCACTTACCGATAGTGCTCTATCGGTTACTTGAGTTTGCCCCCAGATGTCGGAAAAAGTTCCATTTCCATTATTTCTAAATAATAAATTTTTACCAAAAGCATTTACACTCGATTGCTTAGTCGTAACGAATAAATCCTTAAAACCATCATTATCAATGTCTCCTACAATCACCCCCATAGTAAAATAATACTGTGTCCCTAAAAGTCCCACTTCAAAACTTTTATCTGTAAAAGTTCCATCGCCATTATTTTCATAAAAGTGATCCATTTCAAGACCTCCTGTAAGATAAACATCATCATCTCCATCATTGTCATAATCAATAAATGCTGCGCCTCCTCCCATAAAAACATCATGACTAAAATAATGATCAATCATTGCACTATCTTGATATTCTACAAAATGAGTTTCTGGATTATTTGAGGTAGGATTAATGATAGTTACGTCTGTATCTATTGCGATTATTCCATTTGTTGTACTTCCTTCAGTTATATTTAAAACTTGATTAGCAGCAATATTAAATAATTTATCAACATGCCCTGTAGGCCAAGTAATAAGAATAGAGTCTGCTTGATCTGAATTTTTTAAACCAATGATTTCGGTATTTGAATTTTGCCCCATATAACCTATACCGCAATGAGTATAACGCATTTGATATTCATCATTAGAGTAGAGTTCTATTTTAGATCCGATACCTTGATGGTTACTTTTGACCCCTTGCAATTTTATTTTTAACCATTGATTCGTACCTCCTGTATTTTCCCAAAGTTGTGAGTTATAAGGTGCAAAATTAGAAACCATAATATCAGGAAAACCATCTTGATTAAAGTCTCCTACAGCATTACAATAACTTTTTACTGTATCTCCTTGAAAACCTGTGGATATTTGAGAGAATGCTCCATCTCCTTGGTTTTTATAAAAAGCACTTGAAGGCGTGTTGGAACCAATATTGGCTCCACTTACATATAAATCTAATGCACCATCATTATCTGCATCCAAAAAATTACTCCCCCAAGCAACTCCATAAAATCCAACATTGGCAACATCTGTATCATCAACAAAATAGTTAAGTCCTGTCAAAGTTTGATTTTTTAACAATACATTCCCGTCAGCGATATTTGTAATATAAATATCCTGCATCGCATCATTATTATAATCTCCAATAGTTACGCACATCGCACTTATCACAATTCCAGCTTGAGTAGCACTACTTACATCCAAGAAGGTTCCATTGCCATTATTTCTTAAAAGTGTATTGGGATGCCATTTATCATTAGCAATATAAAGGTCAGGCCATTTATCATTATCATAATCTAAAAACGCTGCGCAAAAAGGTAATTTGTTAGCATCCATTGAATTGGAAGAAGTAGTCACTTCCGTAAATGTTCCATCTGCATTATTTTTAAATAATCTATTCTTATTTGTTGTTCCTGAAGTTAAAGTTGACCGTTCTGTGTAGTACAAATCTAACCAACCATCCCTGTCAAAATCTCCCCAACAGGCTCCAAAATGACGCAGAGAATCTAGTGGAAATCCTGCTTCAAAAGTGATGTCTTCCATTACCAAGTTCCCATTGTTTCGATACAACCGATTGCTCCCTTCGTAAGTCGTAACATACAAATCCATGTCTGTATCATTATCAAAATCAACCCAAAGCACATGCTTTGATTCCTCCATATGATCTACCAAGGGAGGAAGCAATTGAAAAGTACCATCTCCCTGATTTTTATAAAAAGAAATAGGTGCTCCCTCGTAAGTTGCCAAAGTGATGTCATCCCAGCCATCCCCATCAAAATCAACACAACTTACCCCGCCTCCTGGTGCTCCCATAAGATATTGATGGGTGATTCCAGCCTGACTAGCAGCATCAAAGTACGATATTTGAGCCATTAAAATAAAAGGGCAAAAACAACAAAAAATGCTATATAGGAGTGATTTCATACCGTTTTTTTAATGAAAATAGAGAAATTTAAGTGATTGAGAAGAAAAAACAAAAATATTACTAATTTTGCTAAACATGACAGTAATCATCTTGTTTGTTACAATTAGCAAAATGACGACAATATCAAAGTGACATTAATTTTTAACCCTAAAACATAAATACAACAAGCAGCGAAACAAATAGTTACTCCGTTTCCTCTAATGTTATCCTAAACATATCTTACCAAGCATGACTTTTCTAAAAAATTCCTGAAAATCACAATTGATTTATATCAGCGGAGTTCCCAAACACGATTTTAACATATTATAAAATCTTATCATTCAAGATTACTTATATACTAAAAATAAAATATTTCTTTTGAAATAATACTTAGCCAAATTTGAATTTAATTTACAGTACAAAACGAAAAATCTGCCTTTCGCAGATGTTCCTACATGAAATTTCTGACCTATCAAAATTCTTTGATAACCCCCTACACGTAAATGTGAGAATATAATTTCTGAAAATTATGAATAGGCTTATGAAGATTGAAAGATTATCCCCTTAAGTCTTAACTTATTTATTTTTTAAAACAAAAATTCGAATTAGTATGAAAAAAACTGCACTAGTATTTCTACTATTCCTATGTGCATCATTCACAATGTTAGCACAAAGAACCGTAACAGGTGTCATTACAGAAGCTAATGGAGATGCCCTAATTGGCGCATCAGTATTGGCTAAAGGAACTGACGCAGGTACGAGTACCGATATTGACGGCTCATTTAGATTAGAAGTTCCTGCTGGAGCTGACGTTTTAGTCGTTAGTTACACAGGTTTCGAAACACAAGAAGTTGCTCTTGGCGCTTCTTCAACAATTACTATTGTTCTTCAGGAGGGTAAAATCCTTGATGAGGTAGTCGTAACTGCACTTGGTATTGAAAAACAATCTAA
>CAKZSH010000180.1 GCA_937918905.1 uncultured Saprospiraceae bacterium
AATTCCTTTTACAGGAATGACCGTTCAGACTTCTGACTTTGCGAAATTGGCACTCATTATATATGTAGCAAGAGCCATTTCATTAAAGCAAGAGTACATTGAGGATTTCAATGATGCATTTATGCCGATAATAATTCCAATATTAATTATTTGCGGTTTGATTGCACCATCGGATTTATCGACAGCAGGAGTATTATTTTTTACATGCCTTTTGATGATGTTCATGGGGCGAGTAAGTTTGAAATATATTGCGCTTTTATTGTTTTTGGGAGTAGTACTATTTACGTTTTTGGTCACCTTCGGAACCATGTTTCCTGAATTAGAAATTGTTCGTGTAGATACTTGGGCAGAAAGATTAGAACAATTTATGGATCCACATTCAGGGGTTTATCAAGTAGAACAATCCAAAATAGCAATTGCCAATGGAGAGTGGTTTGGATTAGGGCCAGGTAATAGCATTCAAAGGAATTATTTACCTGCGGCATTTTCAGATTATATCTATGCTATTATATGTGAGGAGTACGGATTGATATTTGGCGGTTTAGTAATTTTATTATTATACGTACTATTATTTTTTAGATGTGTAGCTATTGTTACAAAAAGTCCAAAAGCATTTGGAGCCATGTTGGCACTTGGATTAGGATTGATGTTATCACTACAAGCCTTAATCAATATTGCAGTCAATGTGAATCTATTACCAGTTACGGGGTTAACACTTCCTTTAGTTAGTAAAGGAGGAACTTCAGTAATTTTTTCAAGCATCTCTTTTGGGATGATTTTAAGTGTGAGTAGATATATTGAAAAAACGAATTAGGTGTGGTGGTGATTGGTGATTCGTAATCACCAATTTTCGATAACGAATCACTAATAACAAGTCACCAATCACAAATAAGCAAAAAACAGAAACGAACATTCTTTTAACCATACATTATTAAAAAACAGAAACTCTAAAAATTAAAAATTAAAAACTTTAAACGTTATGAGACCCACAGTTTTTTTATTTGACAAAAAGGTACAACCAAAAGGGCAAGTTAGTGAGCAATTATTAGCTGGGACTTGGTTAGCAGTAAAGAATGTTTCGAGAAAGGATTTGATGGAAAAATTTGATTTACAAATTTCATTGAATTTGAATTGGGATGCAGGATTATTATTGAAAAATGATGCTTCAAGAGGAGTAGGTGGAAATTTTTTAATGCCACCAAGTTTAGATGGATGGACATTTTTAGTAGGAGAAACTTTCAATGATAATTTAGAAATGATTAGACGTTGTAAAGAATTGAGTATGGAATTCGGAGAAGTTTATTTCTTTTCTAACATTCCTTCTACAAATAATAATCTTTGGATTTACGGGAATGATGGTTTGATGGAAAAATGGGAAACAGAAGATGAGGATTTAGAAAGAGAAGTAAAAAGTTTACCGTTTGACTTCAAAAAATTCAATCATCAATTGAAGTTCAAAGATGTATTGCTTTGTAAAAATAAGAAGAGTCAGAATCAAATGAGACTCTGGTAATTTGTGATTCGTAATTCGTGATTCGTAACCAATCACAACTAAAAACAATGAAAGTAATCATAAGCGGTGGCGGATCTGGCGGACATGTTTTCCCCGCAATAGCGATTGCAAATGAATTGAAAAAACAACGTCCCGATGCAGAAATCCTATTCGTAGGAGCGGAGGGAAAAATAGAAATGGAAAAAGTCCCAAAAGCGGGATACCCCATAAAAGATCTTTGGATCAGCGGGTTTCATAGAAAATTGACATTGCGGAATTTGATGTTTCCAATTAAGCTAGTAAGCAGTTTGTTTAAGGCTTACGGAATCATTCGAAAATTTAAACCAGATGTGGTGATTGGAGTAGGAGGTTACGCAAGTGGACCAACACTTCAAGTTGCAACGATGAGAGGAATTCCAACCTTGATACAAGAACAGAATTCTTTTCCTGGAGTCACAAATCGACTTTTAGCAAAAAAGGTAAATCGTATTTGTGTAGCCTACGAAGGTTTAGAACGTTTTTTTCCAAAAGAAAAAATACGGCTCACGGGCAATCCAGTTCGACAAGACATCATGGAATTGTCGAATCAACGTGAGGAAGGAATCGAATATTTTGGTTTGGATAAAAACAAAAAAACGATTTTTCTTTTCGGAGGAAGCCTAGGAGCGAGGACATTAAATGATGCGATGGCAGCAAATAAAGATTTGCTCGAAAAAAATCAAAACGTTCAAGTGCTTTGGCAAACAGGGAAACTCTACATCGACGAGTTTCAAAATTCTGCAACTGCCCAACTGCCGAATGTTAAGATTTTACCCTTTGTAGATCGAATGGATTTGGCTTATGCAATGGCAGATCTAATGGTGACGAGAGCAGGAGCCTTAACTATTTCGGAGCTTTGTTTGGTTGGAAAACCAGCAATTCTCATTCCTTCGCCAAATGTGTCGGAGGATCATCAAACGATGAACGTTAAAGCCTTAAGTACTAAAGATGCTGCGGTTTTAGTGGAGGATAAAAATGCGAAAACTATGTTGGAACAGGCTTTGCAGATGCTTGATAATGAGCAAGTTATAAAATCGTTAGGCGAAAATATTAAAAAACTGGCTCAACCGAGAGCTACGGAAAATATAGTTTCTGAAATTTTGACATTAGTGAGATCGTAATTTGTGATTAGTAATTAGTGCTTGGTACGAATAACCTGATACTAATTCCCAGTTACAAATCACTAGTCACCAGTTACAAAAAACATGAAATTAGAGGACATTAAAACAATCTATTTCGTCGGCATCGGAGGCATCGGTATGAGTGCCTTAGCAAGACATTTTAACAGCCGAGGAATTGCCGTTTTCGGATACGATAAAACCGAAACAACACTAACCAAAACGTTGGCTAGTGAAGGGATGAAAATCCATTATGACGATGATATTTCGCAAATACCTGAAGGCGTGGATTTGGTTGTTTATACACCAGCCATTCCGAAATCGCATGGTGAACTGAACTACTTTTGGGAAAATGATTTTCCTGTAAAAAAGCGTTCAGAAGTACTTGGAATTATTAGCCGAAGTATGAAAGCCATTGGGGTTGCAGGAACACATGGTAAGACCTCTACAAGTTCGATTTTGACTTGGTTGTTAAAAGTTGGAGGTGTGGATTGTACCGCTTTCTTAGGTGGAATTGCTCAAAATTTTGAGAGTAATTTTATTGAAGGAAAAAGTGATTGGGTGGTGATTGAGGCCGATGAATATGACCGTTCCTTTTTACAATTGAATCCTGATATGGCAATTGTTTTGTCAATGGATGCAGACCATTTAGATATTTATGGAGATCATGCTTCGATGCACCAGAGCTTCTACGAATATTTGGATCAGACGAAACCAGGCGGATTTGTTTTTATAAAAGATGGTTTGCGAGTACCTTTTAATAAAGTGAATATCACTTACGGACAGTTTGGAATTGATAGCGGAGGATACCGTGCGGAGAATGTAAGAGTGGAAGATGGATTCTTTGTTTTTGATTTTAAAAGTTCGATTGAAAATATTGATAACATTAAGTTTACATTACCTGGAAAACACAATGTTGAAAATGCAACTGCAGCAATTGCTGTTGCTCAACAACTAGGAATTAAAGGCGATGATGTCAAAACAGCTTTAGCTTCATTCAAAGGAATTAAGCGAAGATTTGAAAGAATATTTGACCAAGACGGCATAGTTTATATTGATGATTACGCACATCATCCTTCTGAACTGAATGCAGCAATTGGTGCGGCGCGGATGCTTTTCCCAACCCCGTCAGGAGGCGGGACAGGCAAAAAAATTACGGGAATCTTCCAACCTCATTTGTACTCACGTACCAATGATTTTCAAGATGGTTTCGCTGCTGCTTTAGACCAACTGGACGAGATACTTTTAATGGATATTTATCCTGCAAGAGAATTACCAATGCCAGGTGTAACGTCTAAAATTATTTTTGATAAAATGAAAAATCCAAACAAAGTACTGGTAACAAAAGCGACTTTGATGGATACTTTAAAAGAGAGAAATGTAGAAGCATTGTTGACGCTTGGAGCAGGAGATATTGATACTTTTGTTTTACCAATCAAAGAATGGTTGGAGCGTAAATAATAGTTAGAAAAAACAGCCTGAGAAATGAACCCTGAGACCCTCAAAACGATAAGACGTTTAGCACTCATTGCGATTGCATTTGTATTGTTAGGGTTTATTGTTTGGTCAGTTAATAAGCGAGAAAGTTCGCTTTCAGGAGACTTAAAAATTGAAATAGATCCTTTGCCAAATGGGAGAAACCTGATGACGGAAGGAGATGTTCAAACGATATTGCAAAGAAATTTTGTATTCAACTTAACGGAGGAAAAAGTTCCTCTTGGAAAATTGAAAGTAGGTGAAATTGAAAGCGTTCTAGAAGCAGAACCATTCGTACTGGATGCGGAAGTTTATGTGGATGCTCAAAATCAATTGTATATTCATACGACTCAACGAACACCTATTATTCGAGTTATTGACAAGGACAATCAAAACTATTACATGGATGTCGATGGCAGACAAATGCCGATGTCAGATCATAGTACGGCAAGAGTGATTGTAGCGACAGGAGAGATACCACCGTACACGCCGGATTTTATGGAACCGAGGAAAAAACATTTTTTAAAAAAACTGTTTGACCTCGTTCAATACATCCGAGCCGACGAGTTTCTCAACTCAATGGTTGAGCAAATTTATGTCGACAACAAACTTGAATTTACGTTGATCCCAAAAGTGGGAAGGCAGAAAATAATTTTTGGAAAATACGAAGACGTAGATGACAAATTTAATCGCCTAAAATTATTCTATAACGAAGGCATGTCAAGAGAAGGATGGCAGAAGTATAAAACCATTAATTTGAAATATCGCAAACAAGTTATTTGCAAAAAAAGATAGTTTTTTAACTGTTAACGATTAACTGTGAACTGTTAATCCGAGACGTGTTAAAACAATAAATTATAATTCAACGGTTTTTGGTTAACAGTTAAACGTTAACAGTTAAACGTTAACAGTTCACCGTTAAAAGAAGATATCCCTTACATTTTTTAACCATAAAAGAACGTAACACTCTTTAAACTTTGAAACATTATGATGATGGAAGCAAACTTACCGAAACAAGATGTTGTAGTCGCTTTGGACATAGGCACTACAAAGGTTTGTGCGATTGCAGGTCGTAAAAACGAACATGGCAAAATTGAGATTCTCGGCGTCGGCAAAGTCGATTCGGAAGGTGTCATGCGTGGAATCGTAACAAACATCGAGAAAACGGTCAGAGCAATTTCTGACGCAGTAAAAGCTGCCGAACGTGCAGTAGGAAAACCTATTAAAATTGTTCATGTAGGTATCGCTGGACAGCATATTAAAAGCCTACAACATCGTGGAATCTTGACAAGAGATACCGACCATGATGAAATTAGTCAAAAAGATATTGATCGCTTAGTGAGCGATATGTACAAATTGGTATTGCCTCCTGGCGATAAGATTTTGCATGTCATTCCACAAGAGTACACGATTGATAATGAACAAGGGATTACTGATCCTATTGGCATGTCAGGCGTGCGATTGGAAGCGAATTTTCATATAATCACAGGACAAATTACTGCTTCACACAATATTGATAGATGCGTTCGTAAGACAGGTTTGCAAGTTGCAGACATGACTTTGGAACCTATCGCATCTTCCGCAGCTGTATTAAGCGATGAAGAAAAAGAAGCAGGTATTGCACTTGTGGATATAGGTGGAGGTACAACTGATATTACAATTTTCCAAGAAGGTATCATCCGACATACAGCGGTGATTCCATTTGGAGGACATGTAATTACAAAAGACATTAAAGAAGGTTGTACGGTTATTCACCAACAAGCTGAAAAATTAAAAATCAAATTCGGATCTGCATTAGCAGAGGAAGTTTATGATAATCGAATCATTACGATTCCTGGACTGAAAGGGCGTGAACCAAAAGAAATTTCTGAAAAGAATTTATCTCGAATTATTCAAGCACGAGTAGAAGAGATTTTGGATTACGTAGTTTGGGAAATTAGAAGAAGTGGTTACGAGCGTAAATTGATCGGAGGAATTGTTTTAACTGGCGGAGGAGCATTGTTAAGTCATATCGACAAGTTAACAGCTTTCCATACAGGAATGAGTACTCGAATTGGTTTGCCGATTGAGCATTTGGCTCATGGTTATACTGAGCAAGTTTGCAGTCCAGTTTATTCTACTGCAATTGGATTGCTAATCAAAGGTATTGATGCCAATGAGTTACGTCCAGAAAGAATCGAAGAGCCTGTTGTTGCAGCGGTAGAAGAGACAGTTGAAAAACAACCATCTAACGCTTCTGAAGTGAAGGGTAAATGGTATGACCAATTGTTTAAGAAAACCAAAGAATGGTTTGAAGACGAACCAGACTCTGATTTTTAATTATGAATTTTGAATGATTGAATTTTGAATGAATCTAAAAATGTAGAAACACGATATAGAACATATTCAAAATTCAAAATTAACCATTCAAAATTAATTTGAGACTATGAGAAACATTATATCTAATTCCTTTTAATAAAAAAAAACACTCAATATTATGTTATTTGATTTGCCAAAAGAAACTACATCGATAATAAAAGTGATTGGCGTCGGAGGTGGCGGCAGCAATGCTGTGAATCACATGTTTAACTTAGGTATAGTAGGCGTTGATTTTGCCATTTGCAATACGGATAATCAAGCCATGGAACAAAGTAAGATTCCTACTAAAATTCAGTTGGGCCCTAACTTAACCGAAGGACTTGGTGCTGGTTCAAAACCTGACATCGGACGTCAAGCTTGTATCGAATCTATAGATGAGATTAAAACGTTTTTAGCGAATAATACAAAAATGCTTTTTGTGACTGCTGGAATGGGGGGTGGTACTGGAACAGGTGCTGCACCTATCATTGCTAAAGCTGCACAAGAGATGGATATTTTAACGGTAGGAATTGTTACCCTTCCATTTTCATTCGAAGGTCGTCGTCGTTCCAAACAAGGTGTTGACGGATTGGATGAATTGAAAAAAAATGTGGATACATTGATCGTAATTTCTAATGATAAATTACGTCAAATTCACGGTAACCTAAAATTATCTGAGGCCTTCTCAGAAGCCGATGACATTCTTTCTACTGCTGCAAAAGGTATCGCAGAAATCATCACCGTTCCAGGTTATGTGAACGTGGATTTTGAAGATGTGAACACCGTAATGAGAGGTAGTGGAGTTGCGATCATGGGAACTTCAACAGCGGAAGGAGATGACCGTGCGAAGTTGGCTGTAGATGAAGCATTAAATTCTCCACTTTTGGAAGAAAATGATATTCGAGGTGCTCAGCACATTTTATTAAATATCACTTCTGGAACTCGTGAGGTAACGATGGATGAGATTTTTGAAATCACAGAATTCGTTCAAGAAGAAGCTGGTTTTGGAACTGATTTGATTTGGGGAAATTGCTATGATGAAACACTTGGTGAAAAAATAAGTGTTACTGTTATCGCAACTGGTTTTGAAGAAAATCGTCCAACTGCTGTAAAGACTGGAAATGCTAAAATCAAAATTCCATTAGATGATGGAGTTGAAGATTCAAAAAAAAAGAATGGGGTTTTCGACATCGGACATACTAATGGACAGAAAGCCAATACAGTAGAATTTGATGATATCCGTTCTAACTACGATCAGTACCAAAAACAAAATGGGTACTCCTACGAAGAGCCTTATGTGAAAAATCAGGATAAGGAAAGAATGGAAGAAGAGCGTAAAAAAAGATTACAATATGAAGCTCAAAAGCGAGAGGAAAGACTCCGTAATTTGAGTGTAAAGTTAAATAATCCACAAACGGTAAATGAGTTGGAAAACGAACCTGCTTATCTCCGAAGAAAAGTGAAGTTGGATGATATTCCTCATAGTAAGGAGGATAAAATGTCCCGCTTAACAATTTCGGATGATGTAGAACCAGAGATTCGTTCTGACAATTCATTCTTACACGATAACGTGGACTAAAGAAAATGTATGATATTAGGAATTCAATCTTGTCTTCCTTTTCATCATTCATTACTAAATGGTTCCATTGGATTCCTAGAGTCCGTTATGGTTCTTTTAAGGGATTAGTTTAAATATGAAGGCATTCGCACTCAGGTGGGGATGCCTTTTTTTAATTAAAAATGAGGAATTAAGAATGAATAATGCCTTCTATTTTAGAAAACTAAAATTGAGTAAAACTCGTTTTTATGGGAAATGATGGTTATTTTTATAAAAATAAATGAAAGGTATGACACAAGATTTTGCATTATGAAAGTTAAGTTTGATTAAAAAAGTGATTGAACTTCAAAATGAAGATTTATTTGAGGTAATCGAACAGGTATTAAAAATTGGGGATGAGGAGAATAATTTAACTAAAAATGATCGTGCAAATATTGGAGGTGGTAATAATACTTCTGTATAAAATTTTTAATATGACACTTGTAAAATTATTTGGAAATATAGCGGATACTTTCGCTCAGATGAATCCTGAGAAAATTATTGCTTTAAAGGCTTCTGATGAAATGTCCAATCGGGTTTCAGAATTAGTAGCAAAGAAAAAAGATGATAGTATCAGTCAAGAAGAATTCTATGAGTTAGAGCGTATTTTATCATTGGATTTATTTATTGGATTGACCAAAGCAAGAGCACATCAAATTCTAGCTAATGGGTAGGAAACTGTCCAAAGCTATAAGAATAAAAGTTGCTAAACGAGCAGAATTCAAATGTGAATATTGTAAAATACATGAAGAATTTCTGTTTTTATCTTTCGAAGTAGATCATGTTATTAGTGTCAAACATGGGGGAGGAAATGAGTATGAAAATTTAGCCTACACCTGCTAACATTGCAATCAACACAAAGGTTCTAATCTAACCACCTTTTTAGGTTCTTATCAAAATATCATTACTCTATTTAATCCTAGATTACAAGTTTGGGAGGAACACTTTGAAGCAAGAAATGGATTGTTGGTTGCTAAAACTGAAATAGGGGAAGCCACTATTAAACTTTTACAAATCAATAATGAAGAACGAGTAGAGGTAAGAGCATTTTTTCAAAAATTAGGAATTTATCCATAAATCTTTTCACTACTTTTGCTCATCTAAATAAAAGTAGTTATGAGAAAACTCTTTCCAATTTTTTTCCTAATCTTATTTTTTTCCTGCCAAAATGAAACGTCTGTTTCTACACCTCAATATTTTAAAATAGTAGGAGAGACGATGGGGACGACTTACCATATGACATATGAAGATAGTTTAGGAAGGAATTTTAAACCCGAGGTGGATTCGATTTTAGTGGATATCAATCAAGATGTTTCCACTTACATTGAAGACTCCCATATCTCAAAATTTAATAAAAGTAAAAATGATGATGTAGAGCAAGCCTTGAGTAGCTACCAATATTTTAACGAAGTTTTTAAAGCATCAAAAGAGATTTATAAAAAGACAGATGGTTACTTTGATCCTACTGTAATGCCATTAGTAAATTATTGGGGATTTGGATATAAACCGAAAAAACCTGTTAATGAGATTGATAGTTTAAAGGTGGATTCTCTCAAGCAATTAATTGGTTTTACAAAAATTGAAAGTAAATGTGATGGTACTACTTTAGGGATGTTATGTTTTTATAAAAAACAAAATTCTAAAATAGAACTCGACTTCTCCGCTATCGCAAAAGGTTACGCTGTAGATATTGTTGCCAAACATTTCCAAGAAAAAGGTATCAAAAACTACCTCGTAGAAATAGGCGGAGAAATGAGGACTCAAGGAAAAAATGCTAAAGGCAAACTTTGGACAACGGCGATAAACACCCCTAAAATATCCGCAGGACTCAACGAATACGAAGCCATCGTAAAACTTAATAACAAAGCAATTGCAACCTCTGGTAACTATCGAAATTTCCATGAAGTCAATGGTGAATGGTACGGGCATGAAATCAACCCCAAAACAGGTTTTCCAGAAAAAAGTAATTTATTAAGTGTGTCTGTTTTGGCGGATGATTGTATGAGTGCCGATGCATATGCTACGGCCATGATGGTAATGGGCTTGGAAAAATCAAAAGCATTAGCGGAAAGACTCGATAATCTCGATGCCTTTCTTATTTTTGCAAATGAAAGAGGAGAATTGGAAACATATTACACCTCTGGATTTGAAGGGAATGTTTTAAAATAAAATCGTAATTAGTGATTTGTGATTCGATACTAGTCACTAGCCACCAATTACAAATTAACTAACAATCAATGGAATTTAACTTAGATCGAGACTTGTGTTTTTTTGATGTAGAATCAACAGGATTAAGCGTCGTAAAAGATAAAATTTTACAAATAGCAATTATCAAATATCATAAAAACGGAAACCCTCCAACGGAATTATCGATGCTGATTAATCCTGGAATTCCAATTTCAGAAGAGGCGATGAATGTTCATGGAATCACTCCAAAGATGTTATCGAATAAACCTACCTTTCAACAAGTGGCAAGAGAGTTACTTGAATTTATTGGAGATGCAGATTTGGCTGGTTATAATTCTAATCGATTTGATGTACCTATGTTGATGGAAGAATTTGCAAGAGTAGGAATTGAATTTGATATGTCTCGAAGACGTACGATTGATGTGCAACGTATTTTTTATAAAATGGAACCACGTACACTACGAGCGGCTTTGAAATATTATACAGGCAAAAAAATCGAAAATGCGCACGATGCCTTAGCAGATGTGAGAGCCACAGTAGATGTGTTAAAAGGGCAATTAGAAAAATATGACGGCGTTGATATGGAGGACGGGGAAGGATTTATGATTGAGGCTCCAGTAAAAAATGATATGCAAGTCCTTCATAGTTTTACGACTGATGATAAAATGATAGATGCGACTATGCGTTTAAAATATAATCATGAAGGAGTCATTGTTTTTAATTTTGGAAAATATCAAGGGCAGGATGCAGCGAAAGTTTTGACAGAAGATCGTCAATATTATAATTGGATGTTGAACAAAGAGTTTTCTACTCAAGTGAAGCAATTGATTAAGAAGTTGGTAAAAGAATACAATAAAAAAGATTAACTATTCAGCCTTATCCTTTTTACCAAAAGTTGATTAGTTAATTTGTTCGCTTCGCTATTAGTTAATTAGGCTAACATGAATCTTCAATCGGAATCACAATATTTTGGATCATCATATCGCCTGATTAACTATTTAACAAATAGCGAAGCGAACTAATCAACTTTTTTTTAAAAATGCTGTTGCTGAATAGTTACAAAAAAGATTAAGTTATTTTATGATGATAAAATATAAATTAGAAAAATCTAGTCCTTCCAGAACTCAAAGTGCTGGAAGGACTTTTTTAAAAACCATTCTTTTCACGATTATCAGTTTAGCTATAGGATGTGCCCCTAATGAAGAAGGTTGTTTGGATATTGATGCGACTAATTTTGATGTTTCAGCTGACAAGCAATGTGAAAACTGTTGTACCTATCCCAATTTGAAGTTGAATATTTTTCATAGTATTTCAACGGTTGGAACTGTTCAAGCAGATACTTGTATCAATCATTCAGGAGACTCTACTTTGACCAATGGAGATGATAATTTTTTTCAAGTAAAAGATATTTCATTCTACTTATCTGATTTTCAAATGGTAATGTTTGATGGAACTATTGTGGAAGTAGAAGACACAATCACTTTAAATATTTTTAACGATGCATCAGGAACTACATTTAAAGATACATTGGTAAAAGATGATTTTGTTTTGGTAGAGCGAAGTCAGTTTAGCTATACCATTGGAGAATTTAGAACACCAGGACTTTATTCCAAAATCAGTTTTAAAGTCGGACTAGATGCTTCATTGAATAGTACGAATGATACACTTGTAACTTCCCATCCATTAAGTGATACTGAAGAACGACATTTTGACACAAGGGAAGAGGGGTATATTTTACAACAATTTAGTATTGTAAAAGACACTACCACTAACTCCACAGATGTGGAAACTTATCAAATAGGGAAAGATTTTTTTAATACTGTTTTGGTAGAATTAGATTATGAAAAAAGATTTGAACCTGGATTTGATATAGAAATTCCCATAAAAGTAAAATATGGGGAGTGGATGAAAGGCATAAATTTTGCGACAGATGATGAATTGACTATTAAATCACAAATTGTCAATAATACGGCAGATGCCTTTGAAATTGATGAATAGACCTCAAAGTCGATAGTTTTTTTACCAATTTTAAAAACAGAAGGAAGGCTTGAGGCGTTTTGTTTGTAATTCTTTTAAGCATTTTTAAAGACCTAACTGTAAATAAGGCTCTGGATGATTTTATGTGTTTTGTCAAAATAGTTATTAAGTTATTGGTTATTGGTCAAAAACCTTAGAAAATAACGCTATTAGAAGTAACTCAATAACCAATAATTCATCTTGAAGCTAAAAATCATTGTTTTCTAAAAAAAGATTCCTATGAAAAAATTAATAACTATTTTTCTCTTCATTTCATTTTTTACCCATTTTTCATGTGAACCAGAACCTACATTTGAAGGTACAACTGATGTTGAATTGGTTTTCAAGGGAACGTATGGCGAGGAAGCTTTGATGATTAATAAAGATTACAGTTTCAATAATTTCCCAATGCGATTTGACCAATTTAATTTTTATATCGCTAACGTTGTTTTGATTAAGGAGATTGGAGGCAACCCAGAAGAAACAGAATTGGTGGATGTGGATTTTGTAGAATTAAGTTATAAACCTAATGAAGCTACAGATGCAGAAAGAGGCTTTATTGTTACCGCTAAGAATATACCTGTAGGTGATTATTCAGGAATAAAAATCAACTTTGGAGTTCCTGTTGATTTGAATAAAACAAGTTGGGAGGATTATGGGTCAGGTCATCCTTTGAGAAACGATACTCATTACTGGTCAGCTTGGGATAGTTATATTTTTTCAAAAACAGAAGCCAGGTTAGATGTGGATAATGATGGAAGTTTTTCTCATAAAATATCTTACCACACGGGTTCAGATGAGGCATATCGGACTAATTTTTTTGCAAAAAATATTGTTTTGGAAGAGGAGGTCGTTTCTCAAATTACCTTTAGTGTAGATGCTAGAAATATGTTTGAAAATATTGATGTACTGACTGAAACAGGCACTCATAATATTTCCGATATGGATCTTGTCAATAAAGTAATGGATAACTTAAATAATTCAGCACTTGATATTGAATAAAATATTCGAGGCAAGGGGGAGGTTAAATGTTGTACGATTTTTCGAATACTGTTGAACCGTAAAACGTCCAACGTTTACCCTAAAAACCTTGCCTCGTGTAAAATCAACTCTCCAATACATTAACTATGACCAGAAAAGCCATCCTATTTCTTTCCATTCTATTTTTACTATGGAGCTGTAATGATGACGATACACCTATCGAATGTGCGACCAATGGTAACCTTTCTAATATTGAATATAACCCACAAGATTATAATTTAGTACGTCCTGAACGTTTCCCTTCCATGTTGATTCCTATTGATAATCCTTTGACTGTGGATGGGGTGGAGTTAGGAAGACATCTGTTTTATGATCCGATTTTATCTGCAGATAGTACGATGGCCTGTGCGGGATGTCATTTTACTGCATTGAGTTTTTCTGATGGAAAAAAAGTGAGTACAGGAATTGATGGGGTAGCAGGTCAACGAAGTTCAATGAGTTTGGTCAATTTAGGATATGTAGAAAAAGGATTGTTTTGGGATGGTAGAGTCAATACATTGGAAGAGCAAGCCCTTGAACCTGTTGAAGATCCTGTCGAGTTACATGATACTTGGCTCAACGTAGAAGAAAAATTACGACGACACTCTGAATACCCGACGATGTTTCGTAAAGCATTTGGGATTGCTGATACGGAGGACATTACTAGAGATTTGGCAGTAAAAGCATTGGCTCAATTTGAGCGGATTTTAGTGAGTTCTAATTCTGAATATGACAAGGTGAAATTAAGAGAGGAAGGTGTTTATGATGATTCAGCAGAAAGAGGTTTTAGAATGTTTTTTGACCATAATCAAAACCAAGGTCAAGGATTGAAAGATGCTGAATGTGGGCATTGTCATAGTGATATTTTATTCACGAATGGAGAGCACTTTAATAATGGTTTGGATTCTGTAGGGTCGTTGACTGAATTTGTAGATTTAGGGCAAGGAGCAATTACTCAAGATACTTTTGATAATGGAAAATTTCGAGTACCTACACTTCGTAACATTGCTCTTACGGCACCTTATATGCATGATGGTCGTTTCCAAACATTGGAGGAAGTAGTTGATTTTTATAATGAAAGTCCTAATCATGCGAATGGTCAAAATGTAGATGTCAATATCCGACCATTAAATTTAACGGATAGTCAAAAACAGGATTTGGTTAATTTTTTACATACGTTGACGGATACTGTTTTTATCAATAATCCTGCTTTTCAAAATCCGTTTT
>CAKZSH010000181.1 GCA_937918905.1 uncultured Saprospiraceae bacterium
AGGATAGGTAAGGATTTTTTCATCTTAAATATTTTAATAGATTTTATTCTTTGATTTGAAAAAGGTTGGGAAAGAGGAATATCGAACTCTTTTGAATATCGAACAATAGAACAAGGATTTAAGATTTGAGAAGTTTGTCGAATAACGGTGAGTCACAATTATTCGACAAACTTCTCAAATCTTAAATCCTTGTTCTATTGTTCGATATTCATTAGATTAGAGTTCGATATTCCTCTTTCCCAACCTTTTTCAAATCAAAGAATAAAATCTATTAAAATATTTAAGATGAAAAAATCCTTACCTATCCTATTGTTGTTTTCCCTTACGACTTTATTTTTTTTATGGGAAAAAAATGAACAACCAATTCCAAATCAAGAAAAAGAATTCCAGCCTATTCCTACCGAAATTGGAGGAGGTATTTCTGCAGAAGAAAAAATGAGAGAAGAAGCGGAAAGCCAAGAAAAAAGAGAAGCTTGGTTTGAGAGAATGCACAGAGCAGAAGAAGGAACAGATTGGAGAGCAATTGAAGCCGATACTCGATACCAACGTCATCAAAAAAGAGCTGCAATTAGAGCATCTGCTACTGTAAGAACTGAAGAAACAGTTGCCAATGGCAATCTCACAGGAGAATGGAAAGAACGTGGAAGTAAAAATCAAGCAGGTCGAGTACTCGCTACAGAATACGATCCAGTTGCTGATGAGATTTGGTTGATTTCAGCAGGAGGTGTTTTGCACAAAGGATTGCGAGATGGTTCCAACTGGCAAGTAGTCAATGACGACTTACGATTTAATCAAAGATTTTTAAAAGCCATTCAAGTTGATAATAATAGAAGATGGCTAGCCTTTTTGGATGATATTCTTCATTACTCTGATGATGAAGGAAGCACTTGGTTGCCTTCTACAGGAATTACTTATGATAATAGTAATGGAGGAATCCATGAACCTGTTCTCCTTAATGATTCTTTGAATACCGTTTATGTGCTCTCAAAAACTACATGGTGGGATGATCTAAAACTTTATAAAAGCTCAAATAACGGGGAGGAATTTTCTGAAATTTATACTTTTCCAACGAATAGTTTTAACAGATTTAGAATGAAGTCCCCTCACCATTCCAATGATTTATTCATTATGTACAGAGAAGATGATGGTACACTTGGACTGTACGAAGTAGCCAATGATACTGTTGTTTTAGCACATAATACTGGAATTGATTTGACTGATGAAAGGGTCAATTTTGCTGCTACGGTTTTTGGAGGAGATACGATTATGTACACTCATGATAAAGACATGGTTGTTTATTCTAGTAATGATGCAGGGCTGACTTGGGAGCAACAAGATACCATTCCTACCCGTCCTTGGGGAGTCGGAATTTTTGTTACAAAATCAGATCCTAATATTTTATTTACAGGTGATATTAATTGTTATACCTCTACTGTTGGAGGAACCAATTGGTTTAAATTAGGGGATTGGTGGGAATATTATGATGATGTAGAATATAGTATTCATGCTGATATGATGTTTTTTAATGAGTTCGAAACCTCTGCTGGCGAAAGATTTTTATTAATTAGTAATGATGGAGGATTAAGTATTTCAAATGATGATTACTTTAATCTAGCAACAGGTTACCAAAATATTGGAATGGAAAATCTAAACATCAGCCAATACTATGATGTCCGTTCTGACCTAGACCCAAGTCATTATTATATTTATGCAGGTGCGCAAGATCAAGGTTTCCAGAGAGCATTTACTAATTTTTCCAATGAAGAAGTATTAGAATTCGATCAAGTCATTTCAGGAGATTATGGTCATATTGCTTTTAGCCTTCAAGGCGAAAGGATGTGGATGGTGTACCCTGGCGGTTGGGTAAGTTATTATACTGACCCTGAAAATGGAAATATTGCAGCGTCATACACCATTGAATCTGATGATGAAACCGTATGGATTCCACCTACAATGGATGCTCCAGACATGAATGAAAATTATATCGTCGTTGCCGGTGGAAATGCTGATGGTGGAAGTGGTGCCTATCTAATCAAATTAGAAATTGATCCAAACACTCAAGAAATGGTTGCAACCAATTTACCATTTGATTTTCTTGAAAATGGTGATGGTGAACCTTCTGCAATTGCCTCTTCCCCATTGAATCCTAATAAATGGTATGTAGCAACTACGGATGGTGAATTCTATGCTTCAGATGATGCAGGACAAACTTGGAATTCTACTATTTACAATGTACCTGATGGACATTACCTTTACGGACAATCCATCTATGCTTCCAAATTTGATGAACAAACATTATACGTTGGAGGTAGTGGTTACAGTACTTTTGGAGTAAGAGTGAGTACTGATGGTGGAGAAACCTTTGCTCCTATGGCAAATGGATTACCTTCAACTATGGTATATGAAATTACTGCCAATGCGGATGAAAGTATGTTCTTTGCTGCGACTGAAGCAGGGCCATATGTTTATGTGGTCGAAGAGGGAAAATGGTTTGATATGGCAGGAATGTATGCTCCTGCTCAAACCTATTGGTCAGTTGAATTTTTGGAAGAAGATAATATTGTTCGGTTTGGAACTTATGGTAGAGGTATCTGGGATTTCCAAATCAAAGAAGTAGTTAGTCTAGGAAATGTAGCTTCCACTAATTTTGATTTTAAAATTTTTCCAAATCCTTCAACAACTGGAAACATCCAATTGGAATGGAATAATTTAGAAAGCAATGAATTAAATGCACAACTTTTTGATGTATCTGGGAAATTAGTTTTTGAAAAAGAATTGTCTGCTAATCCAAATACACTCAATACTCAAAGTATGGATTTAAGTCATTTGACATCTGGAAGTTATTATTTGAAATTGGAAACGGAAGGAACACTAGGAACAGAAAAAATAGTAATTCAGAAATAGAATTTAGTTCTTAGACCATTTCTGTGACCTAGCTTTGATAACTTCGAGTAGGAGCTTTGGAGAAGAGCAAAAGTTGTTAAAGCCTTTGACTTTAAGAACTCTTGCTTACCCCTTTTCCAGCCCACGGAGTTCTCAAAGTTTTTTCCACAGGAATTGTCTAAGGTTCATAAATTTTAATTGCACTCTTCGAAACACCCAAGGTGACTACAGTCACCTTGGGTATTTAATTTCTCTCAAAAATAGAACTCTATAATATTTTAATTCTGCTCAAAAATCACTATATTTATGGTACAAACATACTATTCATTTTAGTGATAAAAAACTGAAATATTTATTGTTTTTTGAAAAAAACCTTTCATGGTAATTTATTGATAATCAACACTTTATCAATCAAAAAACAATATCACCACACTTTATTTCGATAATACTAAAGACTTCCATTTTGGAAGAACAAATATTATTGATGCAATTTTCAAAGACATTTTAAAGGATTATGAAAAAGAAAAGAAAGAAGGGGAAATACTTAAAAGTTTTTTCCATCAAAAAAAAGTCCGTTATGGCTGATCATCAAAATGACCCGATACAGGAGCAGTATCCACATAATGACGATTTAGTAAAAAGAGTAGCCAATAAATTGGAAGATGCTGCTAAGTCGCCTGAAAAAAATAACTTGCACATCATTGCAAGAGGTGAACATTGGATCATCAAAAGAGAGGGCGCACTTAAAGCTTATCGCATTTACGATAACAAAGAATTGGCCATTAAAAATGCAAAAGAAATGGTGGAAAGAGGGAATGCCTTGGTGATAATTATTCATGACAATAATGGAAATGTTGCCAAAAGAATTTGAAATATTTTTTCAAAAACAAAACAATTTGTGTCAACACTTGCATCCTTAAATTCGTTACGTTATTACTAATTACCAATCATACCAATTCTCAACCTACTTGCACTATTCTTTCAAAGCAGAATCCTCCTTTTTCTATCCATTCGAAACAACATGCTAGTTTTTTCAATTCCTAAGTAATTTTTTACCTTGGGTACTAATTGTAATTTGTATTAAGACTATGAGTATTAAGTATTGCGACCAAAAAATCTCAATACCCAATACTCAAAATCACAATACATAATTGTTATGAAACACTATTCGGTTAACAAAAAAATCCTAGATGCCCTCATCCTCATTTGAGCAAAATGTATTTATCAATTGTCCATTTGATGCGGAATATAAAAAGTTCCTTCATCCTATGCTTTTTACTATCGTGTATTTAGGCTTACGTCCTCAAATGGCTCAAACAACCGATTCAGGAAAAGTAAGAATCGAACGTATCATTTCTCTTATCAAAAATTCCAAATATAGCATACATGACCTCTCGAGGATGGTTGCAAAAAAGGCAGGTGACATCGCTCGTTTTAATATGCCTTTTGAATTAGGTTTAGATATTGGAATTCGAAGTGCATCCAAAAGAAGTAGACTCTCCGCTAAACAAAATCTCATCATCGAACAAGTGAACTTCCGCTACCAAAAAGGTATTTCTGATTTATCGGGAAATGATATTGAAGTGTATGGCGATAGCCCTGAACGTCTGGTGCTCGTAGTTCGGAATTGGTTCACCAGAATTATCCATCCCAAGCAACCTAGCGGTTCATTTATTTGGGAAGAATACAATGAGTTCCTGACTTATTTTGAAAATGTAACCAAAGAAGAAGGCTACAATCAAAAAGACCTAGAAACTCAACCTGTCAACGAACTTATCTATTTTATGAATACTTGGGTGGTACAAAGGAGGCATTGAAATATGTATATGTTTTTATGTGTATGGGTGTAAATATTGTCAAAAAAACGGTGAGTATTGATTCACAATTATTTCGACAACATATACACCCATACACATAAAAACATATACACATTTAATTTCACGAAACACCCATTAAACTTTTTCGTAATTTTAAAAGTTATTATCTTTCGAAAAATTTTAAAATTAAAGAAAAAATGAATGGTACAATGACACAAGTTTTAGGAATTGGAAGTCGAGTCAACCATCCTGCTTATGGACAGGGCGTAGTAATTAGATTGCATAAGGTAGCATACGAAGTTTGCTTTATAACCTATGGAATCAAGGCTGTAGGTAAAGAATATAGCAAATGGGATATTATCGAAGCCACTCCTCCTGATAGCGAAGTTTCATTTAGTGAAGCTGAAAAATCTCTGGAGAAAATATTACATAAATGGATGGGTTCCTCTGAAGTTGTTGACCTTGGCGATAAATGGGTAGATGGCAAATTGGTTATGCAACCTGCCGATACTTCAATGAAATCGAAGGAAATGCCAATTGATACTTTTTTTCATAAAATTGTGATGGTAAGAGATCGATTAAGAGTGATGGAACAAAGAATCAATAGCAGTAAATTAACTGATGAAGAAAAAGTAAATTTGCAACAATATATCACCAGAATTTATGGAAGCCTGACTTCTTTCAATGTCTTATTTAAAAATAAGACTAACCAATTTGTAGGAGAGAGAAGTTAAAGGACTTAAAGCGAATTAAGGTTTTAAAAATTCGTTAAACGTTTTATGTTTTTTTTTTCAACGAAATCGAATGTACAATGTTTAAAGTAAAACGTATAACGAACTTTTAAAACCTTAATTCCTTCCCTAAAAAAACGACATACATGAAAAATATATCTTATCTAATTTTTATTCTGCTTTCTAGCATTTTGTTTGATGCTTGTATCACTATTGATACGGAGTTTCAAGGCTTGCCACCTGGCAAGTGGAGAGCAGTCCTCAAACTGGACAATCGTCCAAAAGTTGTAAATAAAAAAGCTCAACCTTTACCTGAATTAATGGACCTCAAATTTGATGAGGTGATGGATGGTGAATTGCCATTTAATTTTGAAGTGATTCATGATACAGAAACAGAATTTCATATCGAAATTATCAATGGCGAAGAACGAATTAGAGTGGATGATATTACCATTGGCTTGGATCGATCTACAGCAAAAGATACTGTTGTTATCAATTTCCCTTTATACGAAACCTATATCAAAGCAATATATGAAGGTCGTGTGATGGAAGGCGTTTGGGTCGTTCCGTCAAGAGGCAATTATGAAATTCCTTTTGTTGCTTTTCATGGCGAAGGTCATCGTTTTTCTACTTTGAAAAAGAAACCAGTAATGGACATCAGCGGAAAATGGGAGACTACTTTTTTGGAGGAAGGTGATCCCTACCCTGCCATTGGAGAATTCAAACAAGAAGGTAATCGGGTGACTGGAACTTTCCTAACTGAAACAGGCGACTACCGATATTTGGATGGAGAAATTCAAGAAGACAAAGTTTACCTTTCTGTTTTTGATGGGGCACATGCCTTTTTATATGAAGCCAAAATCGTGGATGGAAAAATGATTGGTTCCTTTCGTTCAGGCAAACATTATAAAGTAATTTGGGAAGCTCAAAAGAATGAAAATGCAACACTTACCGATCCCAATCAACTGACTTTTTTAAAGGAAGGTTACGACAAAATTGAATTTGAATTTCCTAATGTTGATGGAAAAATGGTCTCACTCAATGATCCTGAATATCAAGGAAAACCAAAAATTATTCAGATATTTGGAACATGGTGTCCCAACTGTCGAGATGAAACTAACTTCTTGGCTGATTATATCAAAAACAATAATCTCCCAGATTTAAAAGTGATTGCCTTAGCATTTGAAAAGCATCGAGGTTTGGACAAAGCCACCGCCGCCGTCAAACGATATAAAGAAAAATTAAATCTTCCATATGAAATGTTAGTCGCAGGATATTATGATAAAAAAGAAGCCATTGGCTCATTGCCTATGCTCAATCATATCTTGTCCTACCCTACCATGATTTTTATTGATAAAAATGATAAAGTCAAAAAAATTCATACTGGCTTTGCAGGCCCAGCTACTAGCGAATTTGAAAACTTTAAAAAAGATTTCAACCAAACTGTTATGGAGATTATGAATTAAGGATTCAAAATTATGGATTATGGATTCAAAATTATTTGAAATCCATAATCTTTAATCCATAATTCTTAATCAAAAAAATACGATCATCAAAACTAATCACCTATAAAAATGGATAACAATAAATTCCACATTGCGTACGCAATAGAAAACCAACATATTGCAAAAGACATTGATAACAACCTATCAAGAGTAGGTATTGAATTAGATCACATCATGGTGACCAACAATATTGAAGAGATTCAATTGCGAGAAAAATTAAAAGATTTACCAAATTTCATCATCCTTTTGGTAAGTGATAACTTACTGAAAAATGTCAACGCAATGGGGCGTGGTCTATTCATGCTTCAAGAGTTGATTCTCAATCAAAGGGCACAACCTGTGATTATCGATGGTCGTCAAAAAGATGAAGCTACTGGTGCTTATAAAAATGTTCCTACAGAATTTGGTCGAATGACAAATGTCATTAAGTACATGAATTATTGGCAAGATTACTATCTTGAACTTCGCAAAGAACGAAGAGAAGTACCTCAGGAACAACTAGAGATTTTTGATGAAAAATTAAAAGTCGTACGAGGAATTTCCTCTGAAATGGGTGATTTTTTAAAAACCCTTAAAAATAATTCTTATTGGAGTTATTCTGAATTTACACATAATGGTTTCGAAATATTTTTTCAAGCTATTAACAAACCAGGCTTACATGAAGCTCTAAATACTGCAATTGGTAATGGTGAAGTTCCATCACCAACAGCTCCTGTAAATCCAGTCACACCTCCTCAAGTCGTTGCAGCACCGCCTGCTGAAATTCCAACTCCAACTCCACCTACACCTCCGATAACAGAAATTGAAACACCCGTAAAAGAAGTGTTACAAACTAGCGTACCTATCGCTACTGCGGCATCCATTATTTCGAATCAAGCGAACAAAGCAAATAAAATCATTGCTGAGACTCCTAAACAAGACATTCCCGAAATTCCAAAAGAGCAACCAGCAGCAGAACCAGTCAGTAAAGTTATAGAACAAACTTCACCTATTATTCCTCCTGCTGATGTTCCCAAGGAAGAAGAAATTTTAAAAATATCCGAAGAAAAAATAAAAAAACAAGGTCGTGTTCCTTTATTAGATAAGTTGATCGAGCATCGAAGAGAAAATAAAAAATTAGAAAAGCAAGCACCTAAAGATTCAAAAGTAGTCAGAATTATAACTGAAAAAATTGAACATAGAGTAGCCGTTCAACCCAAAAAAGAAGATCAGGTTTTCGAAAAAGCAGTTGACAATATTATTCAGGAAGAGAAAAAGTCGGATGAAACGCTTAAACCTAAAATGATCGTTAAAAAGAATCCAGTTATCAGTCAGATTTTTCATGATGATGATGCGGAACTGGACTCTGATGAAATGATTGGAAACTTCACACTCTCCTCTTCAAAGAAAAAGGCTTCAAAAGGAAATTGGCGTACACAACTCGCCAATGCAGAGATTATGATAAAGAGTGGAAAACTGTATGCAGGGCTAAATGTTATTCGAGAAATTGTTGAAAAAAATAGAGATAATGCTTCCCTACGATATACCTATGCCGTTCATTTGATGGATGGCGCACAAAGTAATAAAGCTGCCAAAAGAGAACTGGAAAAGGTAGTTGCTTTAGAACCTAACAATATAGACGCATATGCCAGATTAGCCTCTTTGGCAGAGCAAAAAGAAGATTATCTTTTAGCCAAAAACTATTATGAAAAGGCACTAGAACTAGATAGCGATAACGCAAATCTTTACCATCGCTTAGGCGTTTTGGTAGCCACTAAATTTCCAGAGTTTCAGGATCAAGCAGCAGACTTTTTCAAGCAATCCTTAAAACTAGATAATAGTAATCCTGATGCACATTATCGCTATGGATTAATCTTGGATGAGCATTTGAAAAAACCTAAAAAGGCACTTAAACAATTTGAAATAACATTAGAATTACAACCAGATCATCCTTTTGTTAATTATGATTTGGCTTTGATGCATTATCGATTTGGACAATTTCAAAAAGCTGCAGATGCCTACTTACAAGCATGCGCGCTCAATTCAGAATTTAAAACAGAAACGAATGATCGTGCTTTTTTAGGCGCAATCAAAACTAAAAATGCACCTACTGTTTCCACTAATTTGGATGAATTATTTCAAGACTTAAATGATGAAATAGAGAATGAATCCCAATCAACTCCGCAACCTACCATCGCTACTTTTACAGAACCTGCCCCTCAAAAAAATGCAAACTTTGAAAAAGTTGTTTTGGTCTCAGGAGCAACATCTGGAATAGGTAGAGCAACTGCCAATCTTTTTGCTTCCCAAGGTTATCGAGTAATTATAACAGGACGTAGAGCGGATCGTTTGGCTGCGTTAAAAGAAGATTTTGAGAAAAAATATCCTACTGAAATTGAAACTTTAGAATTTGATGTGAGACAAATTGATGCTGCTCAAGCGGCAATTGCTTCTTTGGATGACCGATGGAATAGCATTGATATTTTAATTAACAATGCTGGTCTTGCAAGAGGATTTGACCCTATCCACGAAGGGAAATTGGAAGATTGGGAAACTATGATTGATACTAATATCAAAGGCCTGCTTTACTTGACAAGAATGGTTTCCCCTGGAATGGTCGCTCGCAAAAAAGGGCATATCATCAATGTATGTTCCACGGCAGGTCATGAAACTTACCCCAATGGAAATGTGTATTGTGCTACCAAACATGCGGTGGATGCATTGACCAAAGGTATGCGTTTGGATTTGTACAAACATGGTTTAAGAGTGAGTCAAGTCAGTCCTGCCCATGTGGAGGAAACTGAATTTGCAAGAGTACGATTTGATTGGGATGTGGAACGGGCAAAAATTTATGAGGACTTCCAACCTTTACGATCTTCTGATGTTGCAAATACCATTTATTTTATTGCTTCTCAACCTGACCATGTGAATATTCAGGATGTAATATTGATGGGAAAACAACAAGCGAATAGTCAAAATGTAGATCGATCAGGACGGTAATTTGAAAAAGGGAAAAAGGGAAAAAGGGAAGACGGATTTACGATTTGAGAAGTTTATGAGGGTTTAAATAATTTTGTGTAAACTCCTTTCGGAGTGTTTTAATATTTTATAAATTTAATATTAAAAACACTTAAAGATGAAAAAGAAGTTATCAAGTAAAAAGAACCTTCAAGAATTAGAA
>CAKZSH010000182.1 GCA_937918905.1 uncultured Saprospiraceae bacterium
TCCAAAGGCACAAGCTGCTGCAAGCACTAAAAAAATAGTTTGAATTCGTTGAATCATAACAAGTTTATTTGAGTTCTAAAAATGCAAATATAAAAAAAAACGATCGCTTTGCTTGACAGTTGTTTGCTTCGCATCACTTGACGATCAATAGAATGTAGATCAAAATTATTCGAACCGTCAAGCGCAGCGACCGTCCACCGTCAAGTGAGTGAAACGAACGGCCGTCCACCGTCTTACTTCATACTCATCTTTTCATTTGTTCGAGTAGTTACATTTTCCATGATATATTTCCCTACATTTTTTCCCTGTTCTACTCCATAATCAATTGCAGGTCGATAGTGAATACCTCCGTACAATCGGCTAACCGCAGCTTCTTCTGAGGCTTGAACAAATGAAGTAAATGATCTTGCTTTTAATCCATATTCTACTTCCACATCATCTGTATAGGCAAAGTTGTCGCCATATAGTTTTGTCAAAGTCAAAGCAGATGCAGCAGAGATCACACTATGCCCACTTGTATGTTCGGGGAAGGGAGGAGTCTGTAAAAGAGGTTTCCATTCTTCATCTATAAAAGTATTAATCACCGTTTCAGGTCGAACCAAAGCACTACGATATTTTTCATCCCAACAACTGATAAATGCATCCATCAAAGCAATCGAAACTAAAGAATATGCTTCAACAGCTTCCATCATATTCGAATTGGTTTTCTTTGCTGCAAGTTGAGTAATTCCAATCCAATGTCCTCCTGGAGAGATTTTTTTTGTAGCAAACATCATGTGCCCTTTATGAGTAGAAACAAAAGGATTACAATCCCAAAATTTTGCAATTTCAATATATTCTGGTTTTGCATTTTTGACCACATCATAAACTTCCATCGTTTCTTTATAAAATTGACTTCCTTTATTGGTATCAAATTTTGTTGGAGGTTTTGGAGCAAACATATCAGCTTTTTTCAAAACAAAAGGTCGAATTTTATTCCAATGAGGTTCAATACCATCCATAAAATCAGGAGGTGTTGGTTTCCATCTTCCAGGCTCATCGAATGGTACTTCATACTTTGAAAAAGATCGAGACTCTGCATAATTATCTTTTTTTGACCAGTCGAGAATATGCTTTGCTATTTTTTCGCCATACTCAATTGATCGCTCTCGAACATCTTTTGGCATATTCACGATCGAATCAATTTCCAAATATAAATCTCGTCGAAAATCTTCAATTTGAGGCAAATCAAAAATAAAACTTTCACTCGTTTTTAGAAATGCATGAATACTTGCCAATGGAAAACAATACTCTTTTCCAGCTTCAGGTTGGGGAGCAGGTTCCAATCCAGTTAACTGTCCTGCATAGGATCGGTGAGTCGCATATGCCGGAACCAATGCTTCGTAAGCTGCAATACTTGGATAAGCATAATCCCTAGCTGCTACTGGTGGAGAAATAATATCATGAACAATTACATCCGTTAATTTTTTCATACTCCGATGAAAATAATCAGCATTGGCAGCATCTTGTTGAAAATTTGGGTTATAGTTATTAGTTTGACATCCCATCATGAATATCATCGCAATTGTAAGTATTCCTAAAGTAACTATTCTCATTTTTTTATTTTTATGAAAGGTTTCTGAATTCATTTTATTTGATCCTTTTTCAAATCGCAAAGTTATAAAAATTTAAAAAGAGAAATTACACTTAACAAGTGTATGACAAAGCAAACGCACTAAAGCTACCAACGCATATTTATAGGTGTATAAGTCTCAATGTGTATATGAAGGTCACCCCCCAAATGAATATTTTTTTAAAAAACTCAATCAAACATATTCGACAACATTAACACATATATAATTATACACCTACACACATGCGGTGTTAGCTTTGGTACGTTTGCCCTATAAAAATTTATAACTTTTTCATTTTGCAAAATACATTTGATATTTTACATATTCATGCAATTCTATTGCCGTATTAAATCAGTTATGAAAAAAACAATCCTAATTATTTTCTCCCTTTTTTTATTTCAAATGGCTTTAAGTCAGTCATTTGGATTTGAAATAAAAGATGATACTGAAGTCGTAGAAATACCATTTGAAATTCACAATAATTTTATGGTAGTCAAAGTCATCATTAATAGACAGCTTCCATTATCTTTTATCTTTGATACTGGAGCAGAGCATACTATTTTGAGTAAAAATATTCTTGCTGCTCCTTTAAAACTTTCACTTGATCGCCCTATTAGAATTCTTGGTGCAGATATGAATAGAGAATTGGTAGCTTATGTTTCCAATAAAGTTTATATCAAAGTAGGTGACGCTATTGCTCCCCAACAAGACATTTTAATTCTATCGGATGATTATTTTAAAATTGATGAATATGTGGGTATGGAAATACATGGAATTATAGGTGCTGACTTATTCAGAAATTTGGTCTTAAATATTGATTATAGAAAAAATATAATCACCGTACAAAAATCTAGAAAATTCAAAGTTCCAAAAAGAAAATGGAAAGAAGTACCTATTGCCATAGAAAAAAATAAACCATACTTACTCGCCAAAGCACATATCAGTAATAAAGTTACTGATGTAAAACTTCTGATGGATACTGGTGCAAGTCTTTCGATGCTCTTACATACCAATACAAATAAAAATCTTCAGCTCCCTGAAAATTTTGTTCGAGGAAGTATTGGCAGAGGATTGGGTGGTATTTTAGAAGGATTTATAGGGAGACTCAATCGGTTAGAATTTGGAGAATTTTATTTTAACAATATAATTACAAATTATCAAGACATAAAAGAGGATATGGATTTTGATATTCTTTCTACACGTAATGGGATTTTTGGAAATGCTTTAATGCAACGATTTAATATTATCATTGACTACCCTCGGCAAAAATTATATCTTCGACCACATCGTCGCTATAATAAAGATTTTAAATATGACAAAAGCGGGTTGGAATTAATTGTTGTTGGAAAAAAATTAAAAACCATTCAAGTCTATAATATTATTGCCGACTCTCCTGCCAAAGAAGCTGGATTTCAAAAAGGGGATCGAATCTTATCTGTCAATTATATTCCTTCCAGTATTCTTGGACTAAAAGGGGTTACCAATAAATTGACTAGAAAAAGTGGTAAAAAAATAAGAATTAAAATTAGGCGAAATGGTCTGATAAAAATTATTAAGTTTAAATTAAAAGATCTGATTTAATAGACCGCTTTGCTGAGAGAAGTGAGACCGTTGCCTGTGGTAACGATCTCACCTCTCTCAGCAAAGCGGTCTCAAAAAAAACAAAAAATGGATACAGCACAACTTTTTTCAATTTGCAATATGGTGGCTTTACCTTTTTGGTTAGCCCTAATTTTGATTCCTGACAACAAATGGGTGAAGAATGGAATCACCGCAATTGCATTGTTATTAGCAGTCGTTTATATTTTTCAGATCCCTACTTTTTTTTCAATTGAAGAAGGTGGGTTTGGAAGTTTGGAAGAAGTCATGATTTTATTTAAAAATGAAAAAGCGGTGTTGGCAGGTTGGATTCATTATTTAGTTTTTGATTTATTGATTGGACGGTGGATTGCTACGGATGCCTCCTCAAAAGGTATTTCCAAATTTTTAGTAGCGCCTTGTTTACTTTGTACTTTGATGTTTGGCCCAGTTGGATTTTTATTATACACCGCTTTAAAGTACTTTTATCCTGAAAAAGTTGAATAGTGAATTTGTTGATTAGTTAATCAGGATTGAAAAAATAGTCAAAATTGGAAAGACATAAAATTCTTTTTTTGGTCATGGGAGTTTCGGGTTGTGGAAAATCAACTGTTGCTCAACAGTTGAGCGATGAGCTTAAAATTCCATTTATTGAAGCAGATGATTATCATCCTCAAGCCAATGTGGATAAAATGAAAAATGGGCATCCACTTAATGATGATGATCGACAACCTTGGCTAGAGAATTTGGCACAAGTACTTCTTGATAATGAAAAAACAGGCGCAGTCTTAGCTTGTTCTGCCCTGAAAAAAAAATACAGAACCACTCTTAATTCATTGATTACCAAACCTTTACAAATCATTTATCTAAAAGGCTCTTTTGATCTTATTCAAAACAGAATGAATGCAAGGACTGGACATTTTATGCCCGCTCAACTTTTGCAAAGCCAATTTGATACGCTTGAAGAACCTAAAGATGGGTGGACTTTTAAGATTGAAGAATCAATTGAAACCATCTTAAATCAGATAAAAAAAAGATTAAATTGAATTTTTTATAAACCACATATGACACATTAGGAGGGACACATAAGGCACATTTAGTCGAATAACCTATTGTGCTATATGTGGTTAGTAAAACAAAACGAAAAACATCATGGATATTGCTCTACTTTTAGCCTTCCTAGGAGGAGTTGGGATTTTATTGTTATTAATTCTTTTCTTTCGGCTCAATGCATTTCTCTCCTTACTCATCAGTAGTATCTGTGTCGGAATTTTTACAGGAATGCCATTTGACAAAATCATAGAAAATGTAATTTCAGGGATGGGTGGCACTTTAGGTTTTGTGGCTACGATAATTGGTTTGGGTGCGATCTTTGGAGCCATCCTTGAACATAGCGGCGCTACTGAAAAACTCGCCAACACTTTGCTCGAAAAATTTGGAACAGAAAATTCTTCGACTGCACTTTCACTATCAGGTTTTCTCATAGCCATTCCAGTATTTTTTGATGTTGCATTTATCATTTTGATTCCAGTCATTTATGCCTTACAAAAAAAGACAGGTAAGTCGTTATTATTTTTTGCAATTCCATTGTTAGCAAGTTTGGCAGTAACTCATGCCTTCATCCCTCCTACCCCAGGGCCAATCGCAGTTGCTGATATTGTCAATGCTGATTTGGGATGGATTATTTTGTTTGGAGTGATCGTAGGATTACCGACTACGATTATTTCAGGTTTGGTTTTTGGAAAATACATCGCAAAAAAAATTCACGTTACCGTTCCCGAAATCCAACTAGAAACTCAAAAAAGAACTTCAAGTAAAAAATCTCCAAATATATTTTTAGTCTTTGCATTGATACTTTTACCCATAGTTTTGATACTTGCCAATACGGCTGGAAATGCTTCTCATAAAGCTGCCATTTCAGAACAATACTCCAAAGAATATTTTTCAACACAAGTTACTCCAGAACAAGCAGCAGCATATAAAATTGAAATGACAGACGAAGGCTACAAGGATTTTTTATCCATAAAAATCAAAGAAGAAAAAAGCTTCCCACTTCAATTGACTAGTTTTTTGGGACATCCAATTATTGCATTGATTATCAGCACGTTGTTGGCGCTTTATTTTTTAGGCGTTCGGTATGGGGCGACCAAAGAAGAATTGCAAGAAGTCAGTATGAGATCGCTCGGACCAGCAGGCGTGATTATTTTAATAACAGGTGCTGGAGGTGTTTTTAAAAAAATGTTGGTAGAAAGTGGTGCAGGGGAAATGTTGGCGCAACAATTTATTCAATATAATGTGATGCCGTTATTGGCTGCATATGTAGTGGCTTTGTTGGTTCGATTGCTACAAGGGTCGGCAACTGTTGCGATGCTGACCGCAGCAGGAATTATGGCTCCGATTATCACCAATCTTGATATGAGTGAAATCCAATTGGCATTATTGACCTTGAGTATTGCGGCAGGAGCGAGTGGTTTTTCACATGTCAATGATAGTGGATTTTGGTTAGTCAATCGGTATTTGGGATTGACGGAAGTGCAGACATTGAGGAGTTGGACGGTGATGACTGGGATACTTTCGGTTACAGCGTTGGTTTTGATTTTGATTTTAAATGGTATTGTAGGGTAGTGTTCTAAATTTTCCACATAATTCAGGGCAAAAACCCTTTAAAAACATTGGTTTTTATTAATATTAAGATTATCTCGCTGGCGTGACCTCTCCGAGGTCGTGCCTAGCATTTGAAAAACCTCTGGTTTCTGTTTACTGAAGGCAGAGCCTTTCTTAATGCTAGGCACGACCTCGGAGAGGTCACGCCAGCGGGGACTATCAAATTAGTAAATCATCCAATGTTTTAATTCAAATAATTGGACTAAATGGCCAAGAAATTATAAACGTTGATTTACTAAATCAAATTCCTGGAAATCATTCAGAAATCATTGATTTAAAAACCTTGCCTAATGGAATTTACTTTTGTAAAATTCAAAATGAATATGAAATTATTACTCAAAAAATCATAAAAAACTAGACTTATGAAATATATATTTGGCTTACTTTTAATAATTCTAGTTGGTTGTTCGAAAGATGATATTGTAATCTTCTGCGAAAACAATATTAGAACATGTGAAAGCCCAATTACTCTAAATCTGACCTCAGTAGATACTTGCTTTGAACTACCTTTTGATAATCTAGGACAATTAATAACAAATTACTCTAATGATTATTATTTCAGACCATTAACCAATCAAGTAGTAGAAGATGAATTTATTTTTGTTCATCAAAAATCTAATACCAATTGGAAAGTGTATAAATCAAATTTATGCAACGAATATTTTGAAAATGGATTTGATATGACTCATATAGACAATCCAATATTGTTTGACTGGAATCAGAATGATGAACTTTTGTTACTTAATATAAATGATTTTCAACTGTGGCGTGTAAACTTTGATGGGAGTAATTTAGTAAAAATAACAGATAATGAAGGAAGTTATAGTGCCCCTCAATGGTGTTTAAATGATAGTCTAATCTATTGTACTTTCAATCCCTATGATTCCAATCACCCTCTTTATCCTGGAAGAATAATTCTATTAGATAGAAATGGAGAAATAGTCTATACATTCCCATCAGGCATAGGGAAAAAACTATCTGCCATAAATGGAAATAAAATTTTAACATCTGCCAATCATACAGGTGAGCATCAACTAGGTTATGTAGAAATAGATTCTAAAGAATTTATACCTATTATGCCTACTGACATTAACGCAATGGATGGATTCGGTTTTTCACAATATGTATGGTTAAATGATGATGAAATTTTATATCAATTAAGAAAAGACGAAGCACAAAAGGTTTTTAAAATGAATATTAATACATTGGATAAGGAGTTAATATCTGAGGAGAATTGTGAAAATACAGAATCAGGAAGCATTGCTACACTAATTAATAACCAAGAAGAAGTAATCTTTCAACGAAATGAATATCGTTACATCACAAACCATCCTGACTCTCTATATTTTTTTCAAGAAATCATTAAAAAGAATATTGTTACTGGAGAAGAGTGGTTATTGGATATTAATTTATAAAGAGTAATTGAGTAGAAAAAAATGATTCCTTTTTAGTGAAAAACCCTCTAAAAACATTGGTTTTTACTAATACTAAGATTATCTTTGCACTCGTTTTTTAAATCACTTAAATAATAAATCAATGTTCGCAATTGTAACTATCGCTGGTCAACAGTTCAAAGTCGAGGAAGGTCAAGAGATCTTCGTCCACCAGCTGGATGCAAAAGAAGGTGACAAACAGACATTTGACCAAGTTCACTTGGTAGATAATGACGGTACTGTACGCCTAGGAACTCCTAATGTAGGAGGAGCATCTGTCGCAGCTACTGTGCTGGGACACCAAAAAGGAGACAAAGTAATTGTTTTCAAAAAGAAAAGACGTAAAGGTTACCGTAAGAAAAACGGTCACCGACAATCTTTTACTAAAATTAAGATTGACGGAATCAGTCTTTAGAAATCAAAAATTGCCTAAACTATTGGCAATTCTTTTTGTTAAACTTAAAATAAAGAAAAATGGCTCATAAAAAAGCAGCATCGAGTTCGGATAATGGTCGTGATAGTAATAGTAATTACTTAGGAGTGAAGTTATTCGGTGGAGAAATCGCACTTGCAGGAAATATTATTGTTCGTCAAAGAGGAACAAAATACCACCCTGGTAAGAATGTTTACATGGGAAAAGATCATACTATCCACGCTAAAGTTGATGGAATGGTTGCCTTTTCAAAAGGTAGAAAGAACAGAACGATTATCAATATTGACGCGATAGAAGCTTAGTTTTTTATTTAATTTCCAAAAAATAGTCAGGTAACAGACTGTTTATACAAAATTAAATACTGAAATTGCAGCTATTATCGTTTAAATAATGATAAAAAAATTTGGAACTTAATGTGAAAAGTTCTTAAATTTGTAATTATCAAAATTGAATTAGAATAGTTTTAGTTTTCATAGCTTTATATTTTTTGTTGTTAAGCCTTATCTCCCCGATAAGGCTTTTTTTTATGCCCTAATACTATTGTTCGTTATTCCCACCGATTAACTCGCCGAAACTCTAAACCAATTTAGCCATTGAAAATTCACCTTATTCATATAATTATTAGCTGGAATTTGCTTTAACTCTTCAAGGATTACTGTTTTATTGCCTTTTTTAAAATTAGAAAGTTCATCTAAATTCGAAAACTGCGTTTTATATTTTTCATTAAAAAAGTCTAATAACCCATCTCTCACAAAAAAGTGGAAATCTTCAAAGTAGCTTTGATATTTTTCTGAAAGTCCTTTATTATTCAAATAATGATGCAGAATAGAAAACTCAAATAAGTGCTCCAAATTAGGCATGTAAAATTCTGATTTTGATCGCTGTTTTTTTGAAAGCACTTCTTGGGTATCTAAATAATTGATACCATTTTCTACCATTTGATGCCAAATATTCAATTGAACTTTAACGCCATCTTGAAATGCTAAATGTAATTGTGTACAAGCACTCTTTTGCAAACAACTCATCACTCCAATTTCTGAAAACGCTTGAATGGCATCAATGACTTTTTGATGATCTTGCTTGCTTAGCAAAAAATTATAAGGATTATCTGGAATAGATTTATGTACAACAAAATGCTCAAAGAGCACATAGTCAGTATTTTTTAAACACCCTTGAAGAAAGGGCATAAATCTTTGGTTAAAAATCATGATTTGGGATTTTTACGAAATAATGTAAGATGTATTAGTTGTCTATCTGAGGGGAGAAAAAACTGCGAGAGGTGTTAAATGAGATTATGGATTAATGATTATCGAAAAACGTATTTTTCTATAATTCGATTCACGTTAAAGGATCATCTTGAATCCATATTCTTGAATCTTGAATCAAAAAAACTTGAATCAAAAAATCTAAATCTCTTCAAGAGCCGATTCGATAATCCAACCGACTTCACCATTTTCTAATCTAACTTTGTACCAAGATGTTATTTTTTCGGTAATTTCTACCTTAGTTCCTTCATGTAAGGGTAAAATTTCGGTACTTATTTCGTCTGGGAGAGTTTTTAGAGAAGTTTCCTTACTCATGATGATGGCTGAGCCACTATTTTTTTGCATTTGATAACTGCTATAAGCTAGTGCAAAAACGAAAAGACTTAATAAAATTGCAACTGTTCCAGCAAGGAATCCTTGTTTTCGTTGCTTCCGTTCTTTTCCCAAAAGCCACATCACCAATCCGCCTATTCCACCCCATAAAAGTAAAATTCCAAGTATGGACCAAATACCTGAATGAGTCAATTGGTAAATATTTCTCCACCAACGGGTTAGAAAAAACGTAGGTATTTTTTCGATTTCATCTACCGTTTTATCATTCGCTATTTGAAGATTGTTGAGGATGTTTTTATCATTTGGAGCAAGAATCAAAGCACGTTCATAATTGAGAATCGCCTTCCCCCAATTTTGTCGATGAAAAAAACAATTGCCAATATTATAATATATTTCTGCTGATTCTAAACCGTTGGCAAGGAGGGTAAAATATTTTTCCGAAGCTTCCGTATATTTTTTTTGGGCATAAAAAGCATTGCCCTCATTGAAGATTTCAGTACCATTAATTTCCTCTGGTTGAGCAACAAGAGGTTGGAAAAAAAAGAAAATTGTAAAAAAGAAAATCAAGGAGATAATCTTGCTCATTTTGAATTTTGAATTAAGAATTAAGAATTTTGAATGAGTTTACTTGGTCTTATTGAGTTGTTATTAAGTTATTGAGTTATTTCGAATAAACGCGTTTGTTCACAGTATTCGAAATAACTCAATAACTTAGTAACCTAATAACTACTTCTAATCCTGTTTCGGTACTGGTTCGTTTTTCACTTCAGGATTGGCTTTAGATTCTGGATCTTTGTCATCAGCCTTTTTTTCAATAACAGGTTTCGCCTTTGCCTGAATTCTAAATAAATCTTCCAAAGTTTTAGGCCGTCTTTTCTTTTCCCAGAAAAATCCTTTCAACCTCAATTCCGAATCTATCGCTTTTTGAATAGGGCTAAATTTTGCTTTAGCCTGATTATAAAATTTGATATTTGTAATTTCATTACTTCCAAAGTAAAGCATCATTTCACTTGCCACCGTTTTATTCGCTCCGATGTAAGCATCGTCATCATCTAAAGCATAATAAACGGACTCCGCATTTCCTACAACTTTCATCCGATGGACTTCCTCATCTTTAAAAAATACGGTGATATTTTTTCCTTTGATTTGGTTATAATAAATTTCGTCTGGCGAATTTATCATAAAAGAATTACGATACATATAAATTCGATCTATCTTTTTTTCTACCAATTGAATATGAATCGTATCTGCCGAAAATTGTGAAGTATCAGACCAAATTATCGGGTCTTTATAAAACTTAAAAAGAGAATCAATTTCACTATAAACCAATGAATCACAAACTGCTTGTAAATCAGATTTTAGCAATCGAACATCTTTATTTGCAATCAAAGTTCGGATAGAATCTTCTGGATTTTGCTTAAACGCCAACAAGGTATCAGAAGTTAATAACAAGGTATCTCCATCCATCAAAGTCGTCAACAAAGGTCGCCCGCCCATCGCTTTAAAGAAATCTTGGTCTTTGATATAAGTCGCTGAATCACAATGACTTATAGAAATATTTTCCACCGTATCTTGCCAAACCACATTGCCTACTGCAATTCCAATCGTACCATCGTAATCAATATTATCCGCCTCTAAAATTTGTGGCGGATCAACCATTCGAGATCTTCCTACAGTTGTGTAAACTTCATTTTTTGAATCGTATCGAATCCGTTCTGAACTGATGACTTGCTTTTCATCTTCATAAAAAGCATTGCCCTCCAAGTTCGTAATTTCATTCTCTTCTTCATAGCGAATCACATCGGCCTTGGCTCGTTTTTCTCCATCAATAAATCGAGCATTACCAATCAAAGTTGTTTCTTTTATATTGCCATCATATTGCATGACATCCGCCCAAGCCTTTTGTTCTTCTTTTTGATACTGTGCATTTTTTGTAAACTCGGCTTGCTTGTTTCGAGTATCATAAAAACCATCTTCGCAATAAATTTTCCCTTCATTTTGTGCAATCAAAGTAGGGCCAAGGAAATAGGCTATTTTATTTTTAGTATCAAATTTTAAAGTATCCGTTTTTAATTCAAACTCAGGATCGACTATCGTAACACTATCTTTAAAAAAGGCTTCATTTTGATCGACATAAAAATATCCAATTTTACTTTTTAATTGAGTGGTATCATTTGTCAAAGTTGCACCATTAAAGTAGGTTGCTACTTTTGTAGTCAAATCATAGGTGAGTTTGTTCGTAAATAATTTTTGATTTTCACTTTCTAACACTACTTCTCCAAAAAGATCCGCTTTTTTATCAAATCCATAATACAGCAAAGAATCTGAAAATATATTTACGGAATCACCTTGTTGGATAATTACATTTCCCCATGCTCTCACGTCATTATTATCATATAAAAAAGCACTATCGCAATACATGTAAACATTGCCTTGTCGCAGTTCGACCTGCCGCACTTCTTTAAAAAGCTGTCGCCCCTCCCCTGTTATTCCTATGGCAACATCAGCATGGTCAATCATCACTAAATCACTTTCTTCTTTTGAGGTATCTTGCTCGGTAAGTTGAGGATCGATTAAATCTGGTTTGGGCAAAGGCTTGGGTGGGCCCTTAGGCGGGACTTGTCCAAATCCATTCCAACTGAGGTGAATGATAAAAAATAGAAAAATATATTTTAAAGAATAATTCATTGATTCAAGATTACTACCTCTAAGAAACGAAAATATATATGAAGTGTTGGAAGAGAAAAGTTATTTTAAGTTAACTATAACATGCAATTATCATTAAAAGATTGTTGTTAGAGTTTTGATCCTTAGCCGTCGTGTGTAAATCCGACGGCTAAGGATCAAAAATTCAACGATACACTTTAAAGGATAGTCTTTAATAATGATGCTCCCTCTTCTCCAACTAGACTCCCGATTGCCACTCCCATTCCTCCAAGTCTAACGGACACCACTACGTTTTCACTCATTAATTCCACGATAGGCTGCTTCGTATTTCCTACGCCTAAAATACCACTCCAGATACTTTCGATTTCAAAATTATGATGAGGCAAAATTACATTTTTCAATAAATCTTTCAAGGCTTTTTGAATAGTTTCTGTGGTACCGAATTCTGCTGTGGTTTCTTCTTCTTTTGCTAAATTACGACCTCCTCCTAACAATATCCTTCCATCAATATTTCTAAAGTAGACATAACCTTTGTCATAATGAAAACACCCTTGAATTGGAAGATTTTTAATGGGTTTTGTAATGATGACTTGGTTACGTGCAGGTATTACTTTATTAGATTTTATAAGGGTTTTGGCAAAACCATTAGTTGCAACGAGCACTTTTTTTACTGACAAATTCCATCCTTCAGCAGTTTCTATTTTTACATCTTTTCCCTGGTCGTTTATTTTTTTTACAAAAATTCCATTAAAAATTTTGATTCCTTTTTTTCTAGCAATTTGGAGGAGCGCATACATCATTTCGCCAGTATGGATTTGACCTTCCGCTTGATTGTGGATGAGGTGTTGAATTTTTTGAAAACCGAATTGATTTATTTTTTCATCCGCAATTTTATACACCTCTTTTTGTCCTGTAATCGTTTGAATTTTTTTATTAAAAAAATCAATTTGCGAAGCGCATTTTTCAAAACTTTCAGCATCCTCATTTCTAAACAATTCGAATCCGCCCCAAGGTTTATATTTTAAATTTTGATCGCCTACTCGTTTCCGAAGTCGTTCTAATCCTTTCCATCTTTTTTCCACCAAGGCAAAAATTTCATCCTCCGATTGAGTTTCTAAATCATCCAAGAGTTCCGTCAAACTTCCAAAACATGCAAAGCCAGCATTCCGAGTACTTGCTCCGATAGGAAGACTTCCTCTCTCCAAAACTATTACTTTTAATTTTGGTGAATATTCTTTTAAATGAATGGCAGCACTCAATCCTACTATTCCACTTCCAATGATAGCGACATCAATATTTTTAAAGAAGGATTCTTTTTCCCAGTAACTTAAATTTGGCATATAATAATTTTGGTTCTTTGAAAAATTCCGTGTTTTGAGTCAGTTAAAAGTTGAAATCAAAACTTCCTTTGTTGCAAAAAGACTATCTATAAAAATTAAAACTGTTCCTGAAGCAGTAGCTAGAGTGAGTGATAATGAAATTTTTCTGAGTTGCCAGAAATGTGTTTTAAAATTTTTCAAAGGTTGTTTTTTGCAGCTTTAAAGTAAAACGACTTTTCAAGTCGTCGCATTATTCGATCAAAGTCAGTAAATTATTTAATAAGTACATCGTTAAAAATGTTAGTATACTTTGAATGGTCGAATAACGGGACGACTTGAAAAGTCGTTTTACTTTAAAGCCGTATCAAAAATATTTTAATCCTGAATACTTGCTCTACGTGATAACCTATCCGCAGATTGCAATATCTTATTTTTTAATTTATACGGATAATCTGCAGGTAGTCCTTTTACAAATTGATTGACAATTTGCGCAGCAGCTGGACTTCGATGTCCATTTAAAATTGTTGAAGTCCAACCTTTTGGAAAAAAGATTCCATTCGTTTTTTGAATTTCTCGAACGAGTTCTAAACTTGGTAAAATATATTTCTCCGCAGCCTCGGCACGTAACGGATGATGTAAATAAGACAACGCTCGTTGTACCCAAGGTTCTTTTTGACGATTCTCTTTTGCTTTTAAACTTTCAAAAAAAGCATCTCTTGCCGCTACATCATTCGACAAAGCAGGAATGATAAATTCCATAGCAGCTTTACGATCAGGGTTGGTAATATTTTTTAATTGCTCTTGTAAAATATTGTCGCTGTCTTTATAATTACGTACTGCCAACTCATACGCCAAAGTCGTAAAATCATTTTCAGAAAGTTTTAAACCATTAATCGTTTTAGACTTTTTCCAAACTTCAAACAATACATTTACATCTTCTTCCGATTGAGCAACACTTACAAATGTATTGTACAAACTCTTTTTAAAATCTTGCGTTTTAGCATTTTCCATTAAAGTCCATAAATCTTTTCCTAAGGTTGGGAAAAGTTGTCGCTGTTCTTCAAGCGATAAAAATCCCCAATAAATTTCCTCTAAATAATTCAACCGAGCGGATAACCCTAAAATTTCTTTCTCATGTGGTAAACTTTTTAAAATGGTATTCATCAAATCTTTGGCTACAATTTTTCCTCTCAACATACTTTCAAAAAGCGATTGCCATGCTACAAATTTTACAATCTCATCATCAATAGAATAAATATTTTCTAATAAATAACTTTGACTTTTTTCATCTAATTCAAAATATCCGTAACCGCTTTGAGAACCATTTGGTAAAATAAAATCAGGCGCGTCTTTTCCTTTTAAAAATTCAACATCCATTTGCTCCCCATTGATAATCAAAGACTTACGTTCTATTTTGTTGTTTTTTGAAAATATAAACTCTAAACTTTGCGACCAAATATTTCCTCCCGAAGATTTATTTTTTAGAGCTAAATTATAATTTACAATTTTTTCATTTTCCGTTTTTAACTGCGCTTCGTAGTGTGGCATTCCAGATTCTTTTACCCAAGCTTGGCTCCATGTTTTTAAATCCATGTCTACCCTTTTATCCAAAATTGCAATCAAGTCATCCCAAGTCGCATTGCCGAATGAAAATGTTTTTAAATACTCTTGTAGGCCTTCTTGCATTTTTTGTTTGCCCATCATCTCTTCCAATTGATTCATGACGACAGGTGCTTTTTGATAAATGATTCGTCCGTACATCATTCCTGCTTGATTTAAATTATCCAATTTTTGTTGAATAGGATGAGTTCCCATAGTACGATCCTCGCTGTAGGCAGAAGGATGATGCCTTGCAACAAATCGAAGGTCATGATTGATTTCTGGAAAATTAGGATTCACCATTTTTGCCGCCATAAAATTTGCGAACACTTCTTTTAACCAAACATCATTAAACCAATCCATCGTCACCAAATCACCAAACCACATATGTGCTGTCTCATGTGCAATCAAAGCATTTCGACTCATTTTTTGATTGACCGTTGCACTCTCTTCTAAAAACAAAGAACGTTGTCTATAAAAAATCGCGCCCACATGTTCCATCCCTCCATACTGAAATGCAGGAACTAAAACAAAATCAAATTTCTTAAATGGATATGTAATTCCAGTATATTCTTCTAGCCAATCTAACGACTTTGCATGTAAATCAAAAACTGTAATTGCATTGTTAGTTACCTTCTCCTCATTCGTTTCACGATGATACATCGTCATCTCTCGACCACCTAAAGTAGTCGTAATAGTTTTAAATTTTCCAGCAGCAAAAGCAAAAAGGTAAGTTGGAATTGGAGGCGTCTCTTCAAAAGAATGAACGGTAAAATTTCCATTATTCTTTTTTTCCAACAAAGGATAATTAGCACAAGTCACCCATTCAGAGGAGATTTCTAAAGTTAATTTATATTTCGCTTTGATGTTAGGTTGGTCAAAACAAGGGAAGGCAGTCGAAGCATTGGCAGGAACAAAAAGTGTGTATAAAAATTCTTCATTCCGATTTAATGCTTGCTCTCCTGCTGTGAAATGAATAGTGATTTCATTTGCTCCTTCTTTCAGATATTCTTTTGGAATGACCACATGTTCTTTTTCCACCTGCGGTGAAATTTCTTTGCCATTCGCTTTTACTGCGCTGACAAATTCTGCTTCATTTCTAAAATCAAAAACTAAGTCAGAATTGGTATTTTTTAGATTTAAGGAAATTGTATTTACTCCAGTAATATATTCTTCCAAGTGATAAGGAATCGTAAAACTAATGTTATATTTTACATCTTCAATATCTGCTTTTCGTTGCTCTGCTAAAGTTTTGGAAATTCCTGTTTCAATCAAATTCATCGGTTCTTTAGAATTTTCACATGAAAAAAAATTAAAAGAAATCAATAGAATAGTCAATAATGATAAGAAAAGTTTCATTCGTTTTGGTTTAAATTAAAGCATTTTTTTAGAGATTAAATATAGCCATATTAATCAATTTAAGAAATTTTGACACAGCTTTAAGCAACGCGATTCTTATTGATGATATATAAAAAACCCGAACTTCCATTATAGAAATTCGGGTTTCTTTATTTTATAACAATAAAATTACATTTCACTATTTCAACATAATAGGTAACCGCGCCATTGTATTTTCCCAACCAATAACCAAGTCAACTTGATTCGCACCTTTCTCTTGCAACACCATTGACAAAGCTTCCAAAGTTTTAGGCGTTCTTTCTGTTTTTGCAACCACAGTTACGACATTATCTTTTTCATCATGGTTAGGATGTCCCCAAGATTGAACATTTTTATGGATGATAAATTCCCAATTGCCATCATTTACTTTTGCAAACAAACCATATCTTCCTTTTTTAATTTTTGTACCACCAATAGTTACATCTTCGAAGAAAGTCAACTCTGTAGTTTCGTTCGCTCCTACTCTCCACATCTCACCGTACTTCAATAATTCTCCAAAGATTTTTCTTCCTTTCATTTGTGGGCGACTGTACACCACTCTCACCTTTGCAACTGCTTTATCTAAATCTTCTGGCTTTTGGAAATTTCTAAATCTTGAACTGTTTGGATACTGTACTAAATCCATTGGACTTTTATCTGCTCCAGCCAAACTTACTGGATTCAAATTAATGGGCAATGAAGCTCTCGTTCGATCCCATTCAAAAACCATATTACAATTTCCTTCATCTACTTTTTGAAAACCGATTGTAAACTCTTCTCTCTCTTTTGGAACGGTAGTCGTTGGAACACTTACTGCTACAACATCCTTAGTAATATCTCTGTTACTCACGCCTGCGATAAATCGTTCCGAAGAGATTTTGATGATCCAATTAGAAGGATAAAGTTGAGCGAACATGGTGTAAGTTCCAGCAGGAATATATTCACCACCAATTTCGACGGGTGTAAAAAATGTTACCTCCGTTGCTTCATTTGCTCCTAATCTCCAATCTTTTCCCCAAGGTTCCAATCCACCAAAAATGGCTCTTCCTTTTTTATTTGGACGACAATACAACACTTTAATTTTTTGAGTTTTATCAGGGTCGTTTTCGCTTAAGTAATTTTGAAAAGCAGCTCGTCGAGGATAATGTGCGGCATCCATTGGGCTTTTATCCATTTCTGGAAATTTCAATTCTTGAGCATTAATATCAACTGTACATATTAATACTAAACAAAACAATAAAAATAGATTTCTCAATTTCATTTTGACTAGTTTTTTTTATTAAAAAAATTTAAGCAAAAGTAATTCTATTTTTTGTTCGTAAAGAGGATTTAGGCGACAGTTTTTATAAATATTTTATGAATAACAAGTTGTCCCATTTCCATCCTATAATTGTTTATCTAACCATTTTTTAGGTTCAAAATGAATTTGTCTGTTTTGCTTTGCGAAACCTGTGGGAAGGAAGAGTCCAGCAAGGTTTCTTAAAGCTTGACGAATCCTAGCTAGTTCGCTTTTTCTGCTCTCAGGTTTCGCAATGCTAGACCAAATCAATTCATCAGTAGTCTATTTTTTTAATATCCTACTCTATCTCG
>CAKZSH010000183.1 GCA_937918905.1 uncultured Saprospiraceae bacterium
TCGTTTTACTCACTTGATCCCGAATCTTCGGAATCAAGTGAGTAAAACGAACGACCGTCTACCGTTTTTATCAACTTTTTTCCTAATTTTGCGAAAAAAAGAATAACGTGGAATTTTTATCGCAACACATCGAGAGTTTAATTTTTACCGCACAGCGTCCCATCACATTAAATGAAATTGAGGAGGTATTGGAAACAACCTTTGAAACCTCTTTTAAAAAGGATGATATCAAAGGAGCTTTGACTGAAATTGAGGAAAAATATCAGCAAGAAAATTTTGCTTTTGAAATGGTAGGTATCGCCAATGGGTATCAATTTTTGACAAAAGGTGCTTATTTCAATACCGTAGCCACTTACCTTAAACAGACTACCAAAAAGAAATTGTCGAGAGCAGCATTGGAAACACTTTCCATCATTGCTTACAAACAACCTGTCTCTAAACCTGATATGGAAAAAATACGTGGGGTAAGTTGTGATTATGCTTTGCAAAAACTTTTAGAAAAAGAATTGGTTAATATAGTAGGTCGGGCAGAAACAGTTGGGAAACCATTGTTATATGCTACGAGTGAAAAATTTATGGATTATTTTGGATTAAAAAATATCCAAGACCTTCCAAAACCTAAAGATTTCAAAACGGTTGAAAATACTGTTGGAGAGGCTGCGCCAATCGAACAGGATGTTCCAGCCTCAATTGGAGGTGGTATGCAACTACCAACACATCCAACTGGAATTACTGAAATCGTTGGTGATATTATGAGTGCAGTACTTTCTTTGGATGAAAATGCTCCTAAGATAAAGATTGCAAAGGCTACTCCAATGCCTAGTCCAAGTGAAGCACCAACTCCTACTTCCACAGAAGATACCATCAAAGTTCCAAATGATATAACTGGGGTTACGGAAATTGTTGGAGACGTGATGAGTGCAGTAGCTTCTCTTGATGAGAATCTTCCTTTACCTCAACAAGTTAAAATCGCAGCTTCAATGCCGATTCAAAGTGATGAAGAAGAATAAAACTAATTTTGAATGAAGAATTTTGTCCCGATAGTTGGGATGAATAAATCGAAAATTATGGTTCACTGTTATTAGACTCATTCAAAATTCATCATTCAAAAATCAAAATTAATTTAAAAAATAAATTATGGATGATAAGCCATTAGTAAATAGAGTTGCCAATAGTGGATTGATTACGATCAACTTAGAAGATTTTTTCCCTAAGGAAAAATTGGTGCTTTTTGATTTGAAAGATTATCTTTATAAAGAATTGATACTCAAGGAGAAAGATTTCCGAACAGCTTTGAAAGAGTTGGATTGGAGTCAATACGAGGGAGTGAATTTATTGGTGGTTTGTTCGACGGATGCGATTATTCCAGTTTGGGCATTTATGTTGGTGGCTGCTTATGCGGAACCTTTTGCGCATAAAATTTTTCAAGGGAATGCAGATGCATTTTACAAATTAGCTTACGAAGAAGCATTGAAAGATTTTGATGGTGCTCAATATGAAGACCAACGAATTATCATCAAAGGTTGTAGTAACAAACCTGTTCCTCCTGCAGCGTATGTAATTTTAACAAAAAAATTACGCCCTTTCGCCCAAAGCATTATGTACGGCGAACCTTGCTCAACTGTCCCAATCTTCAAAAGACCTCGAGTACTGAAAAAGTAATTTTGAATGAAGAATTTTGTCCTGATAGTCGGGATGAATAAATCTAAAATCGGTTTCTACGATTTTTCTTCACATTCAAAATTCTTCATTCAAAATTAAACAAGAGTGCAACATTCGTACACCTTTTGTACGTTGTATATTACAAACATATATCACCACGAAAACAAGCTAATTCCTTTTCACAAACCTTTTAATATTTGATTTTTTTCTTCAAGGAAAAAATTCTAAGTGCCCTTTTCTAAATCCAGAATCAACTAATACAACTGTCGATTCCACAAAACTTTACAGTATGCAAAAGTCATTAGCTTTCTACACTTTAATTTTAGCAGCATTTGTTACCATTGCTGTTTTTGCATCTTCTACTCAAAAAGGAACCGAAACCACAAGTTCTTCTTCTAGTTCATCATCAGAAACAAGTGATATTTCTCAAGTTATCAAACCTGTTAATTTGGATAAAGATTTTTCATTTGCAGGAGAGGCTTTTCCAATGAATAATTTTGATGTTAGAGAACGATTAGATCGAGAGCTTTCGAGAAATACTTATTGGCATTCGAATACGCTTTTAAATATCAAAAAAGCGAATAAATATTTTCCAGTTATTGAAAAAATTCTAGCCGAAAATGGAGTGCCTGATGATTTTAAATATTTGGCAGTAGCGGAGAGTGATTTGAGAAATGCGGTCTCTCCTGCTGGCGCAAAAGGCTTTTGGCAATTTATGAAGCCTACTGGAAAATCATATAGCCTGGAAATCAATAATGAAGTGGATGAAAGGTATCATTTGGAAAAAGCAACGGTAGCTTTTACAAAATATATCAAAAGAAATAAAGAGCGATTTGGAAGTTGGTTGTTAGCAGCAGCAGCTTACAATATGGGAGGAACTCGCCTTTCAAAAGAAATAAAATTGCAACATGGAAATAGTTATTTTGATTTAAATTTAAATCAAGAAACTTCTCGCTATGTTTTTCGATTGGTGGCGATCAAAGAGATTCTAACTAATCCAAGAGACTTTGGTTTTTATATAGAACCTAGTCAAATGTATCAACCTTTAGCTGATTTTTACGAGGTGGAGGTTAAAGAAGGAGTGAGTAATTGGGGAACTTTTGCTCAAAAATATGGAACGAATTATCGAATGATTAAAGTCTTGAATCCTTGGTTGGTTTCTAGTAAATTGACTAATAGTTCAAAGAAAAAATATATAGTTAAAGTTCCTAAATAAATTTTACAACATTGTATTTATAAAAAAGCGAGTAAGAAATTTCTTACTCGCTTTTTTTATTTTTGGAAAAAATCAATTACTTTTTCATTCCAAGTTTACCATTGCCTTCTTTTGAAAAAGTTTGCAATCCACAATTCAAGTAATCACTATATTCTTGCCAATCGCTCCATCCATCCATGTATCCTACAGGTCTTGCTAAAACCTTTTCTTCAGGAGTCATCAACACATATAACGGTTGCGAGTTTTGTTGAAAATTAGCAATCTGAAAATCAGCCCACATGTTTCCTACGTTTCTCAATTTTTTATTCTGTGATTTTGAGTATAATATCTTTTCCAATTTATCAGGCGAATCTACATAGAGAGAAACCAATACAAAATTTTGTTCAATATTATTTCTCACCTCATCCATCACCCAAATATTATCTTCCGTTTTTCTACAATTCACACATCCATATCCTGTGAAGTCAACTAACAAAGGCATGTTATTTTTCTTTGCATAATCCAAACCTTCATAGTAATCTTTAAAGCAATCTAAGTTATTTGCACACTTCGTAAATGAAGGATATTTCTTTTTCATTTCAGCATCAACCTCTGGTTCTGGCAAAAAGAAATTGTAAATAGATGGAGGTGCTAATCCACTCAACAACCCTGGAGCAGCATATGATTGAGTTACATCATTAAATCTAAATCCTGATGCTAAATAAACTGTAGTTGCAAAAAACAAAGCAGCAAATCCCCATCTTGTAGGAGTGATTTTTTTCAATACACCATCATGAGGAAATCGAATATACCCCAACATATACAATGTCATTGCGATTCCGATAATCACCCAAATCCCAAGGAATAATTCATATTTTAAAATTCCCCAATGAAAAGTATAATCCGCAACTGAAAGGAATTTAAATGCCAATGCTAATTCCAAGAATCCTAAAATTACTTTTACATTCGTCATCCATCCACCTGACTGAGGTAAAGAATTCAACCATGCTGGGAAAGCTGCAAACAATCCAAATGGCAATGCCAATGCTGTTGAGAATCCTAACATTACTGTAAATGGCCCCAATGGATCAGATGCTGATTCCACTAATGCAGAACCGATAATCGGACCAGTACAACTAAATGAAACTAAAGCCAAAGTCGCTGCCATAAAAAACGTTCCTATTAATCCTCCTTGATCTGCCATGGAGTCGGTTTGAGTCGTCCATGAACTTGGCAATGTAATTTCAAAATATCCAAAAAAGGAAATTGCAAAAACAATAAAGATGATAAAGAAAAGTAAGTTGGGAAGCCAATGCGTAGATAATCGATTCAACGCTTCCGGACCAAATGCCAGCGTTATCAATAAACCTAACGCAACATAAATTACAATAATCGAAGCTCCATAAATTAATCCATTCTTGATTCCTTCCGCTCTTGTTTTACTTCCTTTGGTAAAATAACTAACTGTCAATGGAATCATTGGAAATACACAAGGGGTCAACAATGCTAACAATCCTCCTCCAAATCCTAAGATAAATGTCCAAATCCAACCACTTCCTGTTTCTGTTTCTCCTCCACAATTTCCTTCTGGATTTTTATATGAAGCAACTATTGCAGGACGAACTTGGTCGATAGTATCTTTCATATTTGGAAAACTACCACCATCGCCTGTTTCAGTTGGAGCACCATCGGTACTCCCAAGTTTCGCAGAAGCAGCTTCTCCAAACAAGGCTTGTAATTTTTTTCCATCAATATATAAATCCTCCGTATTCATGATACATTGCTTATCATCACAAGTTTGGAATTCGACGTATGCAGTAACTGGTTTTGAAGGATCTTTAATTTTTATTTTTTGAGTAAAGGTGGCTTCTTTTGTAAATTTTTGAACATCCATTTCAAAAACTTTA
>CAKZSH010000184.1 GCA_937918905.1 uncultured Saprospiraceae bacterium
ACGGTAGACGGTCGTTCGTTTTACTCACTTGATTCCGAAGATTCGGGATCAAGTGAGTAAAACGAACGACCGTCTACCGTCTATTTTTTTTCCCAACATTTTTCCTCAGCTCTTTTCTCAAATTCAACACTTCGAATAAGCCGATGGAAACTGTCAGAATTATAACGTTTATTTTGACTATGGGTAAGATCTTGAAGATAAAATTTAGCATAACCATTGACGCCTTCCAGTTCATAAGCAATGGAAGCTAAGCAATTGCAATAGTCTTCATTTTCCGTAGGATGTAATTCTAGATATTTTGAAACAGCTCGATGTTGATAAACCTCAATTTGTTTTGCTGTAGGACGATTAAATTGAATTTTATTTACCTCTGGTTGAGAGGAAGAGTATTTTACTAAAAATTCATCCCCATCTTCCATCGGCATTCCATTTTCCAAAACTGTATTAATATCTAATTTGAATGGAGCTTTGTCAGAGTAAATTTTTCCATTGGCTACAAAGTTATAAGTAGCTTCTTGAGGGGTAGGGAAAAATACTTTTGCACTCGTCTCTTGTCCACTAGCTGCTAGGAGAGAAGCCATACTAGGCGTGTACTCCTTTTTCATATAACTCGAACCAATCAAAATTAAAGTAATCAGAACTGCCAGTCCTGCTAAAAAAGCAAAACCTTGTTTAAGATGTTTTTTATCATTTGCTTTTCGCTCTCGATTGAGTGGTGTATCTACATCTTTATTGATGTCAAATCCATAAACAAAACGATCCGCTTGCCGTTCAATAGCAATTTCGCAGAGTTCTTCTTCGATAAAAATGGAGTAGGATTTTGTTTCTCGCACCTTGAAGTCTACCACTACAACTTTGGAGTTGCAATAGATCAGAACGTGTCCCGTCCGATCTCCGTGGAAAAGACCAACATGGTGCTTTTTGCCAGAGGGGGCGAGGTATGTCCAATTGAATTGACTCATAGTGTATGTTTTAGTGTAAGATTTCTATTACCTTTTAAGATAAGGGGTTTCGCTTTAAAATCATAATTTTTGAGGGTTGTAATAGCGGCGTGAAATAGCAAAAAAATGTAATTGTTTTTTAAATATTTATTTTAAATATATTTAAAATGCTGAAAACGAATAGATAATATGATTTTATAAATAAAATAAATGTCATTCAAAATTTTATCACCGTAAAACTTTAACATATCCTCATAATTGTAATGTTGAGAAAAGATACTGATTTGATGTATGTTTTTTTAAAACTTCAAATGAAGGAATTGGGGGTGTAACCCAAAATGTTGTTTTAATAAAGAAGTCCTTCAAGAATTTAAGTTCGTCCGAAGGGCGGACTGATTCTGGAAGGACTAAAATGTTAAATTTAATTCAACAAGTCCTTCCAGAACCAACCCATTCTTTCAGAATAGGTTGAAGTTCTTGAAGGACTCTTCCTAAAACAACGTTTTGGGCTGCACTCAGGATTTGGATAAAAAAAAATTCCTCAATGAAATTATGTTATTTTTACAAATGAGTAAATTCTTGTTTATGACTAAAAAAGAACAAGAAATGCGAATCAACAGTTCAAGCATAAAAAACAGGGACGTAGTTCCGTACCCGTTTTTTTACAATTGAACTATTGATGTACGATTCACATAAGAACTTAAATACCAATATTATGGATGATAAAGCAAGAGCAAGTTTAAAAGAAAAAATCAATGAAGAAATTGTAAGGATCGAAAGTTCCATTGTACAACTTTTAAAAGATACGGAACCAATAAGCCCGGAGAACTCGATAGGTAGAGTAAGTCGAATGGATGCGATAAATAATAAAAGTGTAGCAGAAGCAGCATTAAGGTCAGCAAAAATAAAATTGTCAAAACTCAGAATGGCATTATCTAAAATCGATAACAATGATTTTGGAAATTGTTCCAATTGTAAAAGACCGATTCAATCTGCACGATTAATGTTTATGCCTGAAAGTACGAGATGTGTTCGCTGCGCAGACCGACGTTAATTATTCATTACAACTGTGGGCAGCCGCAGTCACCTGCTTTACAACTTGCGATAGTAATAATTGCAAATACAATAAAAACTAGCCATATTATATTTTTTCGATTTTTCATAATGTGCATTTTTACAAAAAAAGATTTTTAAATATAAATTTCTTTCCCAAGGTATTGATTTGAACGATAAAAAAAGAATTTTAGTTGCTCCGTTAAATTGGGGATTGGGACATGCGACACGTTGCATTCCAATTATTCGTTTTTTTCAAAAACAAAATGCGGAAGTTTTTTTAGCATCGGATGGACGTGCGTATCATTTATTGCTTCAAGAATTTCCAGACCTTCCTATTTTTCAATTACCTGCATACAATATCACTTACCGTACTTCCAATATGATGTGGAATATGGCTTTTCAATTTCCAAAAATGTTTCGAGCAATTGCAAAGGAAAAGAAAGCTATCGCTAAAATTGTGGAAGATGAAAAAATAGACATCGTTATTTCAGATAATCGCTTTGGCTGTTTTTCCAAAAAAACTTACAATGTATTTATGACACATCAGATAAATTTGCCCATTCCAATGCCTGTTGCAAAACAACTGGGCAATTGGGTAAACTGGAATCAAATTTCCAATTTTGATGAATGCTGGATTCCTGATTTTAAGGATGAACCTAATCTCTCAGGAAATTTGTCTCATGGAAAAAATGTTGCTCAACAAATCAAAAATGTAAAATATATTGGAGCACTTTCGAGAATGCAAAACAAACCAACGAAGCAAAAAAGAAAAGCCATCATCATTCTCTCTGGTCCTGAACCTCAACGGACTTATTTAGAAAAAAAAATTTTGGAACAAGCATTAGAATCACCATATCATTTTTTAATAGTCAAAGGTCAAACGGAAAGAAAAGAACATTTCTTTTTTAGTAAAAATATAGAAGTGGTTTCTTTTTTAACTTCTGACGAATTGAACACCGCCATTGCAGAAAGTGAAATTGTTATCAGTCGTTCGGGATACACGACTTTGATGGATTTAGTTTTTTTAGGAAAAAAAGCCATTCTCATTCCTACACCTGGGCAAACTGAACAAGAGTATCTGGCGAAACATTTTTATGAACAAAAAATATTTTTCACATCCTCTCAGAAAAATTTTAATTTGGAGGAAGCATTGCGATTAGTAGAAAGATTTACAGGTTTTGATGATTCAATTTTTAAAAATAATACTTTCGAAAAAAATGTAATTGCATTGTTGGAAAAATAAAATTTACGGTATGGAAAAAGCTAAAAAGATAATAACTGTTAATTTATTCATTTTGGTTGGCTTGATGAGTTTGTTCTTTTTCCCAAGTTTGTCAACTAAGGGAGGAAGTCATAATAATTTAGGATTTGCAATTGGAGCGATGATAGTGATAGCAGTACAGGCATTTGTTAATTTGATGGCTGCAGGATTTTATTGGTATAAAAACAAAAAAGAGTTGGGGAAATCTCATTTGTTGAGTATGTTCATTGTTTTGATTGTAGGATTTTCAGCATGTTTTGGAGGAACTAGTTTACTTTAACAAATCTAATGTACCTTAACTACTCAAATCCCGTCTAACCAATAAAACATTTTCTAACCTAAATATTAAAAATGAAAAAGCTTATTGTCTTAGCCGTTATTGGGATGATTGGATTTTCCTCTTGTTCCAGTATCAAAAATCTTGCACTCGAACCATCCAAACTAGAAACTATTACTGCTGTAAAAGAAGTGCTTAACAGTAGCGCATTCCGCGCCATAGCAACACTTCGAAAATTAAATAAAAATGGAGTTGATGGATTTTTGCCAAAGGAGTTACAACCTGTTTTGGGGAGTTTGAAAAAATTGGGAATGGGAGCGGAGATGGAAAAAGCGGAAAAGAAAATTTTACAAGTTTCAAAATTGATGGCAGTAGAGAGTGAAGGTATTATTGAAGATGCAATCAAAGAATTAAAATTCAAAGATGCAGTTGCAATTGTGGTAGGTGGAGAAAGTGCAGCAACAGGTGTACTCAAACAAAAGATGTATGCTACTGTGAAAAAACGATACAGCTCAAAACTGGATAAAGAATTACAAAAAACGGAAGTCACTCAATATTGGCCAATTGCAGCCAATGCCTATAATCTTTTCGCAAAGAAAAAAGTAGGGGATTCTCTTTCAGATTTTATGTCGGAGCGTGCGGTGGATGCTTTGTTTATTGGAATGGGAAAAGAAGAATCAAAAATCAGACAAAATCCTAAAAAATTAGGGAAGCAAGTCGTGACCAAAGTTTTTGATTATTATCAAAAGAATAAAGGAAAAGGGTAACACGGTTTTCCAAAACCGTTCACAATTAATAATCTCAAAAAAAATGGGAAATGATTCTAACAATCATTTCCCATTTTTTTATTCTATTTTTATAAAAAAAGAAATGGATAAAACCGTCAAAATCATAGGAACTAACTTACTCATTTTATTAATCTATTTTGCATTAATAAAATATTTCGGAAGTGGCGGCTGGGGATTTCTCATGCCTTATGGGACGATTTTATTTTTTCATGTTTTGATAAATATTTTTACTGGACTTGGAGATTTAGGAGAAGAAGATATAGAAAT
>CAKZSH010000185.1 GCA_937918905.1 uncultured Saprospiraceae bacterium
TCCCGATTTAGACGAGAATATTTTGTTCTCAGTTTTTATTTTAATGAAGGATAATTGTTAATACTTTGACTGAATTAAAATGAAAAATGAGGACAAAAGATTCCGTCCAAATCAGGAACTTATTATTTGACCGTTACTAAATTCGCGTTTTGATTTTGATTCATTTCAAAAAAAAGGCGAACATTTCTGCTCGCCTTCGATTATTTGTAATAATAAAAGATTGTCTTTTTATCCGCATTTAGAATGTCCGCAGCTTTGGCACATTAGGCATCCTTCTACATAAACTAAACCTTCTGGATCACCACACTCTCCACATTTTTCTTTCACTACTTTAGTTCCATCTGGAATGAATTTTTTCAATGCTCGAACTACGCCATTTTTCCAAGTATTGATAACATCATTTTCGACATTTAATCCTGCTACCAAATCAACAGCATATGGTAAAGGCATTCCATGACGAAGGATTCCTGAAATCAATTTCGCATAGTTCCAAAACTCTTTATCAAATGAACGAGACAATGCTTGCATCGTAACTTTATAACCATCTCTATCCATATAGTGGAAATCATAACGGTTCGTTCCGTCCTCATTTTTCTCTTTGATCACCCAACATTTTTTCATGTCTTTAGGTACCATAAAAGTATCCTCTGCACGACCTGTAAAGATTTCGTAAGGTTTATCATTTAACAAACCAACAACGGCAATCCATTTTTCATGATTATTTTGGAAACGGATAATTTCTGCTTCCAACATCTTAGGACGTTTAGGTGCATATGTTTCTCTAAATGTTGAATCATCTTGCTCATCATCTGTATCTTTCTTTTCATCATTAGAAATCAAAACACCTGACCGTGAACCATCTCTGTAAATTGTACATCCTTTACAACCATGCTCCCAAGCCGTTTCGTAAATTTTACGAACCATATCTTCGCTGGTCTCATTAGGAACATTTACTGTAACTGAAATAGAGTGGTCAATCCATTTTTGAATCGCACCTTGCATTTTTACTTTTTGAACCCAATCCACATCGTTAGCAGTAGCCCCTGAATATGGAGATTGCTCAATTAATTTTTGCAATTTATTTTCTGGTAAATTTTTCACTTCATTAATATCCATATTATTGGCAGCTAACCAATCTACAAACTTATGGTGAAAAACGTGGTACTCTTCCCAGCTATCTCCTACCTCATCAATGAATGAAACCGTAACGTTTTTATCGTTAGGATTTACCTTTCTTCGACGCTTGTAAGAAACCATAAATACTGGCTCGATTCCAGAAGTTGTTTGTGCCATCATAGAAGTAGTTCCCGTAGGTGCGATGGTTAACAATGCGATATTCCGACGACCATATTTGGCCATGTCTTCGTATAATTCTGGATCATTTTCTTTGATACGATTTACAAAAGGATTATTGACCTCTCTCGCTGTTTCGTATATTCCGAATGCTCCTCTTTCTTTAGCCATATCGACTGAAGATCGGTAAGCATTCAAAGCGAATGTTTTGTGTACGTTGGTTGAAAATTCGATACCTTCATCGCTACCGTATTTCAAATTCATAGCTGCCAACATATCACCTTCTGCAGTAATTCCGACACCCGTTCTTCGACCTTCAACGCAAGCTTTTCTGATTTTTTTCCATAATTGAAATTCTACCGCTTTGATTTCTTCTGGTTCAGGATCATTCTCAACCTTTGCGATAATTTTATCAATTTTTTCAATCTCCAAATCAATGATGTCATCCATCATTCGTTGTGCCATTTGCACATGCTTGCCGAATTTTTCATAATTGAAATGCGCCTCAGGAGTAAATGGCTTTTCCACGTAACTATACAAATTAACTGCTAACAATCGACAGCTATCGTAAGGACATAATGGAATTTCACCACAAGGATTAGTAGAAGTAGTACGGTAACCCAAGTCTGCATAACAATCAGGGATTGATTCGTTGATGATCGTATCCCAAAATAAAACACCTGGTTCAGCTGATTTCCAAGCGTTATGAATGATCTTGTTCCAAATTTTTGTTGCATCTACTTCCTTTGTCATCCTTGGAGTAGTTGCATCAATAGGATATTGTTGTGTGAATTTTTTTCCACTCAAAACAGACTTCATAAAGTCATCTGTAATTCTAACAGAAACGTTTGCACCTGTCACTTTTCCTAACTCCATTTTCGCATCAATAAAATCTTCAGCATCTGGGTGCTTCACAGATACCGATAGCATCAATGCACCTCGACGACCATCTTGCGCCACCTCACGAGTTGAGTTAGAATATCGCTCCATAAAAGGTACGATACCCGTAGAAGATAATGCACTATTCATCACGGGACTTCCTTTCGGTCGGATGTGTGAAAGATCATGTCCTACTCCTCCTCTTCGTTTCATCAATTGGGCTTGCTCTTCATCCATTTTCATGATACCTCCATAAGAGTCAGCATGTGTTCCAATTACAAAACAATTAGACAATGAGGAAACTTGGTAATTATTACCAATACCAGACATTGGTCCTCCTTGAGGAATAATGTACTTGAAGTTTTTCAGTAACTCATAAATTTCTTTTTCAGAGGCAGGATTGTCGTATTTCTTTTCGATACGAGCAATTTCTGAAGCTAACCTTTTGTGCATGTCATCTGGTGACTGCTCGTAGATATTTCCAGCCGAATCTTTTAACGCATATTTGTTGATCCAAACATTGGCTGCAAGTTCATCACCATTGAAGTATTTAGTGGAAGCTTTCATAGCTTCTTCAAAGGTGTAGACTTTTTTTACTTGTTTTTTGTTGGTGTTTGCGTTGGTGCTTGTTTTTTGTACTGCTAGACTCATAATGTCTAAATGGTTTTGAGGAAGAGAATTGAAATCACCCTAATGTAGATTGAAGGGAAAGTATCGGTAAAAGAATAACTCGTCAATTTTAGTTGATAAATTATTTTTTCATCGTTACTAAGTAATTCCAAATTACTTCGCTGTTGAAGAAATAATGTTTCATGTTCTTAATTAAATCTCAATGGTATTAGAAAACTCTGTTTTAAAGAGTAGTTCAATCAGAAAATTGAACATTCGGTTAGCCTTCCGTTTTCTTTTTAAAATCGAGATCTAATTAAATGTTGGACCTAGCAAAAATTTTGAATGTTGAATTATGAATTTTAAATGGGTCAAATAGCTTGATTTCAACATGGTGTATTCACCGTCTATTTGATTTATTCAAAATTCAAAATTTGTCATTCATAATTATTTTTTGTCCGACTCATAGTGTGATATTTCCATAGTACGTACAAATCCCATCTAGTTTCTTTAATAAAAAGAAATTGAGTAGGATCATGCGTACAAGAGGTGACAACACCTCTAGATGCATTTTTATCTTCTCAGAAAGATTATGGTTAAAATTTTTGATTCACTAAACGATACGTAAAATCAATTTTTAAAATTCGGATTTCTACGTAGGTTAAAATAAATTGGAAGATTTCCCTTCTTCGCTTTTCCCGAAAATTTAGGTTTGCTAAAAAATCTGGGCTGTTTTTTTGAAGCAAAACTATGAAGTATGTTGTTTCGAACTCATAGTTGGTTATTGCAATGCAAATATAGACTATTATTTGAGAAAAAACGAGTTTAAGTTATCAACACAATGTTGATAACTTATCTAAACAATTGATAATCAATGTTTTACATTTGTTGCATGTTTATCCACAATGTTAATAACTTTTTGTGGAAAACCTGCAAAACCTTTAAACAAAATAGTGATAACTTGTTGATTTTCAAGGGTTTTACTATGTTAAAAGATAGTTAGATTAAGCCAAAATAAATATGAAAAATGTGGATAAAAAAAATTCAAAAATCTAATTTTAAAATAACTTTTTTAAAAAAAATGATTTTGAAATTGTTTTTAAAAACAACTTTGAAGGATTTTTTTTTGAAAAAGTTGTTTTGAGAATGGGTTTTGATTGGGCTTTACAGGTGGAAAATGTAACCGCCAAATTCATTTGGCAGGTTGTTCGAATCATCGATTATTAGCAATAATGCTCACTTTGGTAGCTTGATCCAACCTGCCAAATAAATTTGGCGGTTACATTTCGATTTTTAAAAATTCAATTACTTTTTCGATAGGTCTTCCAATTATAGCCTTATCCCCTTTTACAATTATTGGTCGTGGTTAAGTTAAAACAAAAAAGCCCATCACAAATAAATGTGATGGGCTTTTTTAATTAACTATTTGATTTCAAAATTATTTAATTTCTAGTAATTCAACATCAAAAATTAAAGTGGAATAAGGTCCAATAGCACCACCCGCACCTTGGTCTCCATAAGCTAAATTATGTGGAATAAATAATTTCCAAGAAGATCCAACTTTCATCATTTGCAATGCTTCAGTCCATCCTGCGATAACGCCATTTACAGGAAAGGTAGCAGGCTGACCTCTTTGTACAGAACTATCGAAAACAGTTCCATCCAAAAGAGTACCTGTATAATGTACAGATACAGTTGAAGTATTTTTTGGCATTTCTCCAGCGCCATCTTTTACAACCATATATTGTAAACCCGATGCAGTTTCTTTTACGCCTTCCCGTTTTTTATTTTCAGCTAAAAAACTTTGACCCTGAGCCAAAACTGCTTCGTAAGCTGATTTTTTACCAGCTTCAATTTTTGCACTTATTTCGGCAAATGCAGCTTTAAATTCTTCCTCCTTATAAGGACTTTCCTTCTTTTGTAAGGTGTCCCTCAAGCCTTCTACAACCGCATCAAAATTCATATTTTCAAAAGGATTGGCTAGCAATTGATTTCCCATTTGTTTACCAATTCCATAACTAGCAATGTCTTCAGAGGTATTGTTTTTACTTGACATAATTGTTTAATTTAAAAAGCATTTATGAATAAAAATGCAAGGATACGACAAGTAATTGAAATACTAGATAAAAGTACCTT
>CAKZSH010000186.1 GCA_937918905.1 uncultured Saprospiraceae bacterium
AATCATCTTCTTGCACCTCCACCTAATCCGCCAATCCCAAATAAAAACCCTATCCAATAAAAGAACCCTGAATTATGCTCTGCATATAATCCTACATCTGCTCCTACTATTTTTCCAATTAAAGCAAAGGGAAAACAAAAACCATGAATAATTCCACTAAAGAATCCATATTCATCATAAGTTCTTCCCTCAGGAGCACATGATGAAATACCTAGTAAAATCAGAAATAAAATAGCATAAGAAAACATTTTTTTATTATTCATATCATAAAATTTAGGTTTTAAATAAAAACACTTCTACGGAAACACCCACCCCACTTCCTGACACCCAAACACATTCAAAGTAGTTTCCTTCACCGTTGGAAATAAAATAAAGCCACTAACTTGTTCTGCCCTTGCAGAATGCTCTCCTTCCAATAAGTCCAATTCAAAAAAAGAATTACCTGCAATCTCTTTTTGAAAAGCTCCATCAATAAATAAATTATACGGATGATCTGAGGTATTTGTAAATCGAACTGTAGCATCTAAGCATTCATCCTCTTTGTTACAAGAACAGAGAAGGATGATGCAAGAGATGATAATTAGAGAGAATATTTGTTGGACTTTGTTCATGGTTATATTTATTTTTCACTTTATTAAAATGGGTTTACGTTTATTTCTTTGTTTGATTTGATTCTATTTGATGTCCATATTTTAAAACCGACCATACATGCCTCGTACTTAAATTATATAGATCAGCAAGAATTTCAACTGTCTTACTTTTATTAAAATTTTTATTTGTAATACGATTGTTATAATCATTTAAAATAGTGAATCGTTTTATTGTAGCGGCACTCAAAAAATCTTTATCCAATAAAAAAATGATTAAATTATCCTTATCACTTTTTATAGAATGTCTCTGACAGTAGGATTCAAAATTACTTTTCAAATGTTCTTCGAAATTGAGTAACAAGCGTTTACTGATTTCTTCTTTCATTGTGATGTAGGTTGCTAATAATTTTTGATATTCAGTAAATAGGGTTTTGAATTCATTTTATTACCTTAGCGATTACAAATACAATGTTCCCTATTTTTCAAATATTAAAAAAATACAATATTTCCAATTCCCATCTTTTTTTTACCTTATACTGAAACCTCCTAACTTCCTTTCACACATAATAACATATTGATAATCAGTAAATTACCTAACATGTTATGAACAACTTTAGATAACATTTCCCACAAAAAAAACAATGCAATTACAAGACAATAAATTGATAATTTTTCTAGGCAAGTTAAGTGAACAGGAGATAAAAGAGTTTAGAAATTCTTATATGAATAAATTGCACAAGGGTTCCATTCCTAGTCGACTACTTAATTATCTTCAAAAACATCATCCTCTTTTTCCCAAAAAAAAGATGGAGTCGAAAAAAATACATAATGCCATTTTCAAGAATACTTCTTACAATCATAATCGCGTAATTAATGCTATCTCTAGTTTAAGAAAAGAATTGAAACGATATCTAATTTGGAAACATCAGGATGATTTTCCATTTGAAAAGGATGTGATGTTACTGCAACTTTATGAAAGGTATAAACTAAAAACTCATTTTGATCTTCAATTAAAGTCTATGGAAGAAGATATAAATGAAATCAAATTAGACATTTGGACATCATTAAAAAAAATGCGCGTTGCTCACGAAAAATATTTTGATCCAAAAAAGGAACAGATAAGTTTAAATGATGGATCACTTTCTACTGCAATGAAAAATCTGGATCATTTTTTTACTGTATCAAAGTTAAAGTATGCTTGTGAACTACTCAATAGAAATCAAATCTTACAAGATGAACTTCCTGAAATCGAGTTTATTGAAGAAATAAAAGGTAGTTATATAGAGAATCAATCTGCACTATGTAAATGTTTTTTATTGGCTTATCAATTATTTCAAGAAAGAAAAGAAGATACCTATCAAGATTTAAAAAAAACGGTGGAAGAGCACATTAGTACCTTCTCTAAAGAGAATCAACATATCTTTTTAACTTACTTAATCAACCATCATTCTTACAGAAAAAAAAATGGACTCTCTATCTCTAGAGTAGAACTATTTGATATATATAAGTATGGAGTAGAATATGAAAGATTTATTGTGGATGGTGTATTTGACGTAAACCATTTTAATAATATTGTTGATTTGGGATGCAAACAAAAAGATTTAAATTGGCTAAAAGATTTCATTGAAAAGTATAGTCCAAAATTAAAAGAGGATATAAGAAATCATACTTTTATCATCAGTAAGGCTTTTATCCATTTTGAAAAGCAAGAATTTGAGAAGGTTATTGAGTTAATAGGGCGATCCGAATTCAAAGGAATTCATAATAAATTACGATATAGATTTTTACAAATTGCTGCCAAATTTGAAAATGATGAACCTACTGAACATATTGTTTCACTCTGTAATTCAGGCGAAGCTTTTGCTAAACGAAGTTCTGAAATGGGAGATAATATGAAACAAGGTCTTGCAAATTTTTTAAAGATTGTAAAGATGTTGTTATCCTCGAAATCTCAAAAAGAAAAAATAATTACTAAATTTGAAAAAGGTGAGTTTATTTATTTTGAAGATTGGCTAAAAAAGAAAGTTGAATTATTAAAATAGGAAAGGATATTCGGAAACATCCTTTCCCATAAACTTATATTAAAGGGATATTACATCCACTACTACTACACCTGCATCTTGGTCACTTCCAAGGCCAGTACCATCTCCATTTCCTCCTTTAATTTTACTAATTTGTTTTGAATTTAATTGCTTATCAGCAAATTGCCCGAATGATTTTTTTAAATTTTTCTTTTTCATTTTTGAAAAAATTTATTAATTAACAAAAAGGTTTTCTTCGGCAAGAATTCCTTTTGCTTGCGTCTATAGCCACGAGCGAAAAAGTCATTTTACCGATCGTGAAAGACATAAAAGAGGCAGGCCAATAAGTGGTGAAACCTATCAACTACATTGAACAGAAATATGATTTATGGAAAAATCAATCCTGTGAATTAATTACTATAAACTAAAGTGAGTACTTAAAATGGAATAATAATAATTCTGCCTCCTATGTAATTCCTTACAAATTTGGACAGAATTGAAGCGAGAAAATAGATGTGAATTACGTTTATGATTGAACACTAAATTTATATAGCACTACGTAATTTATGATGTATTTTAAATAAGTTGAGATACTTGAGGGGAGTTAATTAATTTCTTAATTGATTTCCAATATTTTTTAAATAGTATTTTATTATTTCTATAATCAAGTTCTATTACTGGAGTATTCGCTCTAGAGATACCATATAGATATGGTGCAATATTCATCACACCATTTTCAGTTCCACCGTCAACAATAGTAGCATGATAATATGGAAAATGATCGTATTGATACAATTCCATTTTACCTTTGAAGCCTTCTCTATTCAGTTTCAAAAATATTTTTTTCAACTCTGATGCCATTTGAGGAATTTCCTCTAACAATATCCTTTCAGAAGGTTGAGCGATTGCTCTGTCTTCAATATATCGCTTTGCATAATTTCCATTAGGATTTAGACTGTAACATTTAAAATTGATTCCTTTTTCTAAAATTTTTCTCAAAGGATCTAGAAATGCACTTTCTCTTTTTTCTTCAAAATAAGATCTAAAATTTTTAAGCCGAATTCCCATTTCAATTATTTCATAATTCGCATTATTAAAAAGATTAACTTTATCTTCAACATCTCTTCGTCCATCAAAAATTGAATAGGTTGGACGCTCTGATATAGTCTCAATAATATTTTCATCCTTAGATATAATTATTGGTCGTGGACTACAGTTCTCTATTCTTTCAAATTTATTTTTGTCTTCTATATATTTCAAACAAAGTTCCCTTTCCATGATTTGTTGAAATCCATTTGCAGCCTTTCGTAAAAAAGGAGCACTTACCTTCTTTCCATTATATAAATTACTGATTGTTGCTCGACTAACTTTTATTTCTATTTTTTCAAATTTTTTAAAAATCTCTATTTGAGAATATCCCAATTCTGAAATAAGTTTTTGTAAAGAGTAGTTTATTATGGATTTATATATTTTTTCATTCATTGTGTTCAGTATTTTATATTTTTACATGACAATAATAATGATTGTCCCAATAACTAAATTTATGTACATAATACTAACATCTCTTAATAATAATTTTCCATTAATATCAATATTACTTTGTATCATTATTATTATGTTTTCTATTAAAGGTAATCTTTCACCTTTAATTACTATTACGCTAATTGTTCTTATCGGTTTTGTTGGCTATCTATCAAATAACAATTATATAAATTCAACCGAAGACTTATCAGACAATATAGTAACATTAAAAACTGAAATTGCCCCTCAAGAAACTTTGCCAAAACAAAATATTCCCTCCTCTGATTTTTCGAATAAAAAAAAGAAATCAAAAAATGAAAAAAAATCTAAACCTCAATCTAAAAAAGAAATTAAACAAAAAAAGACTGATAAGAAACCAATAGAAGAACTTTCTATAAATGACCAAATCATCCCAGCAGAATATGATGTAACGGATTCAAAATTATTGACTTACAAAATTGAAAGCACTTTAGAATTAGACAAGTCTTTTATTGAATACTTTGAAAAGGCAACAAGGTTAAGAATGATAAAAAAAGGTAACTACGAAATAAAAATAAATTATGATAACGGAAACTTTTCTCAAAGGGAAGGAATAAACGAAAGAGAAACATTTTACTCGGGAGGAGAAATTCAATTAAAAGTTAATGGGGAAATGTGTTGCTGCGATGGAATAATTTCTGTACCTCAGTTTAGCTCTATTGGCAATTTAAAAAAGGCTAAGGCAAAATTAAAAGAGCAGGTAAATCAATTATTTATTGAATATAGAATCGAAATAACGAAAAGAATACAACAATGTCTTTAGTTTAAAATTGAATATCCATTTGTCTATTTCTTAACTCTTTGAATTTATTAAACAATTTTTTACTCCCTCCAAACCAATTACCTATTCCTAAAATTGACGAATCAGAATAAAAACGGACTTCCTCTTTACCATCTTTTTCAAAAACAATCTTAACCCAATTTTTTGAAAAATCTCCTTTCGTTTTAACATGTTCCACTCCTTTTAAATTCCTTAGAAATATACTTTGATCATCTTCTTTTATCTTTACAAAATCATCATAAAAGAACAATTCTGTTTTTTTAGAACTACGAATATTGTTGAAAAAATAAGATTTTTTAGTCGTTTTTACTGTAGCAGTATTATTTTCTTTTTCTTGCAGAGGAGGTAAATTATAAATTAACTCTTGTAAGAAAACAGCTACCTTTTTAGAGGCTTTTTCCTGATGACCTTCAGCATCAGATTTTGCTTTACCATCAATTAAATCTGAAATACCTCTTATATTTAAATAAGGAATATTGGAATCTTCCATTGCTAAAGCAAATTCATAAGATTCCATTTCTACCGCCTGAGTATCATTATAGTGTTCCTTAATTGTTTTATAAGACTCCGATTTTTTTGTTGCAATAACTTTATTCCCTGAAGCTATTGCTCCAAAATAAAATTCAGTTTCATCAATATTAATTTCACGTGATATTCTTTTAGTAAGAGTCAATAAATCTTTTGATTTATTCTCAACAATTCTAGGTCTAGCTGCAAATCCTTTTTCTGTTTCTTTACCTCCTTCATAAAGATAAGCCTTTGTACCAATTACAATATCTCCTATTTGTGGATCTTTGATTCCTCCAGCAATTCCTGCAAGAAAAACATACTTAGGAGTTAGTTTATCAATTACATTTTTCACCTTAATTCCAAATAAAGTAAGATTAAGTTCGGGTTCTATTATCGCGATTTTCCAATCAAAAGTTGCTGTTCTAATTTGTCCGAAATCAAATGATAAATTTTGGTAATGAGCGGGTTTACTCTTGTTGAGAATCTTACGGATTATTTTGAACTCTGTTTCTATGGGGCAAAGAATAGCTATATCAATCATATTAGTATAAAACTAATACAAAATTAGTAAAACATGAAAGAATCTGATTTAAAAAGAATCATCCAATATAATTTTGAGGGTTAGTGCAATTTGAATGAGGAAAGCCTCAATAAATAGCATAAGTTATTAAAGACCTCTATCCCTTTAATACTTCTTTTAACAAAAATGGATATTCTATTGCTCCCTTAAATTCAACAGTTTCGCCTAGAGCTCTATCCATAGAAGATATGGATAAGTTCAAAAAATGCTATACTATGCCTAAACTAGTTCAGGATATTATGGAGTTTAGTGTACATGCTTATCTTTCTAAAAATGCAACTTTACCGGAAATCTTAGATGCGATTGAAAGAGTTCATAATGGAGAACATTTTATCAGTCCACCAGTATATCGTAAAGATGTCAAATCAAAAATTGAAGACAATAATTTTGATTTAACACCTGATGAAAATTTTGCAAAATTTGCGGAACTAACAGAAAGAGAACTAGATGTGGTTATTCTACTTAGTAAAGGGTATACCAATAAAGAAATAGCAGAAAAGTTATTCCTAAGTAAATATACAATCGAAACTCATCGAAAAAATATCATGAAAAAATTCAAACTTAAAACTGTTGGACAGCTTATTTACTATGCAACTCAGCAAGGATTGGTATAAAAAATTAAAATACTCCAGTTCATACTGAAATATTTTAAATATAAAATGGATTTTCAACAGCGATTCTTATCTATCATCCAACTTTTTGGACGAAATGTAATATTTTTTGAACCCTATTGTCAAATATATTTTTTTTGTATAAAAAAAATATCAAAGCGAGAATTGCTGTAAAAACACCTTACGGATTTAGAAAAATCTTAAATCCATAATTTTGAATCCATAATCATAAAACTTACTCTCGAATTCTTCTCCCCTTAAAATAATTAATCACTTGTGCATCAGGATAGCGAGGTGCTACAATATGTTCTAAAAAATCTTTAGCATCTTTCTTTTCAAAAAAACTACCAACAAGGTAAGAGAATTTTCCATCCTTCCTTTCTTCCATAGTCAAGTTACCATACTGCGAAAATAATTTATGGCTTCCAGTTAATTTTGAATTGGAAGATAAAATTTCTATACGATATCCTGTGTAATCAGCAGGAATAGAAGCCAATGAAATACTTGGATAAGATGCCACCTTGTCTTCAACTACAATTTTTTGCGCACCTTGTTGTTTCAAAATTGGGTCTGTTTGAATCAAAATTTCTATATCACTTCCAGATACTACTTTACCTCTGTTTTGAGTTCCAGAATTAGTACTAGGTAAAATGGTTTCAGAAGGACGTTCTGCCGAGGCTTTGACAGGTTTATCCGTACTTATTGGACTTGTAATTACTTTGGTTTGAGGAGGTGCAGTTGCAACCACTTCCTCGACAACTTCTTCAACTATTGTAGTTGGAGGAGATTCCACAACAGTTGTAGGTGGTGTTTCAATTGAGGTTGGAATGTCTTCTACAACAGGTTTTTCAGTCTCCGTAGTCGGTTCAATAAATTCAATTGCCTCATTAGAAGAAATCGGTTGATTTGGAATATTTTGTTTTTTATTTTTCTCAGCCTCCTTGGGGTTTTTAATTTCTTCAGGCATTTCATCTCCTTCTCTCACCTGAATCACTTCTTGATTTTGAACTTCTTCCAACATTTTTTGGAACTGTTCTTCCTCTATAATTTCTTTTAAAGAAAGTTTTGAATAAGGATCATCCTTCAAAAATCCGATAATTTTTAACTCCGTTCTTCGATTTAACTGATGCCGACGTTCGCTACATCTTACCCCATCTTCACATTCATTAACATGTTTAGTCTCACCATAACCTTTCGCCTTAATTCGTCCTGCATCAATTCCATTCTCAACTAAATATGCAACAGCAGCATCTGCTCGTTTTTGAGATAAATTCAAATTATAAGCATCCTTACCCCGACAATCAGTATGAGAACCTAACTCAACAATAATGCTTGGGTTATCTTTTAAGGTAATTAAAAGTTTATCTAATTCTTCGGCAGCATCTTTTCGAATATTCCATTTTGCCAAATCATAATAAATATTTTCGATTTTGATACTCTTATTTAATTTGACTCGATCAAGTTCTACATTTGCCAAAAGCGTTCCCATCGTATTATTTTTGGTCATCACATCTGATACTCCAGGTCGAACATCCCCTACTCCATCAAAACAAAGAATACAACCTTTTACATTTACATAAGCCTCCATTCTTTTGGTAAAAAATCCTTCTTTTCTAATCATCACCGTATAGTGATTACCTTGTTCAAAAGTAACATTGAAATTGGGTGCTTCGTATTCATCAAGCACCAAAGTTTCTTCTTTTTTAGTATTGTTATAAACTTCGATTTTAGAAAATTGGATGGCATCAACAACCTCTTGTTCTACTCTTTTTTCAGATAAAGTCACATCAAACAAATAACCCGGCTTACGACCCATTTCGACTTTAAGATAAAGTTTTTTATCAGGAGCAGTTCCTTTAGTTGTAAATTCTTGCTCTTTAGATTTAAACACTTTCTTACTAGCTTGTAAAACAAAATCCGATTCAGGTGCAAGTTCTACTGTAAAAAAACCATCCATGTTGGAAAAAGCTTCTGCTTTTACAGCGCGAGAGTTTTTGTCTAAAATCACAATCTTGACCTCATTCAAAAATCCTCTATCATTCTCTTCATAAGCATAGCCTTCAACGGTGATTTTTTGAGCAAAAAATGGAGTGGATAGGAATAAAAAGGATAGGATGTAGATAAAATATGACTTTCTCATATTGCTAATTTTTAATTTAAATGTTCAGTTTTATTGAAATAATGTATGTTTTCTATAAAAAATGGCAGGTAATTCTATTATTTTAAAAATACAACGAAACTATTACTTTTGTTGCAAAGTTATTGTTTTTGTTTCAGTAATGTTAATAAATAAAGTTTTTGGGAGATTTACTCAATTATTCCTTAAATATAACGAAAAAAATATTCCACAATGTGATGTGAATTTCTACTAAAAGACGATTTTTTTCATAATTACGATGCATCAAATCCTTATTTTTTTGATGTATTTTGGCTCTAGATGATTTTAAAATTGTAGCATTAACTTGACTTTATCGAAAACCATAAAAAGTTGATTAGTGAATTGGTTAAATAGTTAATCTGGTTAACGTAAGGGAGTAGGAATTAAATATTTTCGATCACAATATGACCTAATCAACCAATTCACTAATCAACATTAAATCATTTAGAATCTGTTTTTTTCAATTTTTTATTCAAATATAATATGAAGATAATATTTATGGGGACGCCTGATTTTGCAGTCCCTTCTTTGGACGCACTTTATCAAAATGGTTACAATATCGTAGGAGTTATCACAGCAACTGATAAAAAGGGTGGTCGTGGCGGTAAGAGATTGATCGAATCAGCAGTTAAAAAATACGCTGTTGAAAAAGGGTTAAAAGTTTTACAACCTAAAAATTTAAAGGCTCCAGAATTTGTAGAGGAGCTGAAAAGTCTTGAAGCTGATTTGCAAATAGTGGTTGCATTTAGAATGTTGCCCGTAGTGGTTTGGGATATGCCTCCACTTGGAACCATCAATTTACACGGTTCGCTTTTACCTGCTTATCGAGGTGCGGCTCCGATTCATTGGGCGGTCATCAATGGGGAAAAGGAAACAGGTGTCACTACCTTTTTTCTAAAACATGAAATTGATACAGGAGACATGTTGATGCAAGAAAAACTCCCAATCGAAGCAGATGATACGACTGGCGAAGTACATGATAAAATGATGCAACTTGGTGCAAAAGTAGTTTTGAAATCTGTAAAAAAAATAGAGTCCAAAGATTATAAATTACAACCTCAGGACAATTCCAAAGTAAGTAAAGCTCCAAAAATTCATCTTGAAACTTGCGAAATAAATTTTGACCAATCGACGGAAAAGGTTTATAATTTTATTCGAGGCATGAGTCCCTACCCTGCTGCTTGGACTACGCTGGATGATTTGAATTGCAAAATTTATAAAGCTACAAAAGGCTTCGATGCTGCTCTACAAGAACCTGGAAGTATGAGTACAGATGGGAAAAAATTTCTACGATTTTTTACACTCGATGGCTTTATCGAAATCCAAGAATTAAAACTTCAAGGAAAACGAAAAATGTCCATCAAGGACTTTTTAAATGGGTATAAGTTTTAAGACGTTTGACGTACGCTGCGCTTAACGTTTCGAATAATTTTGAAACGTCAAGCCCAGCGTACGTTAAATTGTATAACCAACTGAAACTTGAATGACATTATTTTTAGCAATTAGCAATCCAATCTCCTAATACACTTCCTTTTCCAAACATAAAATGGTACCGAATTCTTACTCCCCCGACAAGCCCTTTCTATTAAATATTCCCAACTCGGAATTAGCGATGAGGGTATCATGTCCTACCCCTTTTTATTGATTTCATCTCTGAATGCTCAAATCAAAAAACAATATTTTGATGGGCCTTACATCTTTCATGAAAATGATAGTCTTCGTGTCCAATGGGTTGAAAAAATGGAAGATAATGAAAGCTAGACTTTTTTTCATTTGGAAGTGAATTATGTTTGTTTTGGTACAAAATACGGCAATTTCATTAATTTCCTCGAACAAAATTGAGGTTACTAAAGAATAGGTAAAGATTAATTCATACACATTGTTTTTTCATTTTATAATATTCCAATGGAACTAATTCAATTAGTAAATAATTATTAATTTTACGCTTCACGCATATTATATAATGAAACTCAAATAAATATTGGTATTTAATATTCAAAAACAGGAAAGGGAAATTTTCGATCTCATTCATACTTGTGCTTCCGAATTGGGTTATCCTACCTATGTGGTTGGTGGTTATGTAAGGGATCGTTTGCTTGCACGTCAATCTAAGGATATGGATATTGTATGCGTAGGAAGTGGTATTACTTTAGCCCAAAATATTGCTTCAAAATTGCGCCCTATTCCTAGGGTTGCAGTCTATCAAAGATTTGGAACGGCCATGTTGAAGCATAAAGATATGGAAGTTGAATTTGTGGGTGCTCGGAAAGAATCATATCGCCATGACTCCCGTAAGCCCATTGTTGAGAATGGCTCATTGGAGGACGATCAACATCGTAGAGATTTTACTATAAATGCACTTGCCGTAAGTTTAAATGATAATAATTTTGGAGAGATCATAGATCCTTTTAATGGACTTTTACATTTGGAACAAAAGATCATTAAAACACCATTGGAACCAGGGAAAACTTTTTCTGATGATCCATTACGTATGATGCGAGCCATTCGTTTTTCTACTCAACTAGGATTTGAAATTGAGGAAGAAACTTTGAAGGGGATTCGAAAATATAAAAATCGAATTGGAATTGTAAGCAAAGAAAGGATCACTATTGAATTGGAAAAGATTCTAAAAACACCGAAACCATCTGTTGGTTTTAAATTACTTTTCGATACTGGACTTCTTCAGATTATTTTTCCAGAAATGGCTGCCCTTCATGGAGTGGACGTGCGGAATGGACGTGCGCACAAAGATAATTTTTATCACACCTTGGAAGTAGTGGATAACTTATGTCAAAATACGAATGACATTTGGTTGCGATGGGCTGCCGTCTTTCATGATATTGCAAAACCTCCAACCAAAAGATTTAATGCTCAAGTAGGTTGGACTTTTCATGGACACGAAGCACTTGGTGCCGCTATGGTTCCTAGGATTTTTAGAAAATTGAAATTGCCTTTGGATCATAAAATGAAGTATGTCCAAAAATTAGTTCGATTACATCTTCGTCCAATTAGTTTGACCAAAGAAAATATTACTGACTCCGCAATTCGTCGTTTGTTATTTGAAGCAGGTGATGATATTGATGATTTGATGAAACTTTGTGAAGCGGATATTACAAGTAAAAATCCAAATAAGGTTAAACGATATTTGGAAAATTATACGCTGGTCAGAGAAAAATTAAAAGAGGTAGAAGAAAAAGATCATTTGCGCAACTGGCAACCACCTATCTCTGGAGAGTTGATTATGACCACTTTTGGAATTGAACCTTCAAGGGAAGTTGGGATTATCAAGACTGCAATTCGAGAAGCAATCTTAGATGGTGATATTGATAATGAATATGAACAAGCTTTTGATTTTATGCTAAAAAAAGGACAAGAGCTTGGATTGAAAAAAATTGATAAATAACGGTGAACGGTGAACCAATAATTTTGAAAAAGATATTCACATTAATTCACAGTTCACCGTTATCAGTTCACCGTTAAAAAAAAATACATTTATCTTAAAGCAGCGTTTCTTACGCCCAATCGTATTTTTATAAAAAACAAAAACATGAAGAAATTTATTTTTGCCTTTCTTGCTATTTCACTACTTTTTAGTTGTGATAACGATGATGATCAGCTTTCATTTCAAGACCAGTTAGATGCTGATATTTTAGAAATTGAACAGTATTTATCAGACAATGGACTAACCGCTGCCAAGGATGCAACTGGAGTTTTCTATCATCTTGAAGATGAAGGAACAGGTACTGAATATCCAACAACTGCTTCTACAATATCAGTTGCTTATGCTGGAAAATTATTAGATGGAAGTGGATTTGATTCTGCTACAAAAACGAATCCTTTAACTATTAGTTTGGGTAATACTATTCCTGGATGGCAGGTAGGTATTCCAAAGTTCAAAAAAAATGGAAAAGGAACTATCTATATTCCGTCTGGATATGGTTACGGAATTAGTGGTACTTCTGGGATTCCTGGAAATTCCATATTAATTTTTGATGTCGAGTTATTAAATTTTAATTAAATATGTTAAATTTGACTGTATAAGCCCAATATTTAGTTATAATATTATCAGTTCCAAACAAATAGCACTCAAAGATAAGGGTGTTGTTTAAGGGAACTTCAGAATAAAACTCGATTTATGAGAGAGTTATTAAATTGATACATAGGAGTCTAACTCCTTTACAATATATTTCTGAAGTAAAATGGCCGCTTAGATTTAATTCTAAGCGGCCTTCCTTTTTTTTGATTCAAAAATGGAGGTTCATACCGAATTTTTAATAGAAATTAACCGATGGATGAATGATATTGACCATTAAATTAATGACCAATGGAATGCTCAATACGATATTCTACTTTTAACTTATCAAAGTTCATCAAAGTAAAACAGCACCCTAAACCCCTAGTGTTCGGCAAAATATGGAGCAATACAAAAGTGGAAATGTAGAATGTTAGTTCCTAAATTAACAAGTTTATCGATTCATAACCCCAATTTACAATTTTAATTCCCGACTGCATTGCCATCTAAACAATACCCTGAAACCAAAGCCTCTATATAAGTCGAACACTTTTTTTTCAAAAAACCAAATGGGTTTTATTCCCACAAAATAAAAATGTAGTTATAAATCAATGCGTCATTCTATAATTAGAATGGCGCATATTTAATTAAAGATTAGGGGGTAAGGGAGTAGGAAATAAATAACCTACTCCCTAAAGAGAAATATTGATTTAGATTTTGTTGATAATTGAGGCAAAAAACGCAGGGATAGCCTAGCTATTACGAGACTTTTTAACGAAGAGTAGCGGCGAAAGATAATTCAATATGTACGACATATCTTATTAAATTCGGTATTGGTTAAAGCCTAGTCATTTTTTCTAAAAACTCTTGGCGACGACGACGAGCAACAGGTACAATTATTCCATCTGACATTTCGATAGTTCCTTCTTTGTCGTAACGAATAATGTGATCTAAGCTAATGAGGTGAGATTTGTGTGGAGCGTAAAAATTATACGATTCTAAAAGTTTCTTGAATTCTCCTAAATTATAGGAACTCAAAATGCTTTGAGAATTATTTAAAATAACTTTAGTACATCGTTGAATTCCTTCGCATCGAATGATGCTCCCAGTTTCAACAAAATCTAATCCTCTTGATGTAGGAATTCCAATCCGATTAGAAGTACTTTGTGGATTTATTAAGTTTTGGAGTAGTTGTTTATTACGGAAGTTTTCAACTTTTTCTTTGACTCTAATTTGAGCATGATTGACAGAAGCAATAAGTTCAACTTCTCGGATGGGTTTTAGGATATATCCAATTGCACAAAATTTTATCGCATCCAAAGCATAGTCTTCATGACTAGTAACAAAGATGATTTCGAAATTCAGATGAGGCAATTTTTTTAGTAAATCGAAACCGCTTCCTCCCGGCATTTCAATATCTAAAAAAACTATATCAGGTTGGAATTTTAATATGGCTTCAATACCTAAATCAATAGATGAACCAACCCCCAATATTTCTACTTGTGGACAAAATTCTCTTAACAAACCATCAAGCATATTGATAGATTTGTGCTCATCATCGATAAGGACTGCAGTCATTAATTTAGGTTATTAATAACGATGAAAAAATAAGTTTTGCAATTGGGTAATCTTATTTTATCGTTACTCAATTATTGATTTATATTTCGGCAGGAATCTCATTTGGTTGTATAATTTCTCAAATTTAGAACGTCCTCAAAAACTAAAAACCCCTTTAAATTTATCGCTCTTCCTATTAAAATTCCTAAGCCTTAATTTACATTTTTTTTATTGACAATGAAAAAAAATGTAATTTTATTTTCTATTTCTATCGTAGTAACCTTAATTATGAAAACATACTTACTGAGTTTATTTTTCTTTTTATTTTTCATTTTTTCTTTACAAGGTCAACTCACCCCTGTATATTCAAAATATTATTCTTACCAAGATGGGCTTCCTGACAGAACAGTTTATGATATTATCAAAGACTCCAATGGTATGATGTGGGCGAGTACTGCTAGTGGTTTAGCTAGATTTGACGGAAAACAAATTAAAGTATTTACAAATCAGCCAATTCCTAATTTGGCTAAAAAAATTAACATCAAAGGTGCAGGAAAACTCTCAGAAGATAATTTTAACAACTTAGTTATTCAACCATATAATGCTCCTGACTCTCTAGAGTTTTTAAATATCAATACCTTAGAAGCCTATGGAATTTCTCTAAATAGGAATACATCATTGGAAGGCAATTTTGTAGATCTCTGTCGATTAAAAAATGGACAGATTTTTATTTTAAATAAATCGAGAACTCACTTTTTAATTTATCAATGGAAAGGAGATAGAAATTTTAAGCTTTTGCAAAAGTTGGAAACTCAAGATTCGAATACTTTTAAGAATGACCGATTTGCAGTTAGTAATGATGGGACAATTTGGATTTTTAATTTTTCAGAAAAAAATATTATAAAAATAAAAAATGGAGCGCAAAAAATATTTCCATTAAAAAAACAAAACCAATTATCCACGCTTAATTTTTTTCGAACTACTCAAATTGGAAATCTTTTTTATTCGATTACTAATAGTAAAAATTTAACTCTAATTCGAGGCAAAGATAATTCTGTTGAAAATTTTCCAACCCAACACGAGTTCAATTTATTTTGGGAGGACAATCATAGCAATGTAATTCTCTCCTCATCTAGTTTTAATTATTCTAATAAACTCTTACTAATTAATAATAAAAGAGATGTAATTGACCTTGAAAGTATTCGAGAAACTGAACCAAAAATTTCAAGTGTTTATGGTGACGATTTTACCAAGAGTTTTCATCTAGGATCATTCAATGGTTTTTATGTTTTTGAATTTTCTTTGGAAAAAGAAAACATTCAAAGTTATTTGGCTCAAAAATTAGAAGGTGGAAGATTTGGAATGGTGATGAGAGGTTTTATTGAAGATGATCGCAATAATGTTTTTGCTAATGGAGAAGGAAAAAATTGGTATCAACTCAACACCAACAATAATAATTTTGACACGCTACAATTAAGAGATGAAAATGGAAAATTATTAGAAAATGTCTCTTGTGGAGGTAATTTAATTTTTGATGGAAAATATATTTGGGGCGTAAGTTGCAATGGAGAAAAACCTGGAAGAATTCATCGATACCATGCTGAAACCAAAACTTGGAAAGTTTGGAACTTACCCGTTAATGCTGTTTTTCCTAGAATCATTTATCCAAAATCAGAAAATGAATTCTGGGTATTGACGCTACATCGTACAAAACGAGATGGAGATATTTTTATTTTTGATAAAACAAATGGAGTATTTACACCTTTTGAAAACTGGGAAAATCAAAAATCACCTTTTGAAAAAAGTGAAATTAATGACATCATTAAAGATGAAAACGAAATATTCTGGATTGCGACTACCAATGGTTTAGTAAGGTTTGATCCTCAAAAAAGAGCATTTAAAAAATTTCAAATCAATAATTATAACAGTAATATTGCAACGCTCTATCAAGATAATAACAACACCATGTGGGTAGGCACTAATGGATTAGGTCTATTATTTTTTGATCGTAAAAAGGAAACATTTTCAAAGTTCGAATTACAACCTGAAAGAAATATTCAATTTCAAAGTAATACGATCCCTCCTCTTCCTAATAATTATATCGCGAGTATTTTTCAAATTACTAATGATGAATTTTTAGTAAGTACATGGCGGGGACTTGCCTTGCTTAATTTAAAAGAAAAATCAACAGTTCATTATTTTCAAAAAGATGGATTGTCGAGTGATGAGTTTAACCGATTATCTTTTTACAGAGATAAAAAAAATAATATTTTCTTGGGAGGTATTAATGGTTTTGATGTTTTCAAATTAGAAGACTTACAAGAAAAAAAAACCCACCCAAAACCTAGGATAACAAGGTTCTTTACTTATGATGAAGATCAAGAAAAAATAAAAAATCAATATCATCAACTGGATTTTTCTTCCCCTTTAAATATTGCTCCAAATAGTCCATTCTTTGGTTTTGATTTTATGCTTCCCAATTATATTGAAAGTGAAAATAATACTTTTCAAACTTGGCTCGAAGGTTATGAATATGGATATAATCTCCCAACCAAACTCCCATCCGTACAATATAATCGGGTTCCTCCTGGTGACTACAAATTACATATTAAGGCTAAAGATAGTCGAGGAAATACGAGTATTGAAGAATTGGTTTTACCTATTCATGTTCAACAAGTGTTCTACAAAACATGGTGGTTTTTAACTTTAGCTGCATTGGCATTAATAGGAGTTGTAACTTGGTTTTTCAAAAGAAGAATTGATGCTATTCAACGAAAAGAAAAATATGAGAAAGAGAAAAGAGCCAACCAACGAAAATTTTTGGAATTGGAATTAAAAACCCTTCGACTTCAATTGAACCCACATTTTATGTTCAATGCATTAGGAGCCATTCAATATTATATCAAACAAAATAACAGTCGATTAGCTATTAATTATCTTGCAGATTTTGCTAAACTGATGCGATTATTTTTAGAGTCCTCCAAAAAAAGATATATCTCTTTGGAAGAGGAATTAGAATTAATAAAATTATATGTTGAATTAGAGCAAATGCGCTTTGATCATAAATTTGAAGTTAAATATCTAATCGACGATTCGCTTAATCCTTCTACAACTGAACTCCCTTCTCTCCTATTACAACCGTTTGTTGAAAATGCAATCAATCATGGTTTAAGGCATAAAGAAGGTAAAGGAAATTTACTGGTTCAAATAAAAAATGATAGACTTAATGATATGATTCAATATATCATTGAAGATGATGGAATCGGAAGAGACCGTGCTGCTATCATCAAACAACAATCCTTAAAAAAACATAAATCAAGAGGAACTCAAATAGTTCAAGAGCGATTAGAAGCGTTTAAATCTTCTGGTGAATTAGAATTGGAAATTAAAACGGAAGATGCTAATCCTTCTTTAAATGACTGTGGTACTAGAGTTACTGTTAGTATTTTAAATACAGATTAATAGATCTTACTTTCTTTAATCAAGATATTTAATAACATTAAAATAAATTACAAATATTTTATATTAAAATATTTAAAACATTGTTAATCAATTAGTTATATCTTAAAATCAACTCCACCATCTTCCTCCCATTCTATCTTTTCTTCATGTTTTTATTTTTTTTTCAAAATAAAACAGGGAGGATTGAAGATACTACGGTATTTTTAATCCTCTTTTTTTTTACTAACTGAATTCCTCTAAGACCATTTCTAAAAAATCTCTTCCGTTAAAAATTGTTAACAAAATAAATTATTTTTGCGCCTTGAAGTTAAGGTGTGGTTAAACCATTAACTTTTACTTGCACGTTTTGAAACCACCACTTATTTTAACATCGTAATTACATTTTAGATTATCTATCAAATAAAAAACATTACTCATGAGAGCATTAATAATTTCTTTAGCAATGATTTGTGCTTTTTCTATTAGCACTTCCGCCCAAGAATCTTCAAACGAATCAAAAAATAAATCTAAAAAAAATACAATCAGATATGGATTTGGTTCTACCTTTCACAGCAATGAGATGGTAGGTAATTTTCAATATGGAGAGTACACAAGATATTTAGGAAGAAGATTCGCATTGAGTGCATTGGGTGGATACCTTAAAGCAGATAATTTTGGAGAAGAAAACTTGCCTACATTATTTGAATTTAATGCTTGGAAAGGAGATTTAAACTTATTCGTATTGCCAATAAATAATGACAATACTAGTCTAAAAATTGGAGGTGGAGCGAGTTATTGGATGGGAGATTTTAAATCAAGGGATACCAGCGAAGTAGAATTTACAACAACAGAAGCAGAAGATTATGGTTGGAATGTTGTGGCAGAATTTGAAGTCTATTTATCCAATACAGTTGTATTAGGAACTAGAGGTGCTTATACTAAAGCTCAAAATGGAGAAAATTATTATTTCTTTGGGTTGAATGCAGGACTTAAGTTTTAAAAAAATTGTTTGGCATTTGACGTTGAACGGATAATCTTGAAAATAAAGTTTTACTTTAAGAATGAATATCGAACGCTGC
>CAKZSH010000187.1 GCA_937918905.1 uncultured Saprospiraceae bacterium
CCATATCTTTAAATCTGGTGATTTTTATTAATATGCTTCTTTTCTTAATTCTCGGTCAGCCTGCTTCGGTACGGCTTCATTTTTTCATAGCGAAGCGAAATCATATTGAAAAAGAAGCCTTCAGATGGGTAGGTTATTTATTTCCTACTCCCTTAACTATTTAAATTCAATGAGCAGGCTTTATTTTGAAACAATCTGCCAACTGAAGTTGGCGGTTACAGGGTCTTACTTTAAAACGACAATTCCTATAAAATTAACTTTTATAATAACCGTTTTTGTAGGTTTTTATATTAATTTTGTGGAACAAACAAAAGCCTGATTGATCCTATTTTCAAATAGATTAAAAGCTAAACTCACTTATTTTTTCACCTAAGTAAAAGTTAAATATTAACATTTTGATTTCTTCTTGGTCTTTTAAAATTATACTTCTTTAAAAAGCCTTACCGATGTCCTGCATCGCTTTCGTTTTTGCCTTGTCTAATTTGAAAATTCCTTCGATAAATCGAAAATTTTATTAATTACCTTTTACTAATTATCAAATATTTTTTATGAAAAAAATTATACCTCTAATTGTTTTTGTTTTTACAGCTATTTTATCTTTTGGCCAATGTGATGAATTATTTATTTCTGAATATGTAGAAGGTGGAAATAATAATAAGGCCTTAGAATTGTATAACCCGACAGCTAATCCAATTGATTTATCAGCATATTCTGTTGGTCGATTTTCAAATGGAGCTACTTCGTACACAGGAATTGACCTTCCTAATGATATGATTGATGCTTATGGAACTTACGTAATCGTTTTGGATAAAAGAGATCCAGATGGCACAGGTAATGAATACCCAATATGGGATGGCTATCAAGAATGGGATGTATGCGTGATTAATGGCGATACCTTATTGTATCCTGATGGCGATACAGTTTATTGTGTACAGGTGGATACTTTAAATAACAATCAACCAGTTTATGGAACAGTTTACCATGACTTTTTGGATTTACAAGGTAAAGCTGATGTTTTTCTTTGTCCTGTTTATAATGTAAATAATGCGATGTACTTTAATGGAAATGATGCTGTAGCATTAGTTAAAGGATCGGATGTATTGACTGATGGGTCAAACTTAATTGATGTAGTTGGAGTGATCGGAGAAGATCCCGGACAATCGTGGGTCGATTATCTGGGGAGCTTCCTGACAAGGGATCATACTTTGGAAAGGAAACCTGATGTGAAATTTGGAACAGGAATCGTCGCTGCTCAATTACAAGATACTTTTGCATATGTACATTATAATGTATGGAGTAAAAATAACTTTTATGGATTAGGTGAGCATGACTGTGAATGCGATCCTAATTTTGTATCTTCTAGTGAAGATTTAAATCAAGTTGCTTTTAACATGTTTCCAAATCCAACTAGCAATGAATTGATAGTAGAAGCAGAAGGAAGTATCGAGCGAGTTGAAATTTATAACTTGTTAGGAGAGAGATTGATGGAATATAATTATGGAAATAATGCTTCAAATAAAATAAACTTAACAGTTGGAAATTTAGATGATGGGATGTATGTAATTAGTTTGTTTTTTGATGATGAACAACAATCCGTACAGAAATTTATCAAACGATAATTTTAGACAAATAAAAGAGGAAAGAAAGTCATTGGCTTTCTTTTCTTTTTGTTTCTAAATGAATTGATGTGGTTTGTTCAAATAGTTATTAAGTTACTGGTTATTGAGTTATTTCGAATAACGTTATTTTTTCTAAGGTTTTTGACCAATAACTTAATCACTATTTGAACAAACCACATCAATTTACCTTGAGCCTTCTTTTTCAATATCCTCAATAAAAGACTTTGGTCTATGTAAACCTCCTTCACTATGAAAAAAAATTACATCTTAACTTTTCTCTTTCTTTCATTTACCATTTCAATTTTTTCTCAAGCTACACTATCTGGAATTATTTTAGATGCTGAAACTGGAGAAGAATTAATCGGAGTAAATATTTTATATGCCGATGAAGGAACGACTTCTGATTATGACGGAAGTTATAGTATGGAGATGCCAAGAGGTACGCATAACCTTACTTTCTCATATGTAGGTTATCAAATTTTTACCAAAACTATTACTGTTGGAAATGAGCCTGTTCGACTAGATGTAAAAATGAAGTCAGGTGAGATTTTAACTCAAGTAAATGTAACTGCTGATATTGCTATCGAAAGAAAAACACCTGTTGCATTTTCCAATATTCCTACTGTAAAATTACAAGAAGAATTAGCTGCTCAAGATATTCCTATGATTTTAAATTCTACGCCAGGTGCTTACGCAACTGCATCGGGTGGGGGAGATGGAGATGCTAGAATTACCATTAGAGGATTTAGTCAAAGGAATATTGCGGTGATGCTAGATGGAATACCTGTAAACGATATGGAGAATGGTCGAGTGTTTTGGTCCAACTGGTTTGGTTTGGATTTGGTAACAAAACAAATGCAAGTACAAAGAGGATTAAGTGCTTCAAAATTAGCGATTCCATCAGTAGGTGGCACTATTAATATTTTGACAAAAGGAATAGACGCAAGACGTGGTGGAAGGGTCAAACAGGAAATTGGAAATAATGGCTATTCACGAACTACATTTGGTCTGACCTCAGGACGAATGGCAAATGGCTGGGGAGTATCGCTTGCAGGTTCTTATAAAAAAGGTGATGGTTGGGTAGATGGAACTTTTACAAAAGGATTTTTTTACTACCTCAGAGTAGATAAACAAGTTGGAAAACACCTTTTTAGTTTTTCAGGATTTGGTGCTCCTCAAGAGCATGGTCAACGACCTTTTACTCAAGCCATTGCAAAATATGATGCACAAAGAGCATTAGAGTTAGGGGTGCCACAAGATAGAATTGACCCTTTGGAAAACCTAAAAGATAACGGTTTACGATACAATGAATATTTTGGAACATTGAATGGAGAAGGATTTAATTCAAGTGTAAATTACTATCATAAACCACAATTTAGTTTACGACATTTTTTGCAAGCCAACGAAAAATTCTACATTTCTAATATTGCATATTTATCTATTGGAAATGGAGGAGGAGCAAGGGTTAATCGTAGAATTTATGATGAAAATGGACAAATGGATTTGACCTCAATGTATAGTCAAAATACAACGCCAACCATTTTTAAAGAAGATGGGGAAGCAGAATTTTTTATTCGATCTAGTGTCAATAACCATTTTTGGTATGGTGTACTTTCTACTTTCAAATATGATGTAACTCAAAAAATTGCTATATCTGGTGGAATAGATTTGAGACAATATGAAGGAGGTCATTACCGAACAGCTTATGACCTTTTAGGCGGAGATTTTATTTATGGTGATCGAAACTCGCGTATTTTAAATCAAGAAACCAAACTTGGGATAGGAGATAAATTTGGATACCACTATGATGGTTTTGTTCGATGGGGCGGTTTGTTCGGATTATTAGAATATTCAAATGATAAACTAAGTGGATTCCTTAATTTGTCTACAGCAATGACTGGATACAAAATGGTGGACTACTTATGGGACAAAGAAATTACGATCAATGGAGAAAAAAGATTTGTAGGTTATTACAATGAAAATGGGCCAGCAGATATATTGGAAAGAGCTGTTTTAGATGGAAATACTTTGTATACAGTAGATAACCCATCGGATGCGACTAAAGCATATGCAGAAGCGAATGGATTAACCATTGACAATACTTCAGCACAAAACCAAGTGTTAGATTATATTTGGAAACCAACCTTTACAATCAAAACAGGTGCGGGATATAATATAGATGATAATCATCGAATTTTTTCCAACATAGGATATTTTTCTAGAGCACCTAGATATAATAATGTTATACAAAGGGTGTATACCAACCGTTCAGTTATTGAAGAAAATGGTCAAATAACTGGAGTATTTGAGGAGGTTGGGAAAGTGGTAGAAACTGATAATTCAGAAAATGAAAAAGTTACTGCATTTGAGTTGGGTTATGGATTTAAGAGCTCAATATTCTCAGCTAACCTGAATAGTTATTATACCATTTGGCAAAACAAACCTTTGGATCGTTTGCCTACTGTTTCGGAAGATCCTTCTGATCCAGAGTCCCCTAGAATTCCAATTAATGTTTCTGGAATTTCTGCTTTGCATAAAGGAATAGAATTAGATTTTGCTTTTCGAGTAAATGAGAAATTGACTATGGAAGGATTGGTTTCTTTGGGAGATTGGAAATGGAATTCTGGAGCTTCTACTTTGTTGCCTAATGGTAGTACTTATCAATTTGATGCGAAAGGTGTACATGTAGGTGATGCTGCTCAAACTCAAATAGGAGGTATGCTCCGATTCGAACCCATCAAAGGACTTTACATTAAAGCAAGAGGAACTTTTTTTGATAAAAACTTCGCCAGTTTTTCTCCTGAATCATTACAAGGTGATGATGGGGGAAAAGAATCTTGGCAGTTGCCAGAATACTTTTTAGTTGACTTTCATTCAGGATATAATTTTAAAGTCAAAGATTTGAGAATGAGTTTGCGATTTAATGTTTTAAACTTATTGGATAACATATACATTAGTGACGCTAGAAATAATGATAGTTTTGTCACCTCCAATAATAATGGTTTTAATGCGCAATCTGCATCTGTTCACTTTGGACAAGGAAGGAGATGGAATACATCGTTGACGGTTTCTTTTTAGTGAAATACCTAACCACAAAATTAATTTTTTAAAAAATAAATAATTCAATGAAAAAAATATTTGCAATTACATTGTTATTCTTTTTTCAAATTGCCAATCAATATGGTCAAGCAGACATTGCAGAAGCTAGAACTTTTGCTCAAGGATTAGGAGTTACCGTAACAGGTATTGTTACCAATGGTGATGAGTTTGGTCCTATTCGATACATTCAAGATGCTACGGCAGGGATTCCATTTTATGATCCATCAATCGCAGCTACCTTAAATATTGGAGACGAAATTACTATCACAGGTACGATGGGTGATTTTAATGGATTGACTCAAATCGTGAATGTGGTCAGTCATACTGTAAACTCTTCTAATAACGCATTACCAATTCCAGAGGTGGTAACACCTAATGGATTAAATGCTGATACCGAAGCGGAATTAGTTACTGTTAATAATATTGAATTTGTGGATGCTGGAAGTGGCGCACAGTTTACAGGGAACACTACATTTGGATTTATTGCAAATGGCGAAGCCTCACAAATTTATGTTCGTACTGGAAATCCATTGGTAGGTTTTACGATTCCCGAAACGCCAATTAATCTAACTGGAATTGTTTCTGTATTTAACGGAACCTATCAATTACTGCCTCGAACGGAAGCGGATTTTGATGGGAATTTTGTAGATAATATTGAACAAACCAATATCACGACTTCAAGTTTTGATATTTCATGGACTTCAAATTTTTCTGGAAATTCTATTTTAAAATATGGAACTGATCCCATGAACTTGGACAATGAAATCAATGCAGGAACTTCAACAGACAATCATTCCATTGCCTTAACAGGATTACAACCAGGAGCATTTTATTACGTGCAGGTCATTACTGAAAATGGAACAGACATTGCACAGAGTTCCATCCGAGTCTTTAGTACGGAATCAAATTCTACGGGCGAAATGAAAATATTTTTCAATCGTGGTGTGGATAATTCTTTTTCCACAGGTGTAGATGCAGTCTATAAACCTGGTGGACAAATCGTAGATGAAATCATCAACTTTATTGACAATGCTCAAAACACAATTGATATGAGCATTTATAATATTAATAATTTACCAATTGTAATTGCATTAAATGGTGCGGTGGCAAGAGGTGTGGTCGTTCGATATATCGCCAATAATGGAACGTTGAATAGTGCCTTGGACGGGAGTGTGGTGCCAGTTGATTTTCCCAATGTCAAATTAAATGGATCGGCATTAATGCATAATAAATTTATGATAGTTGATAGAGATTCTGAAAATGATTCTTGGGTGATGTCGGGTTCGATGAATTTGACAAGCAATAATATCAATACGGATTTTAATAATATTCTTTTTATTCAAGATCAAGCATTGGCAAAAGGTTATACTTTAGAGTTCAATGAGATGTGGGGAGGTGATGGCCCTAATCCAAGTATCTTTGGAGTTCAAGTGGGCGATCAAAAATCAGACAATACTCCTCATAAATATATCATTGGTGGCGACTTGGTTGAAAGTTATTTTTCTCCTTCTGATAACACTACTAATGCAATTACCAATGCACTTCAAACTGCGGAGACTGATATTGTATTTGCAACCCTTACTTTTACTATGAATGATATGCGTGATGCATTATTTGATAGAGATGCAGCTGGGGTTTATGTAAGAGGATTGATTGAAAATATTAATGACATAGGAGGTGATTATCAAGCTATGGTAGACGGAGGATTGGAAGTGAAAGATCATCCTGCTCAACATGACATTCACCATAAATATGCAATAGTAGATGCTACCAATCCAGCCTCTGACCCACAAGTAATTACGGGGTCTCATAACTGGTCGGCTTCTGCCGAAAATAGTAATGATGAAAATACTTTAATCATTCATAGTGCTGTGGTTGCTAATATTTTCTTACAAGAATTTGAGGCAAGATGGAATGGATTATTGGAAAGTGTAAAAGGTGTTGAAAATATTCCAGGTTTTGATGTGAAAATTTTACCAAACCCAGTTCAAGATATTGCAACTATTCAAATGGATAGTCAAAAAACAGGTGATGTGGCTATCACGTTATGGGATATGAATGGACAACAATTACAATCTCGAATCCTTAGAAAAGTAAACGGAATTGAATTGTTAGAAATAAATGTTAACCACTATCCAAGTGGAAATTATTTAGTTAGTTTTCAAGTAGGTGGGCAAATTATGGCCAAGCAATTGGTTATTCAAAAATAATATTTAGACCTTCTAGGACTTCAAGTTCTGGAAGGTCTTTTTTCAATTATTCCTTTTCCATTTTTTTCAAAAAATCTTCCGTATTCCTTTCATTAAAAAGTTGCAGGTATTTTAACTTGACGGCTCGTTTTCCCCTTCTCCTTTCATCTTTATAAGCACTTACCGTTTCTTGATCAGATCGAAGCATAAAAGCCATTGAACTAACATTGACCGTTACTATTTTTTGGTTTTCTAATTTTAAAACATATGCTTGACCATATTTATTATTGATACTTGTAGAGTAGCTTATTCCTATAGAAATTCCTTTGATTTTATTCCCGATTGCAGCACCGACTACACCTGCTGCAAGAGTAAGTGCAAATTCTAAAAAAGAAGTAGACTTCTCAGTTTCTAGAGATAAAAAATAACAGTAAGGGCCTTTGGTTTCAATTTTGGAAAAGAAATCAGCATTATGCAGACTTTTATTATTGATAAAAATATTTTCTCCATCAGAAAATCCCCACATTTTTTTTAGTTTTTCCCGATACTTTTTAGGACTAATATTGTCAGGGTTTTTGACTTGGAGAATATCATAAGCAATAATATTTTTAAATTCTAATTGTTCCTCTTGTGTGAGAATTTGAACATTATTGATAGAAGGGGAGTTGTTGATAAATTCTTCATACGTACGATAAAATCCGGGATTGTATTGTTGTGTTTTTAAAATGTCGAAATTGTATTTTACTTTTTTTTCTTCCAACTCCTCTCGATTGATGCCATTGACGTATTCAAATTGTTTGTTAAAATAAGTTTGTTGGAATTGTAGAATAGCTGCTTGTAAAGCTTGAGTGATATAGTTTCCATGCATTTTATAACTTCGATAAAAAGAAAAACCATCAAAGTCATCAGCTTTATAATATAGGCTATCTCTTTTTACATAAAATTCAAAGAAGACATTTAGGCTTGCTTTTTTTACTAAAAAATCTTCCAGAGTACTCATTTCTTTGATTACAAAAATTAGTGAATCTTCAATTTCTTTTTTAAATGAGATAGAATTTTCAAGCAAGTTTTTAATCTGAAATGTTGCTCCATTTTCAAGCCGAGCTATTCGTTTTGTTTTATTGACACCTGTGTAAGTAATTCCTAATTCGTTAGTATTATCCCTTAAATCTAAAACTTCAAATGAGGTTAAAACTCCATTGATTCGTGCTTTGTTCAATTTAATTTCATAGGGCTTACCTTGCTTTTGAGCGATGGAGAAAAGACAAAAACAAAGAATTATGATTGAGGTTAGAAGATGTTTTTTCATTTATGGGAATTAAAAAAATGTTGATTAATTTATTATCTAAGTGTCTACTGTCGTGAGGAAGTCCATTGTTGAGTTATTCAAAAAAAAATACTTACAATACTTCGATCACAAGTCGATGTAACTCATCCTTAAATTCATAGTTCACTTCCAGTCCCGATTGGTCACAAATTCTTTTGACAATCGAAAGGCCCAATCCCAAACTTTCCTCCACATCAGAATCCCTCTTAAATCTTTTGAATAAAGACTCAATAGACATCTTGGGAGCTAACCCTGAATTACTAATTGAAAATTTTTCATTACTAATTTCGATTCTGATAAAACCTAAATTTTCAATATTGTGTCGGATAGCATTTTGGACTAAATTAGCTATGAGAATTTCTGCCAAAGTTTCACTCATCGCCACTTTAAATTTTCCAGTATAATTTTTCTCTATTTTTATTTCTTGAATAGCAATTAAGTCTTTAAAGTTCTTTAAAACTTCTTCCATGATTTTTTCAAAATCCACATTTGCAGAATCAGAAAATCGTTGATGTTCGATTTTTGATAACAAAATCAAAGCACTATTGATTTTGGATAAACGATTGGTATTTTGTAAAACAGCAGCTAAGGATTCAATTTCTTTTTTACCAATTTTAGGGGATTGTAACAATATCTCTACATGACCTTTGATGACCGCTAAAGGTGTTTGTAATTCATGTGAAGCATTTTGAGTGAATTGTTTATTGGCTTGATAATTTTTTCTGACCCGATCAATTAATTCTACCAAATATTCGTTTAAATCATTAAAAATAGGAAATGGAGATTCTTCAAATTCTACTTTTTTAGGTTCATCGACATCAAACTCTTCTAAGGTTTCGAGTATTTGAAAAAGCTGTTTTCGAATCAATTGAATCCGTCGATAAGTAATTACTCTAAATCCGATGGCAAGTATTAAAGCAGGGATAATCGCTACAACAAAGGCCTTCCAATAATTTTCAGGAGAGAAAAAAAATCTGATTAAAATAAAGGCGCTGAAGAATGATAACAACGCAGGAATGATGTATAATAATTTGAGTCGTTTCAATTGGTTTGAAATTTATAGCCGATGCCATACACCGTTTTTAGAAAATCACCACAGTCATTTTCTGCTAGTTTTTTTCTTAAGTTTTTTACATGTGCATAAATAAAATCAAATGAAACAGCATCATCCATATAGTCACCCCATAGGTGTTCTGCAATGCTGTCTTTGGTTACCACTCGATTTTTATTTCTAGCTAAGTAGAGTAAAATGCTATATTCTTTTTTGGTCAATTGAAGAATCTTATCAGAGGCGATTACTTTTCTTTCATCTATATTAATGGATAAATTACTAAATTTTAATTCCTTACTGAACTGGTTCGTCTTTCTTCTCATGATCGCTTTTACTCTCGCATTCAGTTCAGAAAGATTAAATGGTTTGGTTAAATAATCATCAGCTCCAGTATCTAAGCCATGAATGCGTTCATCCACTTTATCTCTCGCTGAAATAATCAAAATCCCCATTTGAGTATTATCACTACGGAGAGTATCAACCAATTTTAATCCATCACCATCTGGAAGATTTAAGTCAATAATAGCACAGTCGTATTCGAAATTATTGATTTTTTTATATCCATCTCTAAAGTTATTTGCGAACTCACAGAGATATCCTTCCCGTTTTAAATACCGAAGCATTAAATCCAATAAGTCCTGTTCGTCTTCTATGATAAGTAATTTCATGGTAATTCATAATTGGTGAAACTATGACGCTAAGTTAAACAATGAAAGTAAAATAGCTTCCAGAAATTTAAAATATCTGAAAGCTATTTTACTTTCTAATCTTACTTTGGGGAAATACCGAAGGAATTTAAATGCTACCTCCCTAAGGCAGATCAAAAAAGTTTATTTTAAAATTATATTTGTTTATTCGTCATTTTCCAAAGAGCCATCCATAATATTATTCATCTCTTCAAAATCGAAATCATCCTCTTCTTGATCTAAGAAATTATCTTTTGCAACAACGGGTTTTGACATAGGATTACCTCCTGTTCTTTTTATAACTCTTGAAAAGGAAGTAGGGGTTTTAGTTGAAGTTGTTTTTCTTCTTTCTACAGCTTCCCGTTTTCTTTTTTCAGGAATATCCATTTTAGCCACTAATGATTTGGAAGTAGTAGGTACTGCCATCAATCTTCTTTTATCAATTAGTTGACCTGATACGGTACAAATACCAAAACTTTTATTCCGAATTCTAAACAAGGCATTTTCTAAATCTTGAACATGTTTACGTTGCCTTCCAATCATGGCATATAGCATATTAAGGTCTTGCATATTTGAAGAGCTATCTATCCAATCTCCATCGTTGCCATTTGATTCTGAAATATTTTCAGCCCTGTTAGACAAAGATTGAATTTGTTCTTTTGCGGTTTCTATTTTTTGATCGATAAATTCTTTGAACTCTAAAAGTTCTGCATCTGAATAGCGAACAGGATTATTTTCCATTATTGTTTGTTTATGTATGAATGTAAAAAAGATTTTGGTCTTAAAAATAACCTCAAGTACACCTTCAATTCTGAATTAATTTTGAAGAAAAGATTGAATTATTATTTTTTGAGAAAAAAAAATGTCGGATGGAATTTAGCATCATCCGACATTGGTGGGTTTTTCAAAATTAGTTAGAACCGAAAAGAATATTCTTGAGATATGGTTCTATTATTCTTTTATAATTCTTGATTTAGAAATACAATTTTAAGATGTAATTCTGAAGTAAATCTGAATTTATCGTTTAGAGAAAAATGATTTTAAATATTTCCACCATGCTTTCCAAAAAGGAATAGATTGTTTTGTTTTCTCCTCTATATACAATTCTGTATCACAAAAAATACTAGGGTCAAAACATGGAGAATGCTCAACAGTCTTTTCAAGGTCATCACGGTAAGGATTGATCTTTGAGCTTTTTAATATGGGCATAAACAAAAGTTTTGTAAAAGAAATATTGAATGTCAAAACAAATATGAAAGATGATTTTGAAGAAAATCTGAATAATAGATTGTTTTGAAAATATATTTTTTTAAGATTGAAATTCAGAATTTCTACAGATTTACCTACCAATTTAGTGGTGTCATTTAATTGACTGATGTTACGCAAAAAAGATATTAATCTAGTTTCGATCTAGTTTCGAAAATATATTGATTATTGAACGCAGAGGTGCTGAGACACAGAGTTGGTCGAATACCTTATTGGATGTCGCAGAGTATTTTTCCCTGCCTGCGGCAGGCAAGTGCGAAAAATAGAAGCAGAGTCCGCAAAGTCTTTCATCAGGAACACTTTAAATCTCTGCATCTTTGCTCATTTTTATTTTAATAAAAATCCTCTGCGCGCTCAATAAGGTATTCGACAACCTCTGTGTCTCAGCGTCTCAGCGTTGAAAAATTCAAAATATTTCGTGCGTAATCTTTTTTGCGTAACATCAGTTAATAATTTCGAAAAACGTGGATCACCGTTAAAGGAAATTATTCATTATTCATTTTTAATTATTCATTAAAACTTATATTGTACCTGTACTTCTACTGCCGATCTCACATTTCCTTCAATAAACTCATTTCCATTTCCAAACCCATCAGAAGTAATCAATCGACCATCCGTAAATATATTACCCTGTTGTAAAAAGGTTCTTTCGTATCGAGCTTCAAAAGTCCAATTTCGGAATGGACGGTATCTTAAATTCAAATAGAATCGAGTGCCTTTGCCAGAGTAAGGAGGTACTGAAAAAGTGTATAACAAATCATTTTCATAAGCAAAAATTCTAGCATCCCAATCTTGTGCATCAAAAATTGCATAACGAGTAGAAAAGGACAAAGGATAATTGATAGATTTAAAAACCACATCTTGATATAATAAATATCCTCTTGCAAAAGGATCGACTTCGTTGTCAAACCATGACCATTCTGCCCGAGTACGAAGTTCGATTGATTCAGTTATTTTGTTGGAAAGATGAATGCGAAATTGAGTCCTTTGATTGTTGACTAAAAAATCAATTGGAGTTTCGTTACCGGGAGCATTTTTTTGTTTGATTTCATTTCTAAATTGGATGTACGCCTCCATTCTTCGCTTGCGTTTGTAAGTCAGTCGAGAGAGATATTCGACTCCTTTGGAAGGAGCATCCACATTGAAACGCAGCCAAGGATGTTTCCACGTATCAAAGTAAAAACGCCATTCCCAATTTTTATTAATGAAAAATTGCAAACCAAGGTATAGACCATTTTCATTACTACCTTGATTCGTTTCCGCAAAAACTCGATTATTGATCGCATGAAAATCAGCAGGTAAGTGCCGATGTAAAATAGACATACTGACTCTTCGATCTAGCCCTACAAAAACGCCATTGACAGTCGCAAGGCTACCATTATCACTCATGGCAGCTTCGCCAAAGAATTTATAATTTCGAAAAAGTAAACCATAATCAGTACTGACATTTAATAATTTATCGCCACGAAAGGTAAAACGATTGAAAGCATCGTTGGACTTGTTTAGCGGTTTGTCAAGTTGATGGTAAATGGTATTGAATGCAAGGTGCCAAGTATCTTTTTTATATTTTATTTTGCCACCAGTTTGTAAGAGTTGAATTTGTTTTTCGTCTTCAATTTCATTTTGAGTAGCGTGGTAGCCAGAGGTTTGTAAAGAGCTTGTTAGAATTTCAAATTCTTGAAACTCTGCACTTAAAGAATCATTTTCAAAAATATTTCCATCTACTTTTCTGTAAGAACCAAAGGCTGTTATTTCTAAATTTTCATTAATACCAATTGTCGCACCCAGTCCTCTAAAAAATAAAACTTCATTTAAAGAAGAGAATTGTTGCAGCACATTTCGGTTTCGATTGATATTTAGAACTTCTGCACCTTTACTTCTTGCAAAACCTGAATAGGCAATTAAACCTTGTCCCATGCTTATGGTAAAATCACCGAGTGCTAAGTTTTTTAATCGACTAGAATAATTTTTTAGAAAAATATGAGCCGAGTAAAAATCAAACCCTTGTCGGTTACTTCCTTTAAAAAAACTTTCTCCATCGTCTTTCTCTGCGGTGAAACCGTAGTAGAATCTATTACTAAAACGACCTCTAAATCGAAGATTTAATTTGTCAGGAGAACCTTCGTAGGCAGGTGCTTCGGCATTGGGTTGAGTGATGTACCCTCTTGCCCTTTCAAGTTGACGACTCCATTTTGTACTAATAGTCCGATTACTTTCCCTGAGCATAGAAGGAATTGATTTTTGATAATCTCCTTCACCACTTACTTTTACAAATGAAGCAATGGCTTGGACTGTTCTTAAATCAAATCCTGGAATGGCTTGTAATTCGTAGATGGAAATAAGGTCGCCCATCTTTTTTTTATAAATAAAAAATTCTTGAATTTGATATTGATTGAGGATAAAAAGTTCTTCTAGGTCGGAGACAGTTGCTCTGTTGAGATTAAGTGGGTTATTGGCAAAAGATTGTAAGTTTTCGTAGATAAAAATAAAATCATCTGGATCTAAATCTTCATTGCCTTGTAGGACGTCTTCGATAAGATTGATATTGAGTTCGGGGTATTGTTTATTTTGACTCCATAATGGAATCATACAAAAAACAAAGATCGACAAGGTGAAAAGTAGTTTTCGCAACATAATTCGTAATTAAAAGGGGAAATTACGAATTGTGAATTTCTTAGCAAAGGAAAAGGGGGGAAGTAATTGTTATTGGTCTCAGAAAGGATTTAAAACCTCGTATTTAGTACGATAAATTTATTGTTCAAAATTTCATTGGTAGTGTGTTTTGAAAAAGGGAAAAAGGATTTACGATTTGAGAAGTATTTCGAAAATCGGTGATTCTAACTTCACCAGTATTCAACAATACTTCTCAAATCGTAAATCCGTCTTCCCTTTTTCCCTACTTCAATTTTCCTTCCCTACTTCAGCATAGCAATAAAATTCATAACATAAAACATTTCTCTTCCAATCTGCCTCACTCGTTCATCATATTTTTCCGTTTCTAAATTTGTTCCATCAAAGGCTTTAGGATCATCATACATGATAGTAAATCGTTTCTCTGCACCATGTACTATAGGGCAAGTTTCATTGGCACTATCGCATACCATGATGGCTGCAAAACCTTCAGTTGGATTAGCTTCATGGTTATATTTTTTCGAAAACATTTTTTGAGGAGTTTGGGAAAAACCAAATGCGCCATAATAAATAGGATTATCACTTTCCTCAGAGGTTACAATCTCGAAACCAGCCCTGCGCAATGCAGCAACTGACCGAGGATTAAAAGCAGTAGTTTCTGTTCCACCTGAATAACTTTTTACATGAGTAATGTTATAAAAACTTGCAGCAGCAACTAACCACAATTGTCCGATATGACTACGACGAGAATTATGAGTACAAATCACGACTACCTTTGCTGTTTTTTTATCTATATATTTTTGGTAAATATACTGACAAAGGATGCGCAATTGTTCCTTTCTTTCCGTAGGGATTAGATGAAACTCTTTTTCGAATGTTTTACAATAATCATTTAATTTTTCAAAGAGAACAAGATCGGTCATAGTTTGCATGAGGTCTGATTTTTTAGTTGTATAAAAATAAGGAATGCAAAGGAGGAATTGATTTTTGAAAGGAAAATGTTTTCCACATTTTGATTTAGAAAATTGTGTTAATCGTTTAAAAAAGGAACAATAGTTTGATTTCAAGAGGATATTTGGAACACATTTATTTACAAGCCTATTTATTCTACGTCTTTATTGCCAGTATTATGGCATTCTTTTTATCTTCCACTTTATAAAATTGCTGTTTATTTAACTTTGCTTTATCTATTGAATAAGGTGACGATTGCTTCAACTTTAGTTCCTTACAACAAAACAAACCAGTATGAGTAATAAAATCGGATTTTTAATACTTGGATTAACAATGATATCATCATTGATTTTAGCACAAGAAAGTGTCATCTTTAAACAATCTGTTCTTCCGAATTCCATCTATAAATCTTCCATGCAAACTGTTATTGATTCCGAAACGATATTTGGAGTAGATTCAACTTCAGAGAATTCGAGTTTAGGAATGGAGCCTATTTTATCAAATGGACTTACACTAATGTTTTACTCCATTTCTTCAGGAGAAAATTTTGAAGGTAAAATACCTGCAGTAATGGAATATGATTCTTTGGTAAGTCAACAATCCACGGGAATGGGGGGCGAGCCTATGGAGATGGTTCTTTTTAAAGGGACAAAAATATATGGTAATTTTGATGAGATGAGTTCATTTTCATTGGATAGTATTGTAGGAGATGTTGATGAAAATATGAGAGCTACTTTAGCAGAAACTTTAAAGCAATTTTCAAAAAGCATATTATTCCCAGAAGACCCTATAAAAATTGGAGGGGAATTTTCTCAGGAGATTCCATTCTCTATTCCATTGCCAGGTAAAAGTCCCATGGAAATGAAAATAAAAACTATTTATACTTTGACTGAAATTAAGGAAGGGATGGCATACTTTGATTTGGTACAGGAATATATTATGGAATCTCAACTGGATGAACTAGGTGATATGAAAATGACTGGTGCAGGGAATGGGACATTAGAATTTGATATTGAAAATAATTATACAACCATAATGGAAACCACTTCTAAATCTGAACTTTTGATGAAAGTCGGGGAAATGAATGTCCTGAATAAATCGAATACAAAAATTAAAATTATTACAGAACTTACAAGAAAGTAGTTATATTATAAGGTCAATTAGAAATAAATTTAAGAATCCTTTGAGCTTATTTTTTCGTAATAATTATGAACAAGAACTTATGGTTTGGTATTTCAAAAATTGAAATTATGGATTTTGATAAGAACAAATACAAGATTTATGATTGGAAAAATTGGATAAATATTCATTGGATGATCAATCCAGGATTGGCTATCAATGAATTAATTTTAGGGCAAAAAGTTCCTAAAGTTTATTTAGAAGATAAGACTTCTGACAAACCACGAATTGAAAGATCTTTTGTTCCATGTCCTCATTGTGATAAAATGCATGATGGTAGAACATGGTCAACACAGAACAATACTGGATTTAAAAATTGGTTTGGTTTGTATTGTAATAATTGTGGAGAAATTATACCTTGTTTGATGAATGTAGGCACATTGATAATTCTTACATTGACTTTTCCTCTTTGGGGATGGTTTAGAAAATCATTAAAAGCGAGTTGGTTAAAAAAACAACCTCAACGATTCGAAGATATTGATTTAAAAGAAATTAAAAATCCTTTTGAAGGAAATGGTTGGATAAGAATAGGTTTAACCTTTGGTTTCTTGATGTTTATTATTTGTGGAATAATTATTCCTCTTTTTCAAAAAAGACCAATGGATATAGAACTTATTCTTATCAGCATAGCAATTTATATTTTAGGAGGACTTGCATTTGGATACATTATGAAGCTCTTTATGAATAAAAAAGGAATACCGAATTAGTAACCATTCTCTATCAAATAGAGTCTTAACAATAAAGTTATTTTTATAAATCAGAAATTCATTTTTTTAACAAATAAAAAAATCACCCATCATGAGTTTAATGCGCTTTTTTGTCGAGGAATTTGTCGAAGTCATTGAATGGAGAGAACAAGATCGAGACACCATCCTTTGGAAATTTCCTGATCGGGATGCCAATATTAAATACGGTGCGAACCTTACCGTCCGTGAATCTCAAACTGCACTCTTCCTCAACGAAGGAGAATTTGCAGATGATTTTGAACCAGGACGATATGAGTTATTAACTGAAAATATGCCTTTGTTGACCAGTTTGAAAAATTGGGACAAAGGATTTAAATCACCATTCCTGTGTGATGTTTATTTTTTTAGTAGTAAAACATTTACGGATTTAAAATGGGGAACTACGAACCCAATCATTCTTCGTGATCCTGAATTCAAACAAGTACGAGTGAAAGCTCATGGTACTTACTTTATAAAAGTAAAAGATCCGAAATTATTTTTTACCAACTATGCTGGTACAAAGGGGCAAGTCAAAATTGGAGAAATCGAAGCGAGCCTAAGAGACATCATTGCACCTAAGTTTGCTGAGGCATTAGCAGAGACAGAAGTTTCTGTTTTGGATATGGTTAAAAGCTATTCCGAGATAGGATATAAAGTAGCTCCAATTTTGCAAATGGATTTAGACCCATTTGGAATTGAGTTAGTGAAATTTCAAGTGTCAAGCGTTTCCCTTCCAAAAGAAGTGGAAGAGTTCTACGACAAGATGACCAATATGAATATGGTCGATGACATGAATAAATTTCAACAATTCCAAACTGCTCAAGCTATGGAAAAAGCTGCTGAAAATCCTTCTGGTGGAGCAAGTGATGGTATCGGTATGGGAATGGGATTTGGTATGGCAAAGATGATGGCAGAACAACAAACCCCTCAACCTAGCCCAGTTCCTCAACAACCTAACATTGCTCCTACGGGCGATGCTGCCAAGGCTACCACTCGTGAAGAAATCATGGATACGCTAAAGCAATTGGGTGAACTCAAAACGGCTGGTGTACTTTCTGACGAAGAGTTTGAAGCAAAGAAAAAAGAATTATTAGCGAGACTTTAATTTTAAGTAATTAGTGATTGGTAATTCGTGATTTGTCACTACCAGTCACTAATTACCAATCACCATTTACTAAAAAATGATCAACGAAGATCCTCAATACATCGAGTCCGCTGTTCAATTGCCATGTCCCTCTTGTGGTAGTAAAATGCACTATTCTGCGGATTCTAAAAAGATCACTTGTAACTATTGCGGTTACCTCGAAGATGTCAATAATGCCAATGACAAAGTGGTGGAAAAATCTTTGCATGATGCTGTTGCGCTAGTTAAGGATTACATTCCAGAAGAAAAAGGAAAACGAGTTTATGACTGTACTAACTGTGGCGCGAACTTTATGGTGGATGCAGAACAAGTCAAAATCAATTGTGGGTTTTGTGGATCAACCAAAGTAAATGTTGAAGCCTTCGATCATCAATATATTGAGCCATCGGGCATCATTCCATTTTATGTGAGTAGGGCAGAGGCAGATAAAGTTTTTAAAAAATGGGTCAGTTCAGGTTGGTTTCATCCTTCCAAATTAAAAAGGCTCGATGAAGTCGAACAACTGCATGGGGTCTATCTTCCATTTTGGACTTTTGATGCACAGGCCGAGGCACAATGGAGTGGGGAAGCAGGTACTTATTATTATGAAACTCGACAAGTGCGAATGAATGGAAAAATGACCACACAACGAATTCAAAAAATTCGTTGGAATCATCGTAGTGGTCGATTAAACCATTTTTTCGATGATGTATTGGTGGTAGCTTCTAATGGATTAAAGCAAAAACATGTCGAAAGAATTCTTCCATTTCGATTAAACGAAGTTGTTAATTTTGATCCTCGATTGATGGTTAGTTGGGAAGCAGAAGTTTATAATGTTGAAGTAGATCAAGGGTATCATCAAGCAGAAGGTATCATGGATTACAAACTTCGTAATATGTGTTCTGCTCAGCTTGGAGGAGATACACAACGAAATCTTCATATCAATAGTAGGAAAAGTAATCAAACCTTTAAGCACATCATCCTACCTATTTGGTTGTGCTCATATTATTACAATAATAAACTCTACCACTTCACTATCAATGGTCAAACTGGAAAGGTCTACGGAAAAAAACCAAACTCTTGGTGGAAAATAGGTTTTGCCATTCTTCTCTTAGTAGCTTTTATTGCAGGTGTTATTTTCTTAGCAGAAAGTGATCTTTTACGCCGTCGATAGTTCCATTTTTAAATAGAAAATTCTAGCTTTGGTTTGTGATTGGTTAGTCGTGAATAGTAACTGATTACTTATCGACTTATCACGAAATAGGAACCACATCAAATAAAATCAACAAACATCATGGTACAAGTATTTATCACAGGAGGAACATTTGATAAAGAGTATAACTTCATTACTGGAGAGTTATATTTTAAAGACACTCACCTTAAAGAAATGTTTGATCGAGGTCGTTGTACTATTGATATTGACATCAAAACTTTAATGATGATTGACAGCCTCGAAATGACTGAAGATGATCGAGACATTATTATTCATAATTGTAAAAAATCAAAACACGAAAATATTATTATTACTCACGGTACAGATACGATGGTTGTTACTGCTGAAAAATTAGCCAACTCAAAAATTAAAGGGAAAACTATCGTCCTCACAGGTGCTATGGTTCCCTATGCCTTCGGAACTTCATCTGATGGTTTTTTTAATTTAGGAAGTGCTTTAGCATTTGCACAAGCATTGCCCGAAGGAGTTTATGTAGTGATGAATGGGAGATATTTTGATTGGAAAAATGTTAGAAAAAATCGGCAGACTGGTAATTTTGAGGAGTTGACCTAACGATTTTTAATAACGGTGAGATGTTACACGGATGACGTGGATGCAGCGAATTTACACGGATTTTTTTCTTTTGACGTGAATAAAAATCCCAAACACGTCAAAAGAAAATCTGTGTAAATTCGCTGCATCCGCGTCATCCGTGTGACATCTCACCGTTATTCGATACCCAAGTAATGATCTATATTTCTAACATGAATTAAGAGTTTAAAAAAATCACTTTTAAAAATAAAAAAATGCAATTCGTAGGCTTATTCTTTGAAATCATAATACTCTCCTTTGCCATTTACGTTTACCTATTTTCCACAGGTAAACTAAAAGTCAAAGATCCAGAGCAACAACAAAAAGCAGAAACATTTCGAAAAGAAAAT
>CAKZSH010000188.1 GCA_937918905.1 uncultured Saprospiraceae bacterium
TTGCGGATAATTTGATATAAGATTATGAGTATAAGGTATTGAGACTACGAACCGTTCTCAATACCCAATACATATCATCTTAATACATTTTTTTGAACACAAAATCATCAGTCAATAATTATTCGCAACTTGAGTTAAATAAATGTGAACACTTACTTAAATGACCAAAGGTAGCAAACAATTTCAAAGGACTGGTATAAATCGAAATAGGGGAAGGAAAGGTTTTCTTGGATAACTTTGTATTATTCAGTAAGAATACCAGCCTCACCCATTTTATGATAGTCCGAAACACTAATCAATCTTTTTTCTAACTGGAAAGTCATTTTGATGTTTTTAAAAAGTAATTATAAAATGAAAAGTTTACAAGAAAAACTATTTCATCATTTTCCCCAAAACATCCAACCACTCTTGTGCCATCAAATAACTTCCACCCAAAGAAGGATGCACTCCATCAGGACACAATGCTTCCACAGTTGAGTTTTTTAACGCATCATCAAAAGTTTTTTGAAAAGGCACCCAACTTGCATAATAATCTGTAGCGATTCTTTTGGCTGCATCTTGATAAGCCATGAATGCAGGGAACCATGCTTCTTCTTTTATTGCTGTTCCACCTTTGACGACAAAAGGTTGGCAGATCATGAGTTTTAAATTTGGGTTCTCTTTTAAAGTACGATCCAATAATTTTCTTAAATCATCTTCGTAAGTTTTTACAGTTCCTTTATACCCAAAGTCTATGGTATGCCAAAAGTCGTTTACTCCAATCAAAATACTTAAAACATCTGGACGAATTTGTAAACAATCTTCTTCCCATCGACTAGCCAACTGATGCACTTTATTTCCGCTGATGCCTCTGTTATAGATTCTAATTTTGGAATTAAGATTTTTTCCTAACAATGCTCCTGCGGCGTACATTGCATAACCTGCACCCAAGCCACCCCAAGTATGGTTAGCATAATAGCCTTCTTTACTTCTACCTGCATCTGTGATCGAGTCACCTTGGAAAAGTATTGTTAAATCATTTGGAAGATTTATTGTTTGAGTATTTTCAAAGGAAGTATTGTGAGCATGTACTTGCCCTAAACCCAAAACACCTGCTGAAGCAAGAGATGCTTTTTTGATAAAATTTCTTCTATTTGAAGGAGTTGATTTTTCGTTTTTCATAATAGTTGTTTTTTAAAAACTGCGATATCTAAATGTCTTTGTTATAAAATTACGAATATTTTATACAAACATTTTTTTGTTCTGTAAAAAATCGCAAAGCCTCCAAGCCACCTTCACGCCCAACTCCTGAACTCTTAACTCCTCCAAATGGCGTTCGTAGATCTCGAACCATCCAACAATTCACCCATACAATTCCTGATTCTATTTTCTCTGCAACTCGATTTGCTTTGGAAATATCTTTTGTCCACACCGTAGCTGCTAAACCAAACTGTGTACTATTCGCATATTCAATAACTTCCTCTTCTGTATCAAAAGGAGCGATGGTAACGACTGGGCCAAAAATCTCTTCTTGATTCGTTCGGCAAGTATGTGGGAGTCCTTCGATAACAGCAGGACGTAAGAAATATCCTTCCGAATATTCTCCTTTCATTTCGACAGGAGTACCTCCGCAAAGTACAGTTCCGCCCTCCACTTCAGCTAGGGAAATATAACTCATCACTTTTTTCATATGCTGCTCAGAAACCAAAGCCCCTAAATCTGTTACTGCTGAAAATGGATCACCTACTTTTATAAATTGAGTCCGCTTGACCAACTCTTCTTTGAATTTTTCATAGATTGGCCGCTCCACATATATCCTAGAACCACACAAGCAAATTTGACCATTATTGGAAAATGAAGAACGCAAAGTCGTCATCATCATTTCATCAAAATCACAATCTGCAAATATAATGTTAGGATTTTTTCCGCCGAGTTCCAATGACAGTTTTTTAAACATTGGGCCAGCAGTACTGATTATTTTTTTACCTGTATTTGTTCCTCCTGTAAATGAGATGGCTTTGATCTTTGGATGTTCCACAATTGCTTGACCCACCTTTGCGCCGTGTCCATGAAGGATATTTAAGACACCTGCGGGAAGTCCTGCTTCGCTACATGCTTTGGATAACATGTAGGCAGTCATCGGAGTCATTTCAGAAGGTTTTCCAATCACACAATTTCCAGCAGCAAGGGCAGGAGCGATTTTCCAAGTGAATAAATACAAAGGTAAATTCCAAGGAGAAATACATCCCACGACTCCAATCGGTTGACGTAAAGTATAATTAATGGCTTCATTTTGCATAGGATGTGACTCTGATGAAAAATGCAAAATAGCTGTTGCAAAAAATCTTAAATTTTGATGCGCCCTAGGAATGTCCACACTTCGAGCCATCGCAAATGGTTTTCCTGAATCAATACTTTCAGCACGAGCAAAGTCATCTAAATTTTGTTCAATGATATCTGCAATCCGAGTCAAAATTCGAAACCGAGTAGAGGGTTCTGTTTTTGACCATTCTGGAAAAGCGCGTTCCGCAGCTTCCAATGCTTGTTGAACATCGCGTTCATCTGAATCAGGAATATGCGAATACACTTTCCCAACAGCAGGATTGAAATTATCAAAATATTCTCCCGAAGCAGCAGGGAGCAAAGCACCATCAATATAATTTTTTATGTACTTATCAGGAGTCATTGTAATGAATAATTAAAAATGAATAATTAAAACGTGCCTGCGGATTCTTTGTAGAGGACAGCAAGAACAGTTTGTCCAACAGCTCTTAGTGTGCTCTTGCTGATGACGCTCATATCATCACCATGTGTATGCCAATATTTTCCGAAGCCAGTTCTTGAACCACTTGGACGATTGATGATATCGATCATTGGGATTTTTGCAATTTCGTTGACGAACTTATGATCGTCGATTAATGGGCCACCTCTTTCGTCAATGAAGTAATTGCCGTAACCTCTTTCTTTTGCAATTTTCCAAACTTTATTCATCACGTTGGGAGCATGTTTCATGGAGACTTCATCTTTAGTAAATCGTGCATTTTTGGCACCAGCCATATCGAGAAGGATTCCAAATTTAGGTTTATAGTTTGGTCGATGTAAATTTCGAGACCAATGCTGTGAACCCAAACACCAAGTGGTTTCTGCACCACCATTTGTTCCTTGATCTTCAGCATCGAAAAGTACGATGTCCACTCCAAGGTCAATTCCGTTGATTTGTATTTGTCGTGCAATTTCTAACAACATACCTACGCCACTTGCTCCATCATCTGCTCCGAGAATTGGGTCATCTTTTTTCTTTTCATCAGCGTCTTGGTCAGCATGATGTCGGGTATCCCAATGTGCTGCCAGTACAACTCTGTGATCATTGTCAGTATTGAATTGAGCGATGACATTGGTGGAGTTGAGTATTTTATTTTTAAATGATTTGACTTGAAAATTCTGCTCAATTACATCTGCACCGTATGATTTGAATTTTTTTACATACCAATCTTTACATGCGGTATGCGCTTTGGTATTCGGTACACGAGGGCCAAAGTCAACTTGTTGTTGAGTAAAAAAATAAGCAGAATCTCTATTGAATTTTGGAATTTTGACTTCGGCTTTTGGAGGCGTGGTGGTGGTTTGAGGTGGAGTAGTCGTTCCATCTCCTGTACAGCCAGAACATCCTAAAAAAAGTAAAAATAAAATAGTGCTTGAAAATAAAAATAATCGTTTCAACATTCTTTAGTATTTAATTTAAAATCGGGTGATAAAGTTAAATAAAAGAATAAGGAGAGGGAATATTTTGGGGATTAGATTTTTTTTTGGTAGAAAATTGATTTTTACGAGAAAATAGAGGACTTTTTAGCTAAAATAAGGAGTCCAATCTTTTTGCAAAACCTACCATTTTCCTTATCTTTGCAGCCGTTTTAAAAATTTTATTTATTTAACAAAAAAAATACTTCAGATAAATGAAGCATTACGAAGTAAATTTCATCGTAGATCCAGTACTGTCGGGCGATGAAATCAACGCGACAGCTCAAACTTATTGGGACATGCTTTCGTCCAACGAAGCTACTATTACTGATAAGGGAGAGATGGGATTACGCCAGTTGGCTTACCCAATCAAAAAACGCACAACAGGTGTGTATTACTGTACTGAATTTGCAGTACCTAATGGAGCTTTTATTGCTAAATTAGAATTAGCACTAAGGCGTGATGAGCGAGTGATTCGCTTTTTATGTGTAAAATTAGACAAGTACGGCGTTAAATTTAACGACGACAAACGTAACGGATTAATCGGAAAGAAAAAGGACAAAGTGAAGAAAGAAATCAAAGCAGAAGTTAGAGCTGAGAAAAAAGCTCCAGCTCCGCAAAAAGCTGCTGCTGCACCTGCTGCTGTTGCCGCTCCAACGGCTGTAGCTGAAGAAGAGGAATAAGATTTTCGGTTAACTTAATTTTCTAATTTTTAAATAAAAAAAATCATGGCTTCTAGAGACGATATAAAATTTCTAAGCAATCCTAAAATAGGTCAAAACAGAAAGAAGTACTGCCGATTTCGAAAGTACGGAATCAAGTACATCGATTATAAAGATCCTGACTTCTTGTTACAATTCATCAATGAGCAAGGTAAAATCCTTCCTCGAAGAATTACAGGTAATTCTTTGAAGTATCAAAGAAAAGTGGCTACAGCAATCAAGCGTGCTCGTCATTTAGCAATGTTACCTTATGTAACTGATTTATTAAAATAATGTAGGGATAACCCTTGTGGTTACCCAAAAAGAAAAAATATATTTTATCATGGATATTATATTATTAGCAGATTTAAATAAAGTTGGGGACAAGCACGAAGTAGTGTCTGTAAAAAATGGTTACGGACGAAATTTCTTGATTCCTCAAGGTTTGGCATTAATTGCCAATGCTACCAATATGAAAAAATTGGACGAACTTAAAGCAAAAGAAGCTGCTGCTGAAACTGCAAAAGTGGATGAGTATAAAGCTGTTGCTGCAAAGTTAGATGGTCAAACTTTAAAGATTGGAGCGAAAGCAGGTACGAGCGGAAAGATTTTTGGAAGTGTAAATGCTATTCAAATTTCTCAAGCATTACTAGAACAATTTCAAGTAGAAGTACCTCGTAAGAAAATTACTTTGGAAGATGTAAAAGAGTTGGGTGAATATACTGCAACTTTAACTTTACATCCTGAAGTTATTTCTGAATTAAAAGTTGAAGTAATTGCTGAATAATTTCATAATTACTTTTTAGGATAAAAAAAAGTCCGAGTCATTGAGTTGGCTCGGATTTTTTTTTGTGAAGTGACTTGATATTAATAAATTTTTAGTCGCAGATTTTTTATGATTTATCAATAACGCGTTTTTCGACAATCATAAAAAAATCAGCGTAAATCTGCGGCTAAAAAAATACAACACATATTCGAATCGCAAACCACAAAAAACAAAAGCCAACTCAAAAAACTTGAGCTGGCTTTTATTTTTAGAAATTAAAATACAAGATTAGTACTTGATTGATAATTCGTAAAAATCATCATTGTTATCAGTTGTCTCAACAATATTAGTTACAAGAACTAAGAAAGTTGTATTATTTGCAGATCGTACTAAGAATCGATCACCTATAACTACAACACCTGATGAACTTACATCTGTTCCATTATCAAATGCGATTGAAATATCCTCTGCAAACTCAACAGCAGAGAAATCATCTACTGGAAAATCAGCACCAGGTACTCTCAAAGTAGCACCGTTAACAGCAGAGATATTTTTCAACCAGTTAGATGAAGTAGGTAAATTCAAATCAATACCTTCATCTTTAAGATGTGCAGCTATGTCAGAAGAACCTGTACCATTACCAGTCAATAAGTCAATTCCACCAGTTCCAGCAGGACCGCCTGCATTCTTTAATAATTTACCAGTAAGTTCTGCAACTGCAGTTTGCATTTGAATAGTAATGTTTAATGATAAAGTTTCAACATTACCTGCTTCATCAGCAATTTCGAAAGTATAATTTTTTGTACCAGAATCATGACTACTTACCCATACAAACCAGTTGAAACCATTTTTTTCATCATCAATTAATCCAATTGGATTAGCGGATGCAACTGTAGCTGCAGTAATATCATTGTCAACTCCAAAACGAACTCTTGATGCATCAACAGCTACGTTATCCTCAAGTACAGTAAGTGTACTTAAAGGTGAACCACCTTTAGTTGCATTTAATTCAACTTTGAAATTTGTTTGATTTGGAAGCGTAACATCAGAAGTAATTCCTCCATTAGCATTACTGAATCCAAGTGTAAGTGGAGTAGTGACAACTGTAATTTCAACTGAAGTATCATCAGTTTCTCCAGCACTATCAGTAATTCGGAAAGTGTAAGTTCGAGTACCTCCGTCCGTATGAGCAGTAACTTCAAGATTAGTATCGAAGGTAGTTCCTTCAGCAGCAGTCAAAGAGTATGGATTGCTAATTACACCTGCACCAGCTCCATTATAATTTAATCGAGTAGCATCAGCAATTGCAACTCCATCTTCTAATACTGTAAAAGTAACCATGTCGTTATCTCCTTTATCAGCAGATACGTTTACTTTAAATGTAGCACCTGCATCAACTGTAGTTGCAGAAGTCACTAAGTCTGCACCAGATACTAATTCTACAACTGGAGGAAGCGTGATTGTTCCACCGCCACCTGTACCATCTTCAGTACATGATGACCAAAAAGAAATCGCTAGAAATACAAAGAAAATTTTAGTAAGAAAGGTTAACTGTTTCATGAATCAGTTTTTTTTAGTTTATTTAATGATTAACAATACGTTATAAAAATTATAAGTAAAATGCTTGAAAGGCATTTTTGTTCTTAAACGTTATGTAAACGTTTTTAGATCATATTTTATAGTAAAAAAAAGTTAAAATTTTTGAAAAAGGAGTTATAGGTAGGTATTCATTTCTAAGGACAACTTTTTTTTTGAATGGTCACAAAAATAAAGCCTTCCTTTTTGAAAAAAAAGGAATTTTAAAATAAAAGTGACAGGCTATTGGCTTTTTTAGTTCACCGTAATTCTGGGTAAATAATTTTGTTGTTCTTTGAAAAAGAAAAAACAAAAAAAACATCCGCCAATGCTCGAAAAGGGTAAGAGAGATTTTGATAATTACCTGAGATTGCAAATTTTATTTCAGATAATGTTTCGAGCAGTTGACGGATTCTAAATTCTAATTACTTAGAATACCTCAATGTTTGTACCGTCAAATGTGAAAAAGTTTTAATTAAAATACCTTAACTTGGGCAAAAGTAGATGTGAAAAACTGTTAATAGTTTTCTGACCTAAATCATTGGTTGTCAGTATTTTACATAAAAATTAATTTCGGGTTTATATGTTGTTAAAAAACTTTAACAACGATTCTTAGATTATGAGTCTTTCTGATAAAAAAAATAACAAAGACAAACTGTCAAAATCAAAGTTAGGAGCTGTCAATCCTAGAGCTGCAGAACAATTTTTGCAAAAAAAGAAGCGCAGTCGGTCAGTTGAAGATTTTGTCAAAGGCATTATTCGAGGAGATAGAATGATGTTGAGCCAAGCAATTACATTGATAGAAAGTACTCGACCTGCCGATCAAAACAAAGCTCAAAAGATAATCGAAGCCTGTTTGCCTCATACTGGAAATTCAATCCGAGTAGGAATTACAGGTATTCCAGGGGTGGGGAAAAGTACTTTTATCGAGGCGCTCGGTAAACATATTATTGCTCAAAAAAAGAAGGTTGCCGTTTTGGCTATTGACCCATCTAGTAGCGTTACCAAAGGAAGTATTTTAGGAGATAAAACTCGGATGATTGATTTGTCATCAAATCAAAGTGCATTTATTCGACCTTCTCCTGCGGGAACTTCACTAGGAGGAGTTGCTAGAAAAACTCGTGAAACTATATTGCTCTGCGAAGCTGCTGGATTTGAAACCATTTTAGTGGAAACGGTTGGAGTAGGGCAATCAGAAACTGCGGTACATTCTATGGTTGATTTTTTTCTTTTGTTATTGGTGCCAGGGGCGGGAGATGAGTTACAAGGTATAAAAAGAGGAATCGTCGAAATGGCAGATTTGCTAGCAGTCAACAAAGCAGATGGTGATCGCCAAACGGCTGCCAAACGTGCTCAAAAAGAATATCGAAATGCACTACATTTAATGCCATTAAAAAATAGTGGAATCCACCCAAAAGTGTTGACTTGTTCGGCAATAGAAAATAAAGGACTAAATGATATTTGGAAGTTATTGAATGATTTTCAACGACTCACAAAAAAGAATGGTTTTTTTGATAAAAAGAGAAAAGAACAATCTTTGTTTTGGCTACATGAACAAATAGGAAATGGATTGAAAGACTTTTTTTACAAAAATGAAGCAATAAAAAAGCGTTTAGAAAAAATGGAAAAGGAAGTTTTGGAAGGAAAACGGAATTCTTTTAATGCTGCGGATGAGTTGTTGAAAATGTTTTTAAATAAAAAACCTTCTTAGGCAAAACTCAAGGTCAAATAAAAGCGACCAAAAGAAGCGTTATTTTTAAGTTTGATTTGATTTAAAACATAGGATTCATCTAAGAATCATAAAAAACAAATATGCTTGATAGTTGCTGTTTTTATTCTAAAAAAAGAATTTAAATTTGCGAAGCAAAAGGAATAGATTTTGCATTAAAGAAAACATTAATCTATTCAACCTAACCAAATTTTTTAATTTTCCCCAAACTAGTTGCCTTGAAGAAAGATTGAATTCAAGGAGAATGCAACTCCCCTTTAGGGGTTGGGGGCAAAACCAGTTTGTCCATGAACAAAATTGTAATTGTTGGAGCAGGCGGCATCGGACGTGCAGTAGGCCTAATTCTCGCCGAAAATAAATCATTCGAAACTAAAATTTATATTGGAGACCTTTATATGAAAGTAGCTCGTGAAGCTGCTCAATGGATAGAAGAAGGTCTTGGAGAAAGTGCTGATGTCACTCCTTTCGATATGCCTACTGAAGGAGCGAATGACGAAATGATCGAAATATTAAAAACTTCAGATATTTTATTGGATTGTCTTCCTGGAAGTCAAGCACCTCGTATGGCTCGATTTTGTAGAGAATATGATTTGCATTATGCTAATCTTACAGAATATGTGAAAGAAACTAATGAGGTGATGGAAATTGCCGAAGGTTCTAATCGAGGTTTTGTTTTGCAAACAGGATTGGCACCAGGTTTTATCAATGTGTTGGGAATGAAATTATTTAATGATTTCTGTGCTCAACATGGTGTAAAAAAAATTGATAAAATGTCGATGAAAGTTGGTGCTTTAACAAAGCATGCACGTGCGCCACATTTTTATGGATTCACATGGAGTGCAGTTGGAGTGGCTACAGAATATGTCAAACCTTGTGTAGCAGTTCGGAATTATGAAAAAGTATTGTTACCTGCTTTGTCGGAAAGAGAAACATTGATTGTGGATGGATTGACTTTAGAAGATAATTTGACATCAGGTGGTGCTGCGGATTTACCAGATGCATTAGCTGGAAAGGTGAAAGATTTAGATTATAAAACTTTGCGTTTCCCTGGTCACTATCAATGGGTGGATAATATTTTATCGATCACTCCAGAAGGGAAAGATCGAATAAAAAAATTACAAGATACGATGCAGGAATTTGTTCCTTCTGTTGAAGAAGACCAAGTAATTATTTATGCATCTGTACAAGGAAAAGATAAAGATGGAGTGCTTCGAGCAATGGAAGGTTCGTATCGAATTTTACCAATGAAAATTGGGACAAAAACACTTCGTGCAATTCAAACCACTACTGCTGCACCTTTAGCGGAATGTGCTAGAATGTTAGCAACTGGAAAATGGAAAGGTGTTGTTTTTCAAAGCCAATTAGATCCTGAATCATTTATGAACGGGCCATTTGTTTCTATGGTTTATGGAGGTAGTAAAGTTGAGGAGG
>CAKZSH010000189.1 GCA_937918905.1 uncultured Saprospiraceae bacterium
CCCGATTTAGACGAGAATATTTTGTTCTCAGTTTTTATTTTAATGAAGGATAATTGTTAATACTTTGACTGAATTAAAATGAAAAATGAGGACAAAAGATTCCGTCCAAATCAGGAACTTATTATTTGACCGTTACTAAGTGATTCTTGATAAGAAAAATGTTACATTTACAAAGCATACTATTTTTATAAACGCCATCTTACTATGAGTAAAATAACTAAAGACCAATTATGGAAGGCCATCATTGAGGAACTTTTCGAATCCTTTCTTCATTTTTTCTATACTGATTATGTTGAGCAAATAGATTTTTCTAGAGGGTTTGAATTTTTGGAAAAGGAACTGCAATCACTTTATCCTAAATCAGAATCCAAAAATCGAAGAGCAGATAAACTGGTAAAGGTTTGGTTGAACAATGGTGAAGAACAATGGATTCTTATTCATGTAGAAGTGCAAGGTTATAGTGATAAAGAATTTAGTGAGCGAGTGTATAATATGCATTCACGAATAAGAGATCGTTATCATCGACCTGTATCAATCCTTATAATCTATACTGATGATAGCCCCAATTATCATCCTAAAGAATATAGAGAAAATTGTTTTGGTACAGAATGTTCCTTGCGATTTTTAACATACAAATTATTGGATAACCCGCCTGAAACTCATTCCAATCCTGATAATCCATTTTCTATTGTAATGGAAATGGCTTGGTTTGCTTTGAGAAAAAATAAACTTTCAGAGGAATATTATGTCGAAGTTGGGAAAAAAATCGTTAAGAAATTGGTTAATAAAGGCTTTGATTCGGTAACCATTCGAAATATTGTAGAGTTTATTCGATACTATGTGAACTTTGAAAACTCAAAGATTTTTGATAAATTTAATAAGGCAATTGATAAAACACTTAAAATAGAAAAAGATATGAGTATTTTAGAATTAGTTAAAAAACATAAAGAAGCTGAAATTCTTGAAAAAGGAATGGAAAAAGGAATGGAAACAATTCAAAAAATATCAGAGCTTTTAAAATTAGGGAAAACAGATGAGTATATCTTAAAGGAAATAGATACTACAATGGATCAAATTGATTTTGTAAAAAAGATCTTAGATATGAGCTAATGACGTTTCATTATTCATTAAGAATCCATTTATTTTGATAAAAATAAATGGATTCTTAATTTTAAATCAACTCTCCAAATCGTTCCCGAAAGCCAGCCAGCCCTTGCAGCCCACCAGTATGTATTGCAACAATTTTACTACCAAATGGAAAGAAGTCTTTTCCAATTAAATCAAAAATGCCATAAAACATTTTACCAGTATAAATAGGATCGAGTTGGATGTGGTGCTGTTTTTTAAAGTCATTGATAAAATCGAGTAGGATAGGAGTATGTTTTGCATAACCGCCAAAGTGATAATCCGTTTGAATTGTATAGGTGCTATAATTTTTTTTAGGAGAAAATTGATCTAGTAAGTTTTGAATTTCTTTGGTTAAAAAATTACCTTTTAGTGAAGAGAACCCCAATAATTTTGTTGGAGGTTGGAAGGATGAAATTAAACCAGCCATCGTTCCTCCAGTTCCACAACTCACGATGACAAAATCTGGAGGTGATTCCATTTGATCTAATATTTCTTTTCCTAACTCTTCACATCCTTTTATAGCCAATTCATTAGTTCCTCCTTCAGGTAAAATATAACAATCCTTTAACGGAATATTCAAAGAGGGCAACAATTTTTTTTTGAGCCGATACGTTTTTCTATCAACAAAATGCAGTTGCATTCCTGCCCCCTTCGCAAATGCTAAAGTGCTATTCAATGGCAATATTTTTTCCCCTCGTACAATTCCAATTGTTGGTATTCCATAAAGTTGCCCCGCAGCAGCAGTTGCATAAATATGATTGGAATAAGCCCCTCCAAAAGTAAGTAGGTATTTGGTTTGAGATTTCTTGAATTCAGAAAGATTATATTTCAATTTTCGCCACTTATTTCCTTGTATCAAAGGATGCGTCAAGTCATCCCTTTTGATCCATAATTGAATATTTTTTTCTTCCAAAAGAGGAGAAATCAAACGTTCGAGTGGTGAAGGAGTATGGATAGGAATGGATTTTAAGTGCATTAAAAATTATTTATATTTTAATAAATAAACATGCGTTTGGCATCATTGTTGAAAAGATTCTTGTATATAAAATATATATTATTTATATTTATACGACTACTGCAATTTTAACCTTTCCTCACAAGTCTCAAACTACAAAACTATTAGTCTCCTGACTATCAAATGCATTGCATTTGCATGAACACTATTGAAACACTATAAAATTTATCCCACGACATGAAAAAACAAAAAGTTAAGTTACCCACATTGCGTGTTAAAAGTATCACTACTTCTACTGTTAAACAAATTAAAATCAAATCGCAGAAGAATGATGGTGGATACACTTGGGTAGGATAATTCCTTGACTTTTTCCAATAGGACTATCTCAACCGTTACGCAAAAAAACAAAATCCCACGAACATCTATAAAGAGAAAATTTAATTGAAAATAAATAAAAATAGGTTTCCTTCGCAAGAAAGAAACCTGTTTTTATTTTACGTACGCTTCGCTTGACGGTCGTTCGCTTCGCATCACTTGTCGTACGGTCGCTGTGCTCCCTTGTCGTACGCTGCGCTTGACGATTCTTATTACGTATGAAAAAATGGACTTGATTTCGAAAAATCAAGTCCATTTTTAATTTCAATATTTTCAATCCGTCAAGCGCAGCGTACGACAAGGGAGCACAGCGACCGTACGACAAGTGATGCGAAGCGAACGACCGTCAAGCGAAGCGTACGTAAAATAAAAACAGGTTTCTTTCTTGC
>CAKZSH010000190.1 GCA_937918905.1 uncultured Saprospiraceae bacterium
AAAAAACAAATTTCTTTTATTAAGGGACTAGGAAATATATAATCTACCCACCTGACGGCTTCTTTTTCTCTTTGAATTCATGAAAAAATGAAGCCGTACCGCAGGGTATGCCTTAATTTTTACATTTCCTCAAAGAAAAAACAACCTCGTCATCTGGGTAGATTATTTAATTCCTAGTCCCTAAAAATCAATTTTACTTCTTGTCAACGAAAAGAATTCTTTTTTGCTGCCTTTTGCAATGAAAAAGGAGATTGATTTTTTTATCGAGTAAGTTTGATTTTGGGAAGGGGTTATTGATATTTAGATGGGTGATAATTTAGATAAGTTCTTGTTCGTAATTATTCATCGGTTATTTCAGCTTCTTTTTTTACCCTTCTTCGTTAATCCCGAAACTTCGAAACGCCGATGCTAGGCATCGCCTACGTTTTTTGCCTCAAAGGATAAAAAAATAATCTCGAAATAACTTATAACTAATTATGGACAAGAACTTATTACAAAAATACAAAATTCATAGAATGAATTTCAACAAATTAGATCATAAATAAGGCAAACGCACCAAAGTTCAACCGCATGTGTATAAGAATATATGTGTTAATGATGTCGAATACTTTTGATTGATTTTTTACGTTCTTTGACAAATTGATAAATAAATTGTTATAAAAATCTCAGTTGCTCAAATAAAACCTGCAAAAGGTAATATTGAAAAAAACATCATCAAACATCTTCTATTCATTGAATTAGCAATTGAGCATCAAGCAAAAACTATCTTTTTCTCCGAACTTTCCCTTACCAATTACGAACCCTAGCACAAGACTTAGCCATTTTCCCAAACGATAATCGACTAGATATTTTTTCAAAAAAAATCAAATCAATATCACATCATCAGTAGGACTCGGAATTCCTACAAAGGAAAAAGATCAAACCAAACCCTACATCAGTTGAATGAAGATGAAGAAGGTCTATTGATTTTTGATACGACCACTCAACTTTGTGAGTCAATTTCTTTTCAGTAGTTTTTTCTTTCCAAAAATGAAGTCTTATCTTTCCATTCTAAAACACAAAACATTTTCATATCATGGCTGGAATAAATACTGCTCAATTTTGGATCAATTTATTAAAAAAAATCTCTCGACAAGTCTTTAGAAAATTTCTAAAAAAACAAGGTATCAACACTTCTGCCCGAACTGGTAATCAACATGTCGTTCCTCATCCTGAAGGCTGGGCCGTCAAAGGAGAAGGCAATGAAAAATATACTGCCATTTTTGATAATCAACAAGATGCGATTGAACGGGCAAGACAAATTGCAATTGGTTATCGTGCAAGTGTTATCATTCATCGTAAGGATGGTTCGATTAGAGATCGAATGAGTTATAAATAAAATAATCAAAATCAAAATGGCAATCAAAATCAAAACACGAATGGTGAATCAGCAGTTTTTGATTTTTTGATTTTGATTTTGATTTAAAAAACAAAGTTAAATATCCCTATCATTAATTTCTATCCCCGTAATTTTGCGAGCAATCAAAAACTTCGTTTTTTTTGCAATGCTTAAGCGTATTTATAATAATCAACTCATCACACATATCAACTTTCCCCGCAAACAACCTTTTTTAAAAATTCTAAAAAAAAGATGCTTCAAAGTATTTACTTTTATATCTAAAACTTCACTTATGCATATAGACTGTACTGATAGTTCAATTATTCAAAATTTGGTGGGCGGAAATACCGTCGAAAAAGAAAGGGCTTGGAAATGTATTTTAGATAAATGTACAGACTCCCTTAAAAATTATTTGAGAACCAGAGGTGTCCAAACCGAGGCAGACCGAGAGGACATCACCTATGAATCTATTTATAGAATGATAAAAATTCTAGAAAAAGGTTTTGAAATAAAAAAAGATGTCTGTGCTATTTTGATGGGTGTTGGAAAAAATGTTCATCGAGAACATTTAAGAAAAAAAGATAAAGACCATCAACTTGAAGGAACTTATTCTACTATTTTGAGTAGCCTCGAACCTGATGAAAGAGATTATTCTAGTTTTCAAAAAAGCTTTAATCAGCTTGGAGAAAAATGTAGAATGCTTCTTGATTTAAAATATGTCAAAGGCATGAAAATGACCGAGATTGCCGAAATCCTAGATCGTACTGCGACTGGAGTAAAAACAGATATTCAAGGTTGTAAAAATAAATTAAGAGCTATTGGGAAATAATTTTGAATGATAAATTTTGTCCCGACAGTCGGGATGAATGTGCCGAAAACTGGCGATTCTCATTTATTCGGTTCATTCAACCCGACTATCGGGACATCATTCAAAATTCAAAATTTGCTAAACTAAAAAGAAAAAATAATGAAAGATCAAGATATATTTATCGATCAATTTTTCAACAAAGAGTTAGACAAAAAAGAACTTCAAGAATTTCAACAACGTTTGGATGCTGATGCTGAATTTAAAGAAGAAGTTCAGTTCAGAATGTCCTTACAAAAAGCAGTTGGACAACAAGAAGCATCTGATCGCCTTCAAAAAAATGCAATCAAAAGACGATTAAAAGAACTAGAATCTAGTGCCGTTCAATCGCCTTCTAATCAACAACAATCTCAAACAAAAGTCAGAAGTCTTGGCCGATGGATTGCAGCTGCGGCTGCCATTGGAATGCTTTTATTTGCTGCCGTGTGGATGTTTATTAATGAAACAACTGGGGCGCAAAATTTAACGGCTGATTTTTTTGAACAAAATTATACCCCTTACGATGCTGACATCACATTAAAATCTCCAACAACGAATACGCTAATTGCAGAATTAGACAAAGCTTATAAAGCAAAAGATTATTCTGCTTCCATTCCTTTAGCCAACAGTATTTTAAAAGAATTTCCAAACGACGCAGAAGTGCTTTTAATCAAAGGAAACTCATTATTAGAAGAAAATAATTTGGAGGAAGCCTTAGCTACTTTTGATAGTATTTCGAATGCACTTTATCAGGATGAATCGAATTGGTATGCTGCAATGGTTTTGATTAAACAAAATAAAATCGATGCTGCAAAAACTCGATTGCAAAAAATTAAAGGTGGGCAATATTTGAAAAAATTAGAACACTTGAATTTAAAATAACATTGATAATCAAAATCAAAATGGCAATCAAAATCAAAACACGAATTGTGAATCAACTGAAATTTTGATTGCCATTCTTAACTAGTGTTACGCACAAATATTGATTATTGAACGCTGAGACGCTGAGACACAGAGTTGTCGAATAACTTATTGAGCGCGCAGAGGATTTTTATTAAAATAAAAATGAGCAAAGATGCAGAGGTTTAAAGTGTTCTTAATAAAAGACTTTGTGAACTCTGCTTTTATTTTTCGAAGAAAAATACTCTGCGCGCTCAATAAGTTATTCGACAACTCTGTGTCTCAGCGTCTCAGCGTTCAATAATCAATATATTTTCAAAACTAGATTAAAATATTTTTGCGCAACATCAGTAAATAATTCAAATAGATGCCATTAAAAAAATTCATATCAATACTTTTCATTCTCAGTTGTACAATTAGCAGCATTGCTCAACCTGCTGACGATGAAAAACTCCGTGCCGCAATCATGGATCCCAATGTTGATATTGAAGAAATGATGGAGATCATGGCTAAAGATTTCCCTGAATTATTAGACCCCGTTGTAGGTGCTAAAAAAGATTATGAAAAAGCCAATCAAGTCACCAACGCTACCGAAACAGGAGAATACTATCAACAACTTGGACGTCAATTTTTAAAACAAAAAAATTACACACAAGCAATTATATATTTAGAAAAATCACTTTCTGCTACAAAAAAGAAATTAGGAAATTTAGAGCGACATCCTCAATATACACCAACTTACAAAGATTTAGGTGATGCCTATCAAGGCAAAGGAGAGGTTGATGAAGCATTGATTATTTATCAAAAAGGACTGCGTTCCAATGCTGCTTCCTTCAATGATGAAGACCTGTTGTCGAATCCAAGTTCAGATGATATGATTTCCCCAATGCTTTCCATTCCTATTTTTGAAGCCAAAGGAAATCTATTGCGACAATCGGATCGGGAACAAAATAAATTGCTTGCTTCCTTGATGGCGTACGAACGGGCAATTGAAATTTTGGAAGATGCTTGTAATAAATACCGTTCCGAATATTCCAAATTACACCTAGGAGAACAAGTCATCAAAATGGCTGAAAATGGAATCCATGTAGCACGTCAACTGCATCGCCTAACTCGTAATGAACAATACAAAACTAAAATGTTTGCCCTTGCCGACAAAGGAAAAGCAATGGCTTTACGAAGTGCATTATTAGATGCAAAAGCAAATGGGTTAAATTCTATTCCACCCGAAATGCTACGAAGAGAACGAGGTCTTAAAATCCAACTAGCCAACTTAAAAGAACAACTACAGTCAAAAGTTAATCGAAATCGTTCTACAAAAAATACGGATAAAAATATTTTTAAAATTTCTCAAGCACTTTTGTTTTTACAAGATTCTTTAAAAACGTATTACCCCGAATATGAATTTTTAAAATCATCCTCTCCAACATTAGCATCGGATAGTTTGCAATTATTTTTACGCAATCGCAATGCTGCAATCGTTGAATATTTTTTTGGAAAAAAAAGGTCTTATGCATTTGTAATCACAGGCGACCATTTTTTTGTAGAGCAACTGGAGGATGTAGAATATATCAAGGAAACGGTACTCTCCATTAGAAAACAAATTCAATCAATGAGTTTCCGAACGGATGAACAAACTGATTATGAAAACTTTGTTCGAGATGCGAGTAGCCTTTACAGTTTGGTTTTAGAATCTCCCTTAAAAAATATTGATTCATCAGTAGAAAATTTAATCATTATTCCAGATGGAGCATTGTGGTTAATGCCTTTTGAAATCATGCTTTACGATCAAGCAACAACCAATGAAGTTAATTTCAGTACCAACAACCTCCCCTATTTACTGAATAAATATGCTTTAACCTATGCTCACTCGTCAAGATTGGTCATGGAAAATAACACCTATAACAATGCTTCTACATCTATTCCTTTTTTAGGGTACGCACCTAAATTTAGAGGAAGAACAGATGTTGCGGTTAGGTCTTGTTTTGAATCTGGAGTCGAGTTGGCTGAACTACAACATAGTGAAATTGAATTGGAAAATGTCAGTAGCAAATTTAATGGCGAAGCGAATTTTGGCCCAATGGCAACTCGAAGTTCTTTTATGGGTACGGCTGACCAAGCAGAAATAATTCATTTGTCTACCCATGCTTGTACCAACAATGATGACCCAATGGATAGTCGAATATTTTTTTCTGATAATGATTATATCAATACAGAAGATATTTACACCCTACAACTTAATGCTAAAATGGCGATGCTAAGTGCTTGCCAAACGGGTTTAGGAAAAGTGTACAATGGTGAAGGTATGATTAGTTTAGCTAGGGCATTTCAACATGCAGGTTGTCCGAGTGTAACGATGAGTCTTTGGTCAGTAGCAGATGGGGCAACTTCTGAAATGACTACTTTATATTATGATTATTTGACAAATGGTTACACTAAAAGCAAAGCATTACAACAAGCAAAATTAGATTTTATCAATAGCCAATCTGCAAAAAAACAACATCCTTTCTTTTGGGCTGGATTTGTTCATTTAGGAGATTTCAGACCTTTGGATAGTAGTGGTGGTGGGAATGGAATGTTTTATATTTTATGTTTTGGAGCGGTGCTTTTAGTGGGTGGATTATTGTCTAAAAAGAAAAGATAGTTTTTACCACGGAGGCATGGAGAAGGGACACGGAGAATATGGAGGAATTAATATCTCTTTGTACTCCGTGTTCCTCCTCCATGCCTCCGTGGTAAAAAAGTTAAACTTTTCAAAAAGTCATTCCACATTTCAAAAAAAAATCACAATTTACAAGAAGTGAATTATGTTTTATAAACAAAGAAATTTTATGAAAATATTCAACACATTAATTTTATCCTTTTTCATTGTCTTTGCTGGGTTTTCTCAGGAGGAAACACCTTCTGAAAAACCGCTAGTTAATCCTACGATTATGGTGATTCCTTTTGTAAAAGAAAATGAACAACTTCGAACAGTCTATGAAAGAGAAGATAAACTGCACTTACGTGTAGCAGTCACTAAGGTAAAAGAAGCTTTCGAGCATCACTATATTCCAACTGTAGATTTTAGAGCTAAACTCAAACAACTTGAAAATAGTAAAGCATTCAATAGCCAAAATCAAAAATCCATCAAACAACAAGTGATTGAAATTTCAGGGGCAAATGTTTATGTAGAAGTTGAATCAAGTATCATTCAAGATGAATCTGGAAATTCTTCAACGGTCATTGTTACTGCTTACGATGCCTTTTCAGGGCAAGTACTTGCAACGGATGTTGGTACTTCAAATCAGTTTTATACTTTTAACTTTGAAAAATTAACCCAAAAAGCGGTGGATAGTTTTACTAGAGAATTCATGTATAACATCAGAGATAAATTTGACCAAATCGTAGCCGAAGGGAAAACAGTTGTCGTTAATATTGGATTTGATGAAAACGCAGAAATAGACATGGATACTGAAATGGAAAATGGAGAATTATTTTCTGACATGTTGGAACAATGGTTTGAAGAAAATGCACATAACGCTTATTTCCATATTCAAGGAGTTACCGCAACAACTATGATTTTAGACGAAGTAAAAATTCCTGTATTGGATGCCAAAGGTAGAAACTATCGTTCTACTAGATTTGCTGCCAAGTTGAGAAGTTTTTTGAAAAAACAAAATTTAGATGTGACGAGAGATGTGGTGGGTACGAATATTTATATAACTATTAATTAGTGAATCAGTTTATTAGGCAAACATGAATTCACATTTTCGATCACCGTATCACCTAATTAACCAGTCCACAAATTCACTAATCAACTAAATTACAACAATGATTTTACGCATACTATTTATTATAAGTTTAAGTTGGTGGGCAACTACAACTTCTGCACAATCAAAAGTAGAAAATCTTGACATCAAAGTCATGACTCCTCAACTAGAGCGAGGAATTTCTTCCACTCATCTTGCAAAACTAGAACGTAAGGTCATAGCTATATTTACACAAAATGGAGTGGTCAATGAAAAAGGAAGCACCTTTGCTGTTTATCCAAGTGTAAGTATTGTGGAGTTTGGAAAAATGGAAGGCATCAAAACTTTACAAACCGCTCAGTTAGAATTAAGTTTTTTAGTAAAAAATATATTCTCCAATGAAGACTTTATTGTTTTCTCAAAAAGCCTAAGTGGTTCAGGTAATACTCAAAAAGCCGCGATCAATCAAGCCATCATGAGTATTCGTCCTCAACAAAAGATTTATCAAAAATTTATAGAAGGGATGACAGAAAGAATAAATGGTTATTACGAAGAAGAATGTAACAATATAATTGCAGATGCACAAAAAGCAATTGATAATCAAGAATATCAAAAGGCGGTTTCTTTATTAAACGTTTTACCCAACAACTCTACTTGCAAAACAAGTAACGAAAACTTACTCGATCAAGCCTACCAAAAATATCAAACTAAAAATTGTAATGGCTTAATTCAAAAAGCCAATATTGCAGCTATGAAAAAAGATTATAAAACTGCAATTGATTATTTAGCACTTGTAGATGCTCAGTCCCCTTGCGCCTCCGAAGCTCAACAAGCACTTCAAAAAATCGGCAAAGCATCCGACGAACAAACTGCTAAAAAATTAGAATTTTTAAATAAAGTGTACAGCGACAATAAAGAAATTCAAAAGGCGAGACAACAATCGATGAATGCGATAAGCAATACTTACATCGACGGAGGGATTAAAAAAAATTAAATTTTAACCGCAGATGAACGCTGATTTTTTATGATCTTTGAAAACACGTATTAGTAAATCATAAAAAATAAGCGTTCATCTGCGGCTAAAATTTAAAAAGCATATCCAAATGATAAACCAAACCAAGGCAAGATCAATCGATCATCACTAAAATCTCCAATCAAAGGCGTGACTCCAAATTTAAATAGAAATCCACCCAACGGAGGATGTCGTGTATAACCAACTATAAAATGCCCAAACGATGTACCTTCAAAAAAAACAGGTTCATCATTCACTTTAAAGCTATCCATTTCTCTAAGATCAAGGTAAGTATACCCCACTCCTAATTCTAAAAAATGTTTCCCCTCAGGTTTTCCTAACAAATAATTTACGGTAACAGGAACGGTGATGCAACTTAGTTCTGTACTCGAAATTCCCAAACCAATCCTTGCTCCCAATCCACGATGAGTATTCCCAAATCGACTTTCATAATTTAAAGTATAGGTAAATCCTGTTCCGCCCAATTCAAGAAAAGTACTATGTCCTCTTCTTTCAAAAGTTGCCTCTTGTGACAAGCCTTGAAACCAAAAACAAAAAACGCCAAAGGTGATTAAAATTATTTTTTTCATCAATTATATTTTATGTTTTAAAATGCTCTTCCTACGCCAATTCCAATCCAAGGCCAAATCTGCATTTCAGCTTTTCCTTCATCATCTTCACCTAGATATCCAATTACAGGTGTCAAGCCAACTTTCCACATCCACTTGCCATAGCGAGGATGCCTGCGAAACATTAAAGAAAAGGTATAAAGCGTTTGTTCCTCAAAAATGCGATCGCCTAATTCATAGGGTTCTATCCATTTGATGTAAGTAACCCCTCCACCTATTTCAAAAAACTTATTGCTATCTTTTTTCCCAATCAAAAAATTTAACTGCATCGGTACTGACAATCCATCACCAAAGTATCCCATTCCGATACGACCGCCTAGGCCTCCTGTTTTCGCAGTAAATCGACTTTCGTAATTGACAGAATAAATTAGTCCATTTCCCATCAGTTCTACATAGATGGCTTGCCCCCTCCGATCAAATACCTGCCCTTCTACAGAAGAAAGGAAAAAATGAGAAAAGAAAAAGAGTAAAGAGATTTTTAAAATCGAAGTAATTTTCATTTGAAATGTTTAATTGTTTTGGTGAAAGTAATCAAATGGATTATAGTTGCCAACCTATTTCAAGGGCAAAAATAAAGATAAAATTATCATTCAAATAATAAGAAATAATTAACTTATAATTCCGTATAAGTTTGCATCATATTTGTTACTTTTGAAAAGCTAAACCTACTCCCCTATTTTTATCATCAAAAAATATCAGAGTATTTTAAAATACTACACTTATCACTTCTCAATTTTTTCAAAAAAAATCATAATGAAGTTTTTCAATACACTATTCTTTTGTCTTTTCCTATTTCAGTCCCATGGGCAGTACGATACTATTTATGTAGCTATTCTTCCTTTTGGTTCTGATGAAATCGTTACTGAAGTCTCCAGGAAAAAATTACAAGGAACTGTTGCTTCATCCTTTTCCAAGGATGCTCGAATGGTTTTGTTGGATCGTAGTGAAATTAATTTAGTTGCTCAAGAAAGAGATTACCAACGTGACGAAGATTTTATTGATGGAAAAATTGTGGAGCAAGGCAAAGCTATTGGAGCAGAATATATTGTTGATGGATTTATTGACAATAAAAGAAAACAACTTTTTTTAGGAGTTTATGATGTAAGTGATGGCACACTCAAAGGATCAAAGATTGCTCCTCTAAGAGTTAAAAAAAGTCAGAAACATCCTTTGGATATTAAAGGTGAGATCAAGGACATTTTTAATTTTGACACACCAACAAGTTTGGTTCAAAAAAATGTAGCACAACTCATCAAAGATTGTTTTCCTGAATTTTTATTTATTGTTACTGGTGCCGAATCTGAATCTAAAAATAAAGTCAAATCTCTAAAAGTTTTTGCAGGAAGTAAAATGGGATTAAAAAAAGGGCAGTTGCTTGAGGTGCAGGTTTTGATAAAAGAAGAAGTTGAAGGAATCAAAACCACTCGACAAGAATCCGCAGGTTGGGGACGCATTCAAAAAGTAGATGGTGAAAATTGGTGCATCCTAAAATTAGAAGCAGGCAAAGGCAATATCAAAAAACAAATGAAAGCTGGAAATAAATTACGCTGCCGTTTGATTAAGAAAAAGAAGTTATTTGGAAACTAACAGCTTTAAAACAAAACGACTTCATAAGTCGTCCTGTTATTCGAAAAACGCATTATCTAAATACAACATGAAAAAAATCATAATTCTTTTATTTTCAATTTGGAGTGTCTTTGCAACAGGCCAATCTGAAAAAATACAAATTGGAATCCTTCCTTCCACCTTTGGAAATGGAATGCCATTAAAAGAATTTGAAGAATTCGAAAGAAACATCATTAAACATATCAACAAAATAAAGCGATTTGAAATCGTAAGCGATCAAGCTACTTTTCAAGATATCAATATCGAAACCGTGGATGGAGTTTTAAAAATAAAAAACCTGTCTGCCGATCAGGCAGGCAATGAACTTACGGATAAAATCGCAGCACCTTACTTACTTCAATTAGTTTTTGGAGATACCGATTGGACGGCTAGTGGTAACAGTTCATCCATCAGCGTTACTCCTAGCAATGGAAATTCAAGAACCGCCCAAACGCCAACTTCATGGTCTCACTCAGCAACAGTTTGGTTAACATTAAACCTCTATGACGTTGCTACAGGCTCATTACAAAATAGTATTATTCTTACTGCCAACTCTGGAGAAACCAGAAAATATAAAAAAGTCCCTCCTGGCCCAAATAGCGTTTTTATCAATGCCGTTAGTGCTGCACAAAAAAGTCTTTGGAATAAAGCTAAGGCAGGCATCAAAAATCTTTTTCCACTTAATTTAAAGATTGAAAAAGTCGTAGAACGAGATAATAAAAAAGCAACTAAGATTGAAATCAATGGTGGCCAATTTCATGGATTAAAAGAAAAGGATGCCATTTATATTTATTATGAAAAAGAATACATGGTACGAGGAGAACCAACTATGCGTCATGTAGCCGTTGCAAAATTATCATTAGAAAAAGTAAATGAATTTTCTGCTATCGGAAAAGTTAGAAACGGAGGGAAAGATATTATTACGGCAATAGAGGAAGGAAAAAAATTAAAATGTATCATCAAGAATCCAAATTATAATACACGTGGCTATGGATTTTAATAAAAAACAAATATCGAACATCGAACAAGGAACGCTGACGCTAAGGAATTTTAAAGTTTGTCAAAAATCGGTGACTCACAGGTATTCGACAAACTTCGAAATTCCTTATTCGATATTCGATATTCGATATTCAAAAGAATTCCTTCTTAGTTGTACGCTATTTATTATTCTATTATTTGCTTCTGAAAATCTTTTAGCGCAGCAAGAAAATATTCCTGTAGTTGGCGTTTTGGGATTTACTGCCAATGGAATTGAGGCAGAACAAGCTCAAAAAGTTACTAGTAAAATTGAAACGGCCATTTATAATTCAAAGCGATTCGAATTGGTGACCCGAAGATTTTTAGATGCCATTGAAGTTGAAAGAGAAAAAAGTAAAGAAGCCATTAACCTTGATCGTGTTGCTATCGAACAAGGTAAAGCTGTAGGTGCTCAATATATTGTCAAAGGAGAAGTTAATCGATTTGATCGAAGTACTCGACAAAAAGTAAAACGTAGTTCGAGTACCGTTTCTTCTCAACGAGCCATTCCTCAAATGTATACAAGTACTACCGTAGGTTTTACATTAGAAATAGTTGAAGTCAAAACAGGAATCATCAAAGCATCTGACAGCTATGTAGGTTCAATGAATGGATTAGAAACTCATATCAAAAGATTTATCAGAAAAGAATTTCCCTACAGTTTTACTGTATTGGAAGTCCTAAAAAAGAAAGGAGATAAAAAGGCCAAAGCAGTTTTAATTGATGGAGGTTTTAAGCAAGGGTTATATTATAGCATCATATTAGATGTTTTCGAAATCATTCCTGAAGAAGTAGAAGGACATGTCATTAATCGAGAAGTTGAAATTGGAAAAATGTATGTTCGAGCAGTTGACTTTAGTGGAAACTTTTCAAAATGTACAGTTCAAAAAGGAAAGAAAACTATTTTTAAAAAATTAGAGGAAGGGAAAATCATAGTTTGTAGAGTACCCAAAAACCTTAAACTCTTTGGGATGAAATTTGAATATGATTATTGATTCAAGATTATGGATTATGGATTATGGATTATGGATTTGACGTAAACTTAATTTTAGAGGCATACACGTTTTTCGAAATCCATAATCATTAATTCATAATCTTGAATCTAAACAAAATATTTTATGCGATTTTTATTTTTTGTAATAGGATTATTTTTATTCACAAGTGTTCATAGCCAACAGGATGAATCACTTCGAATAATTGTTATTCCTTTTAATAAAGAAGGTCAAGAAATGCGTCAAGTTTATGAAGCGGATAGTCTAAGTCATGTGAGAGTTGCTATTGCCAAAGTAAAAAGCGCATTTGATACTGCTCAAATAAAAACAATAGATTTACATCCTATCTTAAAAAATATTACCAACGATAGAATCATTGTTCACAACCAACAAACTTCCCTTAAAGGACAAATCCTCCAACAAGCAGCAGCAGATATTTATATAGAAGTCGAAGCCAAAATTGTAAAAACAAATCGAGGTAATTCCGTAACAGTAATTCTCAATGCTTACGATGCTTTTTCAGGTCAATCTATTTCAAACGGACTTGGACATTCTCCTAAATTTTATACTGAAAATTATGAACGATTAAGCGAAAAGGCATTGGATAAATTTTTAAAAAATTTCTTACAAAATACCAAAATCGCTTTTGACGACCTTTCTAAAAATGGTCGGTCTATCACTTTAAACATTGGACTTGCTGAAGAAACAGATATGGATTTAGATACGGAGGTTGGAAAAGAAGGAGATTTACTTTCTGATGTAATTGAAAAATGGTTAGAAGAAAATGCACTTAAATCTCAATTTAATATTCAAGGCATTACGGCAACTCAAATGATTGTCAATGAGGTGAAAATTCCAAAGTTGGATAAAGCAAATAATAAGAACTATAGCCCTTCAAAATTCGCAAAAGCATTTTATAAACATTTAAAATCGTTGGGTATCGATTCAGTTCGAGATGTTCAAGGGACAAATATTTTTATTACGATTGAGTAATTGGATTCCTACCTAATCCTTCATTTAATTCTCTATAAATTTTTAATGTCGTCCTTTTCATTTCCTCATACCTCCTTTTACCTTCCTCCGTATAACAATGCCCTTTCTCCAACAAATGTGTTTCAATATAGACCATCGTTTCCTCCAATGACTGCCCACGAACGGACCCCGTTATCAATGATTTTATAATTTCAAAATTCTTCCCACCTTCCAACATATGTGCATCATATAAAATCAAACCTTCATTCGTTGTAGGTTGATGTTCCTTTTGAGATTCCCATGCAGCTTTTACAATAAAGTCTATCTTATCTTTTTCAACTCCTGTTTTATTTAAAAATTGAATGACCTTTTCTTCATCTGAGTAAATAATTCCATGAAAATAAAGTGCAGCTTCGGCGATGTTTTTATCAAAAGAAAAATCAACGTGATTTGCCAAATCATTCAAAACTATTTTGATACGATCAAGGTGAGACATATCATGCATGATGTCTTTGGATTGGTAAAATGGTTGAACAAAATTTCGAATTTGTTGGAGCATCTTAAAATGATTCTTTTTAGAAAGTCCTGTAATTATAATTAAGAGATCAAATAATTAATCCGAATTTAATTAAATTGTGTTTTGAAGTAAAAAAAATAATATAGACATGACTCAAAATCCTACCAAAATAGATAAAATTATTACTGGCGAAGATTATATCAATTCTCTCCGTGGTCGTAATTTAAGAGTTTATCTCTTTGGAGAAATGGTCAAAGAACCTGTGGATCATCCGATGATTCGACCTTCGATCAATGCATTAGCAAAGACCTATGATTTGGCAGTAGCGGCACCTGAATTGGCTTCCGTTATTTCGCCATTTACAGGAGAGCGAGTCAGTCGGTTTTTACATATTTGTACGGATGCGAAAGATTTGGTTTTACAAAATAAAATGCAACGAAAACTCGGTCAACTTACAGGTACTTGTTTTCAACGTTGTGTAGGAATGGATGCTTTCAACTCCCTCTACTCCGTTACTTTTGAAATGGATGAAAAATACAAGACTTCGTACCATCAACGTATGAAGGATTTTTTAAAAAAAATGCATACCTGTAATTATGTTGTTGGAGGAGCGATGACGGATGTCAAGGGAGATCGGAGTCTTGCGCCACATCAACAAGAAGATCAAGATATGTTTCTACGAGTCACTCGACGAACAGAGGAAGGTGTTTACGTCACAGGTGCCAAAGCCCATCAAACAGGTTGTATCAATTCGCATTGGATGGTGGTGATGCCTACGATGCGCCTTGGAGAAAATGATAAAGATTTTGCCATCGTTGGAGCCGTTCCAGTTGATGCTAAAGGCATCACTTATATTTATGGCAGACAATCCTGCGATACTCGAAGTATGGAAGGCGGAACGATTGATGTGGGAAATGCGCAGTACGGAGGACAAGAAGCGATGGTGATTTTCGAAGATGTTTTTATTCCTACGGAAAATATTTTTATGGATGGAGAATATGATTTTGCAGCAATGTTGGTAGAACGATTTACTGCCTATCATCGTCGGAGTTATGTTTGTAAAAGCGGTGTTGGAGATGTGTTGATTGGGGCAGCAGCTTCGATTGCAGAAATGAATGGCGTTCCAAAAGCTTCGCACATCAAAGATAAATTAGTTCAAATGACGCACTTGAATGAAACCATTTATGCAACTGGAATTGCTTCTTCTTATCAAGGCTATGCAACAGACTCTGGTGCATACATTTGCGATAGCATGCTATCCAATGTTTGTAAACACCATGTTACAAAAATGCCTTACGAAGTAGGCCGACTCGCTCAAGACCTTGCAGGTGGACTCGTCGCTACCCTACCCTCTGAGCAAGATTTAAATCATCCTGAAATTGGAAAATTATTAAAAAAATACCTTAAAGGAAAAGCAGATATTCCTACGGAAGATCGAATGCGAATGCTACGCTTAATTGAAAATATGACCTTGGGTCGAAACGCTGTGGGGTACTTGACGGAGAGTATGCATGGGGCTGGTTCGCCACAGGCGCAACGGATTCAAATCGGACGAGCCATGCAATTGGAGTATAAAAAACGATTGGCTAAAATTATTGCAGGTGTAGAAACGGAGGAAGATAAAGATTTGGTTATCAATGAGTTGAGTGGATATTTTGAACGGGTATTTGCAATTTAAAATAAATTTATAATGAACAAATTAATTACTACACTTCTATTATTTAACTCAAGTTGCGGATAAACTTGATTGATGATTTTGTATTTAAAAAATTGTATTGGGATGATGTGTATTGGGTATTGAGAATGGTTCGTAGTCCTGGTCTAACCCCTGTTGATTGAATAATTATTTCAATTGAAATTCCATTTTTTCTAAGCTCTCGTGCTATTTCAATATTTCTTTGATTTATTCCCTTTTCCATTCCTTCTTTGAGACCTTCCTCTCTTGAAGTATCCACCACATTTTTAATATCTCGATAATACTTTAAACTCTCTTCGTATGCTTCTCTTTCTTTAGGAGTGAATTTAGCAATTTCGGCAGCTTCAAATAATTTGGCAAAAACTCTGTCTTGTAAT
>CAKZSH010000191.1 GCA_937918905.1 uncultured Saprospiraceae bacterium
CAGGAAAACGTGGCATATCTTCTACCACTCTAAACACAGGTGTTTCTACTTCTACATCTTGTTGAGATGTTTGTCCATTTTGTAATTGTGTTGTTACAGTTCTAATTTGTTTTTGTGTCTCTTGATTAGCACCGTCTACTAATATTTTCTTAGTAACTGTTGTACCATCAGGCAACGTTTCAGTTTCTAATAAATAGGTTTTCGCTTCTTTTTGAGGCTCTAGCCCTCGAACATCTTCAGTAACTAGAACTTGTTCCGTAACTGTTTCACCATTGGGTAAAGTTTTAGTTACACTTCTATAAGTTTTGATTACTTCTTTTTTAGGTTGAAATCCAACAACGGTAATTTCATTCTCATCTTTAGTTGATGAGTCATTTTCACCTGTAGAATTGGTTGGTGAAGGCGTGGCACCTTCCAATTTAAATTTAACAGGAATCAACATTTCTACATCAACATTTTTTCCATCTTTCTTCCCTGGAATCATAGTAGGCAAAGATTTAATTACACTCAATGCAGCATTTCCACAACCTCCTCCTATCTCTTGAGTCACTCTAGCATTAGTAATTGTTCCATCTTTTTTTACTAAAAATTTGATGATTACTTTTCCTTGGATTCCAGCTTTTCTTGCCTCCGCAGGATATCTTATATTAGTATAAATATGCGTTAGCATCTTGTGATTAGAACATTCTTTTTTCTCTTTTAAAGTTGCCTTGTCTTCACATCCTGGGTAGCGTGGCATCTCATCTACATCTTGTTCAGCAAAAACTGATTCAGTTAATTCAATAGTTGTAATTGGATTGTTATCCATATTAGCGATTGCCTCCTTCTTAGCAAAAACAATTACTAACAATAAAATTACGGGTATCGCAAAGAGGTATTTAATAATAGCTTCTTTACGAGATTTGCTTCTGGTCATCATAACGATTCTTTGTTTTAATTGTGAATGAAAAAAATGATTTGCCAGAGCAATCTGCATTCCGGACTGCGATTGTCTGAGTAATAAATGTCCATATTTTTTTGTCGGTGTGGTCTGCAGAACCACAGCATCCGCCAAATATTCATGAACAGTTTTCATAGATTTTTTATAAAAATACACCATCGGGCTACACCAAAAGATGATGCTCATAATTTCTACTAACATGACATCTACACTATGCCAGCCTTCTGCGTGTGCTTCTTCGTGAGTGATAATTTTTTGTCCATCAACATCATTCAACTCTAAATCTTTACTCCAAAATAGATATTTAAAAAATGAAAATGGCAAATGTGGTTGATCGGTTAAAACCAACGTATGTGTTTTTTGGGAAATGATTTCCGCACCTCGATAGAGTTGATAGATTTTTCCTAAACCATATAAAAATCGCGCGCTACATACGACTACACCTGTCAAATAAACGCCCCAAAACAATTGCATCCAATCAAATGAAGATTCTACAACTACCTCAGTTACCGTCGATTGTACATAATACATTCCTTCATTAATCGGTTGAAAATAAACTACCGCAGGATTGTCTTCTTGAAATATTGGAAGAAATTCTAAAAGCGGAATCCCTGCTCCTAACAATAAAGTTGCAAGCAGATACCAGCGATTGGTTTTAAAGAAAGTTTCCTTACTTAAAAATGTATGGTAAATCAAATAAAACCCTAACCAGCAAATTGTGACTTTTATAATATATGTGAACATGATCTTTTTTTTTAGATGTAAGACTTTTAGATCTAAGATTTAAGATGTTCTTGATTCGTGAATCTTCAGGTAGAAAACACGATTTTCGAAATCCATAATCTTGAATTTTGAATCCATAATCATTTTTTACTCTTTATCAGAAAGTTGGTCTAAGAGATCACTCAATTCTTTTACATCTACATCCATATCTTTTTCCTTTACTAAAAAAGAAACTAAATTACTCATAGAACCTTCGAAGTAATCTCCAACAATTTTAGTCAAGGTAAATTTGCTATAATCATCTTTGCTTACGATTGGAAAATATTCATGTGTACGACCATAAGCTTTATGGTTTAAAAAATCTTTTTTTTCCAAAATTCTAACTATCGAAGAAATTGAACTATGTGGTGGTTTGGGATCGCCAATGTCGTTCAAGATGTCACTAACCGTACATCGTTCCAATCGCCAAATGATTTGCATAATTTCTTCCTCTGCTTTGGTTAATCTTTTCATATTATTATAATTAAGCCCCTAACCCCTAAAGGGAATCAGGACGGGTTTGATTTTTTATTAAAAATCAGAGGTGATATGGAAAATAATTTTATTAAGAAAATCACTCCTGCTTCCTTTGAAAAACGCGCCATTTTTTTGAATATCGAACATTAGAACAAGGATTTATGATTTGAGAAGTTTGACGAACTAATATTGAATTCCCTTATTCTATTGTTCGATATTCAAAAATCTCCTACCCTTTAGGGGTTAGGGGTTGACTTTCTTTTTCTGCTGATGAATAATTGCATTCAAATATTGAATCCGCTCTCTCACATACTCTCGATATTGCGGATGTTTAGTTTCGTAATATTTTCGATAGTAGCGTCGAGCAATCTTTTTATCCTTATAATAGGTATCACAATCTTTCGCTAAATAATAAAGATAAATAACTTCCTTTGGCGAATATTCGATTGCTTTTTTCCAAGCTGCGATAGCTTGTTTTAATTGCTTCCTTTCGTCAAGGACTAATGCCATATTTTTATAGTACAGTCCTGTATTTTCACTAATTGCTTTTCCTATGGCAGCTTCATACGACTCGGTACTTTTTTCTAAATCATCTTTTCCTCGGTGAGCAATTGCCATTTGGTAATGCGTCAATTCTGAGTCCTGCCCTTTCTCTACAATTTGATTTAAATGGTAAAGACAGGAATCATAATTTTCCAAATGTAGATATGCCGCTCCTATCATTTTTTGATAATACTGAACCGTATCTCGTTTTGACATTGCATGGTTGAGTGTAGCGACTACATTTTTGTGATCTTTTTTAGCATGTAAAATGTCAGCTTTCGTGTATAATAATTTCAAATTATTGGGAGAAAATTTTAATCCCTTGTCTACAATTTTCTCTGCCAATTTAGGTTGCTTGATGGCTAGTAAAAGTGAACTATATTCATTGATAACGACTAAGTCTTTTTCATTCAACTCCAACGCCCGATCAAAATGCGCCAATGCTAATAATGGATTTTGCATCCGCAATGCCATAAAAGCATTTTGTCGAAAGTAATAACTATTGGTCGAGTCAATCATTAATAATTCTTGATAGCACTCTGCTGCTTTTGGGTAGTTGAGTTCTTTTTCATAAATCGAACCCAAGTTGCTCCAAGCATTTACATTTGTTGAATCTTTTTTCAACAAAGCATTATAACTAAATTTCGCTTCGCCATAATCTCCTAATTTCAAATAACAAAAAGCGAGTTTTTGCAAATAATCTTTATTTTGAGTTTCCACTCGATGGCATTCGTAAAAGTGGTCGAGTGCTTTTTGATACTGATAATTATTGAGTGCCACAACACCTAATTTATACTGTTCATCAATATCAATAGAGAAGGTCTGTTGCCCATTGGCAAAGACACAGCAGCTCAAGATCACCGCCAAAACAATGGAAAATTTCATAGCATTTGTATTTACATGTAAAGAACAAATCTTAATTTAAGAATTGAATTCTGAAATGTCCTTAATTCAAAGGTAAAACGAATATCCTAGTTTTACAACTATTTTTAAAGTTTTATAACTTATTATTACGTTATACTTTTAGAACTGACCAAAACCCTTGTACAATAAGGGTTTTAGGTTTTCGTTTTTATAAGAGAAATGTAATTATTCAGCTTTGATTGAACGCGAGTCAAGGTTTGACTATAAAAGTCAAGCCTTGACTTCTATTGATTTTCTCATAAGTCAAAGCCTGACTTTTTAAGTCAGACCTTGACTCGCGTTCAATCAATGCTGAATAAAAAATAACAAAACGAACCACCTACATCTATGAATAGTCAATTCCTTTTAAAAAAGAGGTTTTACTCAAAAGTTGATTTGACATCACCTTTTGAGTTGAATTACACCTTCCCTATTTGCATCCAATTATATACCTTCGCCGTTCAATTCACATATCATTAAAAAATAAACTTAACCTTTGAACAAAGGTCAGTTAAATGAGAGCACTTTTACAAAAAATTAACCGACGACAGTTGACCCTATTTTTTTGCTTTGCATTTTTATGGTCATTGATCTATTCGAAATTTGTGATTTCGGTGGCGATGATTTGTTTGTTGGTGATGAGTGTTTTTGATTTGGATTTAGAGAAAAAACAACCTTTACAATTTCATCCACAGCTTCGAAATAATTTCCAAAGATTTATTTCAAATAAAGCTTACCTCGCAGTTACTGTTTTTTTCTTTTTGGTTTTGGTAACTGGAATTTACTCCTCTGATATGACTTATTGGTTGGAGCGATTGCGAATCAAATTACCTTTCCTTTTATTTCCTTTTGCATTTGCGAGTATGCCTCGGTTAAGAGAAAAAAAATATTTAAGTATTTTTTACTTCTTCGTTATTGTTCTTTTTGGAAGTGCATTGTTAGTTGGATACAATTATTTAGATAATTATGCAGTCATCACAGATGGCCTTGGAAGAGGCCGTCCTGTTCCTACTCCTGTGAATCATATTCGATATAGTTTGATGATGGCATTTGCCGTTGTGGGAGGATTGGTTTTGTTGGATCGGAATTTTTATTGGAAATATACTTGGGAACGTTGGGTGATTCTTGGGATGACAGGTTTTCTTTTCTTTTTTATTCATGTGCTCTCTGTGAGGAGTGGAATTCTTGTTTTATATGCTTCCATCGTTTTTCTAAGTTTGCGATATGCTTTTTTGCAAAAAAAATATTTGGCAGGAGTCGTCGGCGCAATTGTAGTGTTATGCATTCCGCTCCTAGCCTATCAAACTATCGAAGGTTTTAAACAAAAAGTGGATTACACCATTTGGGATTGGCAACAATATTATTATGATTTGCCATTAAGAAGTTCTGATGCGAGTCGATTGATTTCTTTAAAAGTAGGCTACGAAGTCACTCAAAAAAATCAATGGATTGGAGTAGGTGCAGGTGATTTACGAAAAGAGGTACATCAAATTTACGACAAAAAATTTCCAGAGGTCACAGATAAAAAAATGCCACACAATCAATTCCTTTCTATTTGTGCAGGAATGGGAATGATCGGTTTAATCATTTTCTTACTCGCATTCTTCTTCCCTCTTTTTTATAAAAAAATAAAACCAGACGAATTATTTATAACACTTCACCTCATCATCTTCGCCTCCTTCTTTACTGAAAACACCATCGAAAATTCAGTAGGGGTTGGCTTCTACGTTTTCTTCCTCCTCCTTGGAATACATTATTTAACTGTGAACTCTGAACGGTGAACTGTTAACCAATAATGGTGATCAAATAATTATGATTTTTAAAGCATCCGTTTTCCTTCAAATTATTCGATCAAAATTATTGGTTAACAGTTCACAGTTCAAAGTTCAACGTTACACCAGTTCCATTTCTTTCTGGGAAAACAACCGTTCCATCTTCTAAGATTTTCACGCCATCAGCGATGTCTTTTTTTATCAGCATGATACTGTCCATATCCACGTAATCCAATAATGGAAGCAGGTGTGCTAAAGCTGAAATTCCAACAGAAGATTCCATCATACAACCTGCCATCACTTCTAAACCTAATGCTCTTGCTTCTTTAATCATTCGCCTTGCAGGAGTCAGTCCTCCGCATTTCATCAACTTAATATTGATGCCATGAAATCGGTTGACACATTTTATAACATCACTTTCCCGTACACAACTTTCGTCTGCAAAAAGAGGAAGAATACTTTTTTTAAAAACTTCTTCCATTTCAACATAAGCATCGCCTGGCAATGGTTGTTCGATAAATTCTACACCCAATTCTTTGAGTTGAAAAGATTTCTCAATCGTTT
>CAKZSH010000192.1 GCA_937918905.1 uncultured Saprospiraceae bacterium
AAATATGTTGATCTAGTTTCGAAAACATATTGATTATTGAACGCTGTGTCTCAGCGACTCAGCGTTCAATAATCAATACATTTTGTGCGTAACATCAGTTAATAACTATTTGAACAAACCACATCAATTCACCTTGAACCAGAATTCAAGATTATGGATTATCGAAAAATAGTTTTTTATTCACGTAAAAAGAATCATCCTTAATCAATAATCTTGAATCCTTAATCCAATAAACATTCGTCGTACAATTTAGCTTTGTTGTCGAGAAAAGATGAGTAGGCTCAATATTTACAATATAATGTGCCTGTTATTTTTATAAAAGATACTGTAAAATAGAATTTAAAAAGTATGGAAAATAGATTAGAAAATAGCGATAAAATTATTCGTAATCACATTGTTTGGTCAATGGGAGCGGGACTTATTCCAGTTCCAATTGCAGATTTTTTTGCTGTAAGTGCTATTCAATTAGACATGGTACGTCAGATGTGTAAATTGTACGATGTTGATTTTAAGGAGACGGAAGGAAAGGCAGTTATTTCTTCAATGACTAGTTCAGGATTGGCAAGGTTAGGTGCTAGAGCTGCTATCAAATTTATACCTGGGATCGGTACGGTGATGGGAGGAGTGACAATGGCAGTCATGTCAGGAGCTTCGACTTATGCATTGGGAGAAGTGTTTAAAAAACATTTTGAAACAGGTGGAACGTTCTTGGATTTTGATACTGAAAGACTGTCAAAAATGTATCGTGAGAAATTTGAAAAAGGTAAAAAAGTGGCTGAGGATATTCGAAAGGAACAAGAGGAAACCAAAAAGGCTGCTGAAAAAGTAGTTAAAATGGAAGCCAAGAAAAAGAATGAAAAAGACGTGATTACTCGATTAAAAGAAATTGGAGAATTGAAGGAAAAGGGAATTATTTCTGATGAAGAATTTCAAGCCATGAAGAAAAAATTAATTGACGAATTCTAACGCTCTGTGTAACTCTGCGTGTTCTCTGTGAAACTCTGTGTAACAAAATTATAATTACACAGAGTTACACAGAGGTGTTTTGAAAGTAAATCATTTTTATTTCTAATCCGTGTGTATCTTGTTTTATAGGTTGATCCGAAATAAATTCATATCCATTTTTTTCTCCTAAAAAACCAGTTATTGCTAAAACTAAAGCATCGACAAGATCATCATCTTTTACTTCTTTCTTTAAAAACTGTTGTCGCCCTTTTTCGAAAATAGATTTCGATTTTGGAAAATATTTTTCTAATAAATCCATTCTTTCTTTTCTTCCTTCCAGTTTACTTTTTTTCTCCATCATTGGTTTTCCATTATTTAATCCCGCAAAACAAATTTCAGGATGACTTTCAAATATTCTTTTTTGAAATGATTTATTTTTTAAAATAAACTGATCGACTTCGATAATTTTTGGAACAATATTCCATGCCTGAATCGAAATACTTTTTCCCGTAATAGCAATGTTTTTTATTTTAGCTGCCTCGTAATTTTTCTCATATACAGCAGCTCTACATGGTGGAGTAAATACAGAAGAAGTCCGATTGGGTTTTAATTTTTGTCGAGCTAATTTTTCAATATTTCTTTCCACCTTCGTAGTTCCCAATCCTACAATCATATCAATTAAATATTTACTAGCCTTTGGGTAGGTGGTAAAAATTGTATCAAATGTGGAATGCATTGATATTTCAAAATTTCCATCCCTATCAATCGCTACAGCGACCCAACCATATTTGCAGCCATCTACTCCAACTACGTAACTAAAATTTTTAAATGTTGATTTCATAGAAAATTTAGCAATAAAATGAAAAATTGAATTTTTTGTGTTTTGTAAAATAAAATTTTGAATCCAGAGTGTATTGTAATTGCTGACAAAATTTTTTATAGGTAATGTCGAATTTTTCCAACAAAACTCCCTTTTTTCTCGTACTTTTATGGTACAGAAAATAAATATAATTAATTATGAAAGAATCGTTTGAAAAGATTTGGAAGATGTTGGGATTACGATATAAATCCCACCCTTGGCATGGAATTTCAATTGGAAAAGATGCACCCGAAACAGTCGCTTCATTTATCGAAGTTATTCCTTCTGATACGGTGAAATATGAGATTGATAAAAAGAGTGGCTACTTAAAAATAGACCGTCCTCAGAAATTTTCTAATATTGTTCCTGCGTTATATGGATTTGTTCCGCAAACCCTTTGTAAGGGACGTGTAGCTGATTTTTGTATGGAAAAAACTGGTCGTAAAAAGATTGTTGGAGATGATGACCCGTTAGACATTTGTGTATTAACAGAACGAGAAGTTACCCATGGAAATATTCTTGTCAATGCTATTCCTATTGGAGGATTTAGAATGATTGATGGGGGAGAAGCTGATGATAAAATTATTGCGGTCATGAACAATGATGAAATGTATGCGCAATGGAAAGACATCAATGATATTCCTGAAAATATTTTGCTCCGATTAAAGCATTATTTTTTGACTTATAAAAATCTTCCTGGCGAACCTGAAAAATGCGAAATTACACATGTGTATGGAAAAGATGAGGCGCATGAAGTGATTCGTAGAAGTTCAGAAGATTATCTGGATGCCTACGGAAACTTGGAAGAAGTACTTTCTTTGACCATGTTGGAAGCAATGCATTTTGGACAACGTCAGCAGAAGATGTTGGAGGAGCTGGATTAAGCCTTATTGAATAACGAATATTGAACAAGGAACTAGGAGTGTTAAGAAAAAATATAGACACACATTTCTTAATGCACTTGAACGCAATTTTTCAACGCAGAGTCGCTGAGACATAGAGGTCGAATAACTTAAAAGCCGCAGAGCATTTTTCTAAAAGAAAAAATTCTCAGCGGCCTCCCTAAATTATTCAACCTCTGTGTCTCAGCGGCTCTGCGTTGAAAAATTGCGTTCAATGGCATTGAAAAAATAGGATTATTTTTTCTTAACACTCCTTGTTCCTTGTTCAATATTCGTTATTCCCACTATTGGTATTCCGCAGGATCTTCAATTCCCAATTCCGAAAATCCTTTTAACCTCAAGACGCAAGAGTCACATATTCCACATGGTAAACCCTTCTCATTGGGATCATAGCAAGTTGAAGTAATCGCATAGTCCACACCAAAGTCCAATCCCATTTTGATGATTTCTGACTTTTTCAAATCAATCAATGGAGTATGTATGGTTAAATTTGTCGTTCCTTCTACACCAGTTTTAGTAGCCATATTTGCCATGGTTTGATAGGCCTTAATATACTCAGGACGGCAATCTGGATAGCCACTATAATCAACAGCATTCACTCCAATAAAAATATCTTCGGATTGAATAACTTCTGCAAATGCCAATGCAAAGGATAGGAAAATAGTGTTCCGAGCAGGAACATAAGTGATAGGGATTTCATTATCCATTTCAGCTTCTGTTCTTCCCTTTGGCACTTCGATCTCGGCAGTTAACGCAGAACCGCCAAAAGCTCTTAAATCTATATTGATCGTTTTATGTTGAATGACTCCAAATTGTTGAGCGATTTTTTTAGAGGCTTCTAATTCAAATTGATGCCTTTGTCCATAGAAAAAAGAAAGTGCGTATAAATCAAAATTTTTGTTTTTTGCATATGCAAGAATCGTAGAAGAATCCAATCCACCACTTAAAAGTACAACCGCTTTTTTTCTCATAATTTTAAAATATTTTTTCTAAAAAAACGCAAAGATAGGGGATGTGTTAATGTTTATAGGTGTATATGTGTATAAGTTTTTGAAATATTTTGAAATTAGAACCTATGATTCTAATGTTTTTTGACAAAACATATACACAGATACACCTATAAACATTAACACATCAATTATCTTTGTAAAAAAAATAAATAAAATGAGTTCAGATAAATTTGAATTATTAGGAAAGGCAGTCAATGAATTACCGCAGTCTCCTGAGGAAGCACAGTTGGATACTTTTCCCAACCGACATAAAGTTCGAAATTATGTAGTAGAGTTTGAATGTGTTGATTTTATGTCAATGTGTCCAATTACTCAACAGTCGGATTTTGCAAAAATCCATATTCGGTATATTCCTTCAGAATCTTGTATTGAAACTAAATCATTGAAATTCTATTTGCAATCGTACCGTTCTCAAAAGAAATTTAATGAAGAAATTATCAATCAAATTTTAACGGATTTGGTAGCAGCTTGTAGTCCGCAATGGATGCAAGTTAAGGGCGCATTTGCAGCACGAGGAGGAATTAGTTTGACTGCTACTGCGGAATTCCCAAATTCTGATTTTGAAAATTTTAAAAAACGTTCTTAGGCAAATTTTGTGGTCAAATAAAAATTGAAAACAAAAGCGACCGAAGGAAGTATTATTTTTAATTTTTATTTGACTTAAAACACAAGGTTTATCTAATACCGAATTGAATAAGATATGTCGTACATATTGAATTATCTTTCGCCGCTACTCTTCGTTAAAAAGCCTCCTGATAGCTAGGCTATCCCTGCGTTTTTTGCTTCGATTATCGACAAAATCTAATTCAAAATACAAGATACCTCTTATTCAATTCGGTATAAGAATCTAAAAAAAGACACAAAATGAATTTTTTTCAAAACACCCTTTTGGTGGCAGTTGCCATCCTCTTTTTTTTATCCTGCAAGAAAGACGATTCTCCAAGGCAAAAAAGATACCTTGATAAAATAGTGATTGAAGATGCTAAATTAGAAGCATGGGATCTTTTGAATGGTCCAGATATGACTTTGTTCTATAGAGACGGATTGGTCGATAGTATTTCGAATGTAGGCGGTAGTGATACTTTTGAAAATGTGGCTCCCATCCAACTGCCAATTATTTTTGATGATGTTCCTTTTGAACTAACTGATTACATGGATTTTCGTGTGATTGATGTGGATGAATTTGCACCCGATCAAATTATGTATCAAATTCAAATTAACCCATATCAAATGTCAGAAAACGGCAATCCATTTAGAATATGGAATGAGGATTGGACGATTAAAGTGCATTGGAAAACGCAGTAGGGAATATAGAACAATCGAAAAATCGAACAAGGAATTAAGATTTGAGAAGTTTGTCGAAAATTGGTGAGCTTCTTAATTTTCAAAAGTATTCGACAAACTTCTCAAATCTTAAATCCTTGTTCTATTGTTCGATATTCTAAAAGTTAATCTATTTGCATCTCAGGAATATCACCTTCCACAACCAACCTTCCTTCAGTTGCATTTTGAATTTCTTCAACGGAAACACCTGGAGCTCTTTCTAATAATTTAAATCCTTGAGGTGTAATATCTAAAACTGCCAAATTCGTTACCACTTTTTTTACACATCGAACACCCGTTAGTGGCAAAGTACATTGACGTAAGAGTTTACTTTTTCCACGTTTGTTAGTATGCATCATAGCGACAATAATATTATCAGCTGAAGCCACTAAATCCATTGCACCACCCATGCCTTTTACCATTTTGCCCGGGATTTTCCAATTGGCAATATCTCCATTATCTGCAACTTCCATTGCACCCAAAACCGTCAACTGAATGTGTTGTCCTCGAATCATTGCAAAACTGGTTGCCGAATCAAAAATAGATGCGCCTGGCATTGGAGTGATAGTTTGTTTACCTGCATTAATCATATCGGCATCTTCTTCTCCTTCAAAAGGAAAAGGGCCCATACCTAAAATTCCATTTTCAGATTGAAATTCTACGTCGATGCCTTCAGGGATATAGTTTGCAATCAAAGTAGGTATTCCAATTCCTAAATTGACGTACCAATTGTGTTGCAACTCTTGAGCGATTCTTTTCGCAATACCTTTTTTATCTAACATATTATTTTTTTAACGGTTAACTGTAAACGGTTAACTGTGAGTTTTTTAAAAATGAGCATTAAGAGCTAAACTTAATTTACGATTGAAATTAACAGTTAGCCGTTCTAAGTTAACCGTTGTCTTACCGTTCTTTGCTCGATACGTTTTTCGTATTTTTCTCCTTGAAAAATTCTTTGAATAAAGATACCGGGAGTATGAATAAAATTAGGATCGAGTTCGCCTGGCTCCACTAATTCTTCAACTTCTGCGATGGTGATTTTTCCAGCCATAGCCATAAGTGGATTAAAGTTTCGAGCTGTACCTTTGAAAATAAGATTGCCATATCGATCTCCTTTCCATGCTTTTACAATGGCAAAATCAGCCGTCAAAGCACTTTCCAAAATATGTGGTTTGCCATTAAAGTAGCGAACCTCTTTTCCAAAAGCTACTTCGGTTCCGTAACCTGCGGGTGTAAAAAAAGCAGGAATACCTGCACCACCAGCTTGACATCGAGAAGCCAAAGAACCTTGCGGAATCAAGTCCACTTCCAGTTCTCCACTCAACATTTGTCTTTCAAATTCATCATTTTCTCCCACGTAGGAAGAAATCATTTTTTTGATTTGTCTTTTTTGTAAAAGCAAGCCAAGTCCAAAGTCATCAACACCTGCATTATTTGAAATACAGGTCAAGTTATTGATTCCTTTGTCTACCAAGGCTGCAATACAATTTTCAGGAATTCCACAAAGCCCAAATCCGCCTAACATTAATGTCATTCCAGATTCAATATCTTTGGTGGCTTCCTTTGCATTGGCAACTAATTTGTTCATTTAAATTAAGTTTATGGTTAGATGATTGAAGTGCCAAAAATAATGCTTTTTTTTTAAGGTTGACAGGGTAAGGGAGGTTATTTATTGTACAAGGAAAAAGGGAAGGGAAGAAGGGAAAAAGGGAAGACGGATTTATGATTTGAGAAGTTTGTCGAATAATTGCGAGTTTTCAGGAGGCTGTTCAAAAAAGTGTGTCAGTAGTATTTTGATTCTTAGCCGTCGGATGTAAATCCGACTCTCTCGGACGAAAATATTTTGACATAACATTTTTTGATAATCAAATAGTTAAATGATTGCGATTTTCGATTGAGATAGTCGGATTTACATCCGACGGTCATGGATCAAAATACTACTGACACACTTTTTTGAACAGCCTCCTGAAAACTCACAATTATTCGACAAACTTCTCAAATCATAAATCCGTCTTCCCTTTTTCCCTTTTTCCCTTTTTCCCTTTTTCCCTTTTTCCCTTCTTCCCTTCTTCCCTTCTTCCCTTCCCTTTTTCCTTGTACAATAAATAA
>CAKZSH010000193.1 GCA_937918905.1 uncultured Saprospiraceae bacterium
TCCCGATTTAGACGAGAATATTTTGTTCTCAGTTTTTATTTTAATGAAGGATAATTGTTAATACTTTGACTGAATTAAAATGAAAAATGAGGACAAAAGATTCCGTCCAAATCAGGAACTTATTATTTGACCGTTACTAAAGGCTAAATACTTATTTTGAAATATGATAAAAACTCAATCAAAAAAGCCTTTAAGTTTTATAAATATTTAACACATTCACGTATACACATAAAAAATCAAACACATGAAATTATTGATAAAAGACGAAACCTTCACAGGCGATATTCTTAACAAAATAGAGATCGAAATAGCTAACGAATTAACCACCGTTCGAGACATCATATCAGGTCGAGTGACTGCCGAAGTCAATCGTTATAACAATAAATCTACGGAATACTTTCAAGGTCTTATTCAACCTTCCAATACTGAAAAAACACTTAATGGTTATAAGTTTAAAAAGAAACGAACCGTTGATGCGGAGAAGCAAGTATATATTGCTTTGGATAGTTTTCAAAATAATGGGTACTTTGTTTTGATTGATAATATTCAAGCGGAATCGTTGGATCAAGAAGTACTTTTGGCAAAAGATACAAATGTAAGTTTTGTAAAATTAACACCGCTTGTAGGTGGTTAGTCACCCCTAGTCACAAGGTGACTCCAAGTCACCTTATAACTTTCATATTTCCTTCCTTTTTATCCAATAAAAATCTACACCTCATGACTTTAAAGGAATTAACAAAACATTTCCAATTACCTGCCAGTACAAAAATTCCTTACAAATGCCAAGATGGTTTTATTGTAAAAAATAAAAAAGACCTCCCCTATCATTTGCTGATCGAAAAAATCCAAAATAAAATTAAAAGGAAAAGTGGAGATTTCAGAAAAGAGGCAATTGTTATTTACGAACAATTAGAGAAGGCTGAAAAAATTAAATTCAGTAATGCGATCCTTCATCGTTTTCGGTATTTTAAAGAATCAGATCAATATGATTTTGGAGTTCATTATTTATACCCAGATGCTGCCTATCAAATCTTTGAATATATTGAAGATAAAGATTTAAAAGTTTACACTTCGATTTATAAATTTTATAATGAAAATAATGCTCACTACGGATTGGATAATGAAGAAGAAATTATTAAAAAACTAGTTCGATTATTTCGTATTCAAAAATTTCCAAAAGAATTAATAACCGAAATAAAATCAAGAGCAATATATTTTGAAAATTGGAAAAACCAATCTGAAAAAGAAGGGCATCGTTTTCATTATAAATTCCAACATCTACAATATCAAAAATTATTAGGAAAACACGATGCAATAAAAATTATTCAAAAAGACCTTGACCCTAATTTTGCAAAAGGAAAAATTGAAAAACATTTTCATGATGATTTTCCTAAAATTCAAAATGATCCCTACTACGAAGCACAGGAAGCACTTGAAATCTTTTTAACCGAAGAAATGAAAGAGCCAGGAATTCATGGAGGTTTAAAAAATTGTCCTACCCTAAAAGATTACACTGCAAAAGATAAAGTCGATCAAAAGGATTTTTTCATGGCGCTGTTTCAACGATTGGTTTGGATGGAATTTGATGGAGTTTGGGAGTACCCTATGGTTGAAACTATCAATCTTTTTACTCGAAAAAAATTACCTTTTACTGAGGAAGAATTCATTTTTATATTGCAATCTATCATACATCCCAAGTGCCAACTTGATTATTATTTTAATCTGCCCACTTTTTTTAAACAAGTAGAATCTCATATCAAAACTAATGGTCTTTCTGATGCAATGAACACTACTTTAGTTGCCATCATCGAGACGCCACCAAGTACAGTATATGATGATCGGAATATGACAAAATTAAAAAATAAGGTAAAAGAAATCTTAGACTTCCATAGTTCAGAAGAAATCACCTCGCCTCCTTTTTATTTCGACAAGCAAGACAATTTTGGAAAAATGGCTAATCAAGATTTAGGAAAAACTAATTCTAAAATTGCTGGAAAGTGGTTTAGTTTTCTTCACCATGCTGCTTCAGCAAGCGCAGGAAAACCTTCTAAAAAATGGATTGCCAAAACCACACCACTCGTTAAAGCAATTGGGAAAAAAGATTTTTACCAAAGAATAAAATCATGGATAGATTTTATCAACAAAATGGAATTTACGCAATTGAATGATTGGTACAGCTATTTTTTACATCAAAATAATGTTCCTACATTTAAAGGTATCATGTGGGGTCTCAGCACATTACCAAATGATGAACTAGATCAAGAATTAGAAAAATTAATTGTTCGATGTTTTAAAAAAATACCTGGTGTTGGCCCTGCTTCTGGTGCATTGGGTAATGCATGTATCTATACGGTTGCAAGTAGAAATTCTTTAAGCGGTGTCGCACTTCTGAATCGCGCACATTCCAAAATTGCACAACGAAATACCAAAGCCTTAATTCAAAAATATATCGCAGCTACTGCCGAAGAACTCAATATCAGCATCTCTGATTTAGAAGATTTTTCTATTCAAGATTTTGGTTTAGAAAATGGAATTAAAGAATTTGAATTTAATGACTACAAGGCTCGATTAACTTTAGCTTCTTTTGGAAAAACAAAATTAGAATGGTTTAAGCCTGACGGCAAACCACAAAAATCTGTTCCAGCTTTCGTTCGAAAAGATTTTGCAAAAGAACTTAAAGCGATTCGTAACGATGCTAAGTTAATCCCAAAAACATTGACCATTCAACGAGATCGACTAGACCGTTCCTACATTCAAAAAAGAGCATTCCCTTTCCCTCATTTTGAAAAATATTATTTCAATCATGGATTGATGTCTTTTTTGACAAAAAAATTAATTTGGACTTTTACCAATGGTAAAAAAAGCGCAACCGCCATCTGGCTCAATGACCAATGGCAAAATATCAAAGGAAAAAAAGTAGCCGCATTTGATAAAAAAACGACGGTGCAATTATGGCATCCTTTGCACAGCTCCACCAAGGAAATTTTAGAATGGAGAAATATCCTCCAAGAACACCAAATCAAACAACCACTCAAACAGGCTTACCGAGAAGTTTATATTTTGACAGATGCAGAAATCAATACTGAAGTGTACAGTAATCGAATGGCAGCGCATATTTTGAAGCAACATCAGTTTAATGTATTGGCAGGTATTCGAGGTTGGAAATATAGATTGATGGGTTGGTATGATGATGGAATTGATTCGCAGACTTGCTCCTTACCAGTTCCAGATTATAATCTTCAAGCTGAATTTTGGATCAACGAATTGAATGCCGAAGGTGCACATAATGATACAGGCATTTGGAATTATGTGGCAACCGACCAAGTACGATTTACTCAAGAAGAAGAGCCGATGGATTTGGTGGATGTACCTAAAATTGTTTTCTCGGAAGCGATGCGAGATGTTGATTTATTTGTAGGGGTGGGAAGTGTGGGAAATGATCCTGCATGGCAAGACAATGGTGGCTTACCTCAATTCAACGACTACTGGGAATCTTATTCTTTTGGAAATTTGACTGAAGTTGCAAAGACTCGAAAAACGATTTTAGAAAAATTATTACCTCGATTAAAAATTGCAAAAGTCGCTTCCATCCAAGGAAAATTTTTAGTAGTCGAAGGTAAAATTCGAACTTATAAAATCCATATTGGAAGTACCAATATTTTGATGGAACCGAACGATCAATATTTATGTATCGTTCCCGCAAGAGGTGCTGGTACTAAAAACGAAAAATTATTTATTCCTTTCGAAGGTGATCGTGGCTTTTCGATTTTACTGAGTAAAGCATTTATGTTAGCAGAGGATGATAAGATTACAGATAAAACTATTCTGACGCAGATTCGGTGATCTTTTAGCCACGGACTGACACGGACTTTTACGGACTATCGAATAATTCGTTGTAGAAAAAGTTCGTAAAAACCTGTGCAAGTCCGTGGCTAAAAAATCACAAAAGCTCCATACCAAAAAAAAGATGATAAGATACTACCAATAGCTATCCCTCTAAAAACTTTCAAAGTTTTCATAATTGATTTTAATTTTTATTAAAAAAATGTGGGATAGGGTAATTAGGAATGAAAAAATAATAAATACAGAATTTTTCATTCCTGAGATAAGATTTAAAGGAAAGAAACAACAACCGTTCCTAGTGTACCAAAATGATACTGTGAAAAAATGGTATTTTTTATATGTAAAAAAATAACATAAAATACTTACGCTGACTTTTGTATGACTGTCAAAAAAATGCGTTATAGAAAAATCGTAAAAAATCTGCGGCCAAAAAAATTACATCCAAAAAGAATCCTAAATCAAAAAAAATGAAATCATTAAAATACGCTCCACTCGCAATTACACTATTTTTGAGTTTTGCAATTCATCTCTTTATGTCTTACGATTTTTACAATTGGAATCTTTCCTATCAGAAGGTCGTCCCTATGTGTCTTGCTTTTACAGGAGTTTATTTTGTTTTGTTTTTAGTAGCTACAGGTTTCTTCATCATTGAACCCTATAAAAAACTAAATGCAACTACGGACAATAAAAAAGAACCTGTAAACTGGTTTTGGTATATCTACCTTTCAGGGTGGTTGGTTCCTATTTTTGCTTTCTTAGAGTTTGGTCTGTTTGATTTTATTCCTTTAAAAATTGGTAGATTCTTTTCCGATTTCGCCTTGGGAATCTTTTTTATCAAGGGGCTTTTTTTAATACCAGCTTTACTTTTTTATTCTAGATTATCAGAGAGAAAACCAATTTCACCAGTAGGTTATACATTCGCATATTTTGAAGTGTTGATTGTAATAATATTTGTTGTTGCGTTTATGGCTTTGGGGGAAATGGGTGATTTTGATTTGTAACAAAATAACGGTATTCAACACAGCTTTCACGTAAAACGACTTTCCAAGTCGTTACGATTTTCGACAAAAAAGTTTTTTCGATAATAATTTAAACGAACTTGCTTGTCGAGTAGCGTAACGACTTGAAAAGTTGTTTTACGTGAAAGCCGTGTCGAATACTGGATGAATTAGAATCGGGTTTGTAAAAAATTATAATTAGATGAGCTACTCCGCCTTATCGGTTCCATCACTATTTTTATTTTTTTAATAAATTGTTTTGCTGTTAAAACTCGTGGCTGTCTTTGATTTTTTTCATTCATTTTAGCTTCTTTTTTTTATGTTAAAAACTCATTTTTTCCAAAATAAGTCACAGCTTGACTTTTTCAAGCCTGCCTGCCGGCAAAGGCAGGTCAAACCGTGACACGGTGATTGGGTTAGTGAATACCTCTGACCTCACTTCCTGCCGCAGGTGGAAAACCTAATTTTGTGAGTACCCAAACTAATCCATTCCAAAATCGAATTTTTTCTAAAATAGGATTTAAGAAAACAGTCTGTACACAGAAGTAGGTATCAAACGGTGAATTGTGATGATGTCGGTGCTGTTGTTTGTTTGGAATAATTTTCCAATTCTGTAACCAGGTAATTATTTTTCCATTTTGACTTTTGGGACGATGTGCCCATTTATGGATGATATTCCCTTGCGCTCCGTAGGCAACTAAAAAAATAATTTCCCAATCTAATTTTCCAAAAGCCAAAAACCATAACAATAATATTACAAATCCTAAAACCCATGAAGACCAAGTCAATGACCAATAAGATCGTCTGGTCATATCCATTGGATTTTTATGGTGGTTGATATTAAGGCTGATAACACTTTTGCCAACTAGCGGCATATCTTCTCGTCCATATTGGTCAATCCAAAAATGCACGAACCCTGTTACAAAATCGGTCAGTAGAATTAATAAAATTACTTTTAAAACAAAAATTGCATAAATCATAGCTAACTATTTTCAGATGAATTAATAAACAGACTAGGCAAAACAAGACATTTACATCTGTTTTACTTCCTGTTTTTTTCTAAAAAAGTTTGCGATTTATAAGTAATGTATGGAGGATAGAATCTTTAAGAGAAATGAATTCTCAAGAATCTTATGATGAGCATATTTTCTTTAAAAACGTGTTGTGCGATATTAAACGTTGGTTGTATTTTAAAATTGTAAAAATTTATTTTTTTTAACAAATGCGTTTAGTTACAATGTGAAAAATGAGCGCAATGCGCTGACAGTCAGTATATTGTACCTTACGGTTCTAGTCATTTAACTTACAAAATAGCATCTTAGAAATTCTTAAAAATTAATATTTTTTTGTGACTATTCAGCAGTAGCTGTACAGGAGTCAAGGTCTGACTTTTTGAGATACAACAGACCTTGACTAGTGTATAGCCAATGCTGAATAGTTAGGATTCCTTTTTACTTATTATTTGACCGTTACTTAATTATGAGAACAAATATAAAGATGGTTACCTTTAGATATTTTGTTACACTTGAATTTCTTTTCGTAATTTTAAATTTAGTTTTTCAAAGTCTTTTTCATTATACCCTTTTAGAAAAAAAATAATGATGAATAAAATTCAACTTACCTATTTTCTTTTAATTCTAGTTTTTCCTTTGACTGCTCAAGTTCAACTTTCGGGAGTGGTAAATAATTATACAAAAGTAACGGCTATCGAAAATGATGTTTGCCAAAGTCGAATTACGGTTCAGAATACTGGGGCATTTGTAGAAGTGAATAGAGTGGTGTTGATACAAATGCAAGGGGCAATTATTGATGAGTCTAACTCTGCATCTTATGGCGATGTAACAAACATAGGAAGTGCAGGGCTTTACGAAATTCATGAAATAGATTACATTGATGGGCAAGATGTTTTTTTGACCAAACAATTAGTCAATGATTATGAAGTGAGTGGAAATGTTCAATTGGTTTCGATGCCTACATTTGATAATGTCAATGTAGTTGGTACATTAACTGCTACTGCTTGGGATGGAAATGTAGGAGGTGTTTTGGCTATGAAAATAGATGGGCAATTGGTATTGGATGGAACAATTGATGTGAGTGAATTAGGGTTTAGAGGAGGTGTGACCAATACTGCTGCTAACAATAATTGTACGTGGTTATTTCAACAAAATGATTTTCATTATAATTTTGGCAATTGGAGAGGTGCTGCAAAAGGGGAAGGGATTGCTGCAATCATTACTGGAAAAGAATTTGGAAAAGGTGCTCAAGCTAATGGAGGTGGTGGAGGTAACGATCATAATGCAGGCGGTGGCGGTGGAGCCAATGTTACGAACGGAGGAACAGGTGGTGAAAATTTTGAACCAACTACTTTTGGTTGTCAAGGATCTCATCCTGGAGTGGGAGGCAAAGGGATTTCGAATTCTCAAAATCGTTTGTTTCTAGGTGGTGGCGGTGGTGCAGGGCATGATAATAATGGAGTAGGTACTGATGGCGGAGCAGGTGGTGGAATTATTATTTTACAAATAAATGAATTGGTACCTGATACCTTTTCCATCAAAGCTAATGGTGGTAGCCCTACTGATGGTGGTGGTGACGGCGGCGGCGGTGGTGGTGCTGGCGGAACTATATTGTTAGAATTTCAAAATGTGATAGGTGCCATTGATATTGAAGCAATGGGAGGAAAAGGTGGAATTGTAAATAATCCAGGCGAACGATGTTTCGGCCCAGGTGGTGGTGGAAGTGGTGGAAGAATAATGACGAATAGTAATTCTATTTCTGCAACAACAATCGGAGGTCTTGCAGGTTTGACAGTAGGTTCAACAAGTTGTAGTGATGGAACAAATGGTGCTCAAAATGGAACTGCAGGAAATTTGGAAAATAATACAACACCCGCCATAGTTGGGATTGAAGATTTTCTGATTCCAAATGCTGATTTTAATTTTGTGGTAAATATGGGTGAAGTTACTTTTACAAACCTCTCCAATATTAACTCAGGAATAATTTGGTTTTTAGGGGATGGTACGACTTCTAATATCTTGAATCCCATACACAGCTATAGTCAAGAGGGTACTTATGAGGTACAATTAATTGTTTCAAATGCTTGTGGTACAGATACTGCCACTCAAATGGTAGAAATTATTTTTCCTCCAACGGCTAGTTTGGAATTTAGTGTTTCGGAAGGATGTGCACCTTTGACCATAGATTATAACAATTTATCTACGGGATCAATAAATTTGTTGAGTTGGACTTTTGAAGGGGGAAATCCCAACACCTCAAATGCTACGAGTCCGCAGGTGACTTATGAGAATTCAGGTGTGTTTGATGTTCAATTAATAGCAGAGGGAGCAGGTGGGAATGATACTGTTTTGCTGGAAGATGCAGTTGTGGTAGTTGAAGCACCTGTTGCGAATTTTGATTTTGTGATAGATGGTTCGATGGTCACTTTTACCAATAACTCAAGTAATGCGATTGATTATATTTGGAGTTTTGGAGATACTTCGTCTACGACAAATATTGTTGATCCTACACATCAATATGATACTCCTGGAACTTATGTAGTTACGCTTACTGCCTTTGCAGAATATTGCGATACGACAATAACTCAAACGATTGTTTTGGATTTTGTGGATGTAGAAGATTTGGAAAAATTGAATATTAAAATTTATCCAAACCCAACGAATCAGTTTGTATTTATTGAAACAGAATCGGAATCGACAACGGAGTTAAAAGTGCAAACTGTGGATGGAAAAGAAATTTCAAAATTAGCAGATGAGTTTTCAAATGATTATACTTTGGATGTAAGTGCCTTGCCATCGGGCGTTTATTTTTTGACTTTGAGGCAAGAAGGAGAGGAGGTGAAATATAGATTGGTGAAAATGTAAATATATTGTTTTTCCATCATAGATGGTATTGTAGTTTTCTTTTTATACTAGATAGGTATTCATTCGAGTTCGATATTCAAAAAATTATATCAACGACTTTAGTCGTTTGTATAATTAAACCACCTACTTTCAGCAGGTGGTGGTTAAGTGCAATTCACGATTTTTTAGAGACATAATTAATGCCATAACTTGAGTTGTCTAAGTTACTTTTATCTTAAAAAAAGAAGTTATCTCATCGACAGTAGAAAAGAAAATATAGACTAAATGTCTGGAGAGAAAATAAACTATCTTCTAATAAATTGTTAAATTGAAGAAGACATTAATGGTTTTCAGAAAAAAAGAAAAAGTAATGACCAAGAATTTACCAGATATTAAATTTCAAAATATGCCATTCCAGAAAAGTATGGCTTTTGAAAATGCTAATTTAGAACACCTATTAAATTTTCCATATCCAACTAAGATAAGCTTTTTGCCTTTGCTCAATTATTGGAAAGGATTATTGGAAAGTGGTAAAATAGATGAAAGGATTTTAGCTCAGGAAATTTTTAAACGCTTAAAAAAAATACCACAGCTTGAGGAAGAAACGATTGAAGATGAAACCTTATTGGAAAAACATAAAGATGTTGTTGAATTAATGCTTAGTGGATTTTTCTCTTCTATTCAAAGGAAAAAATTAATGGGCGCAGCAAACAGGCCATTCACAATGATGCCTTTTTATAAGACACCTGCATTGCATGATTTTTTTGATTCAGGAGTACTTAATGTTTGTTTTGATATGGAGATTAAGGCGTTTCAAACAATGGGGATTATCGAAGCTTGTAGTCTAATTCTAAATCGACATTATGGACAAAAAATTGATGTCGAGCCATCTTATATTTATACGATGAACTTAGTGAGTTCGAATACAAAAAAACATTATAAAACACAGATTGATTTAGATTTTTTAAAAGTTGTTCCAATCAAACCACTTCAAGAAATATCCCAAGAGCAGATTAACCAAATGCTTAAAAATATTTACGATGTAGATTTTTGGTTGAAAATGTTGCCACCTGAAAATTTTGAATTTCGAGGTGTGGCGATGGAAAGGCTCATCGACATCACAGAGGAAGAAACACTTTCTCAAATGAAATATAAATTACTGGAAAAAGATGCTATCGTCCGACCTGAAAATGTCAAAGAGTTGGAGCAAGATTTAAAAACCTATTTTGGTATCTCGGATTTAAGAATGGGAATTACTGCTATCGATTATCCTGCGGAATTTGAGATAGCTCATAAGTACAAAATCCGATATGATTTTTTATTTAAAAATCGAAGATGTTTGTTGAGTAATGATGGTAAAGGATCTCTTTATGAAAAGGCATGCAAATGGAATGAAATGTTGATTATTGAAGATTTGAATAAATATGATGATGGAACAAACATTCCAAAAGAATTGATTCAAGAAGGAATAAAAAGTATTATCATCACACCATTGGTCAATAAAGATAGACGTGTAATTGGATTGTTAGAAATAGGCGCACCTCAACCATTTCAGTTGACTAGTCTTGAAAAAATAAAATTAAAAGCAGTTGCACCTCTGTTTTGCATGTCATTGGAAAGAAGTCGGGAAGAAATTGATAATCGAATAGAAGCCATCATGCGGGAGGAATTTACAGCTTTGCATCCAAGTGTGGAATGGAAATTTATCCGAGAGGCATTTGAGGTAATGGAAAAAAGAGAGGGCGATCCTGACTTTTCTGATGTGGAGGAAATAGGTTTTGAAGATGTTTATCCACTTTATGGACAAGCGGATATTGTTGGATCTTCTAATCGAAGAAACCAATCTATCCAAACTGATTTATTGGAAAATTTAGATTTGTTAAAAAAGGTTTTGCAAAAGGCAATCAATCATATTTCTTTTCCATTGTTAGATCAAAAATTATTGTTGGTTGAGAAAAATATTCAAACCATTGTCAAAGGTATTTCTACTGACGATGAGACGCGAGTATTGGAATTTATTCGAAATGAAATTCATCCACTTTTAGAAGAAATAAAAGAACGTAATCCAGAAGTACGAGCAACTATCGTTTCTTATTTTAATAAAATTGATCCTGAATTAGGATTTATTTATAAAAACCGAAAACGTTATGAAGAGAGTGTTGCAAGGGTGAATGAAACCATTTCTCAAACACTTATGGAAGCAGAAAAAGATAGTCAAAAAATGATTCCTCATTATTTTGATGAATACAAAACAGATGGTGTGGAGTATGATATTTACGTAGGACAATCTCTTCTAAAGGATGAAAAATTTAATGAAATTCATTTACATAATTTACGATTATGGCAATTGCACACCATGATTGATATCACTCGAAATATCGAAAAATTAAAAACAGAATTAGAAATTCCTTTGGATACTGCTCAGTTGATTTTTGTTTATGGAAACCCGTTGTCGATTGTTTTTAGATTAGATGAAAAACGATTTGACGTAGATGGAGCCTACAATGTTCGATATGAGATTATCAAAAAACGAATAGACAAAGCTCGTATCCAAGACACTAACGAACGGCTTACTGTCAAAGGGAAAATCGCAATCGCCTACACTTCGGAAAAAGATAAAATTGAGTACCTCGGTTATTTGAATTACTTAAAAGAACGTAATTATTTGACTGGAGAAATTGAGGATTTAACCTTGGCGAAAATGCAAGGTGTAGAAGGGTTGAGGGCATTGCGAGTGACAGTTGCAATGTGATTTTTTAGCCGCAGACTTACGCAGACTTTTTATGACTGTCGAATACCGCGTTATAGAAAAAGTCATAAAAAATCAGCGTAAGTCTGCGGCTAAAAAAATCACAAAACATTTACTAATTTTATATTAAACAAACTACAACTGACTAACATGGAAAAATCAAATGCAAATATTCCCAAAGAGGAGCAAAAGAAAAAGAAGAAAAAAAATAAATCTAAAAGCCTAGTCGATAACAGTAAGAGTACACAAGTGATGTTTAAAACTGCTCTTCGAAATCATATCGACCTTACCAATATTGCAGATAACAAAATGGGTATCGATGATTATCGAAAAGGAGTCAAAGAGGTAATTGCAGATGAAGAATTATTAGATAATGCAATTATGACTGACTTATTTTATTTGGGGCAATCTCTTGGTAAAAAATATGAACTACTCCGTAAATGTTATACTATTTTCATGATTGGATTGACATTTTGATTTTGATTTCTTGATTGATCTTGATTCAAAGTTTTAAAATTTCCAACTCAAATACCCACCTGTAGGCATCAAATTTAAATTCAAATTATTGTTCCGTTTTTTCCTTTTATGAATATGTGGAACAAAATATCCAACGAGTGCTCCCACAGCATATCCAGTCATTACATCAGTAGGAAAATGCTTTCCAGCGCGTACCCGTAAATATCCTGTTATGGCTGGGAAAGTTATTGCGGCACCCCATACCCACGGTTTCCATTTGGAGTCGGGATGATAATCGGAGAAAACTTTGGCAGTAAAAAAAGAACTAGCAGCTACAACGGAAGCATGTCCAGAGAAAAATGAAAAACGTGCATTTTTTGTCATTTTATCATCAAGGCTAAAATTAGAATTATAAACTAAAGGGCGAATTCGATGTGTTGTATTTTTAGTGATAACAGTTAGTCCAACTGTAAAAAATAAAGTTTCTCCATAAATGAGTGAAATGTCAAATACATCATTTCTCATTTTTTTGGAAAAAACAAAAAGGGAAGGCATTGCTAAAGTCCCAAAGAAAAAATAATCACTTGCTTTTTTTGCCGTAAGTGAGGAGAAGGATGTAGCAATCCGATCAAACCGATTAATTGAATTTTTATCTAATAATGAAATTCGTTCTGGGGTAAGAGGATTGGTCTTTGATTGTAAATAATATGCTACCCCAAGACTTGACGAAGCTAAAGAATAGATAATAGCATCTTTCTTTTTGGTACATTGATAGGGACTTTCCTCTTGAGCGTAGGTTGTCGAAAAAAGAAATAAAAGGAGAAGTGTATAGATTGTTTTTGAGGTCATGATATGGTATGTGATTTATGATTAATGTAAGTAATCGATGCTAAAATGAATTGTTTTAGTAACATCAAATTATTTTACATTTGAGAGATTTGGAATGTTATCAAAGATAGATGGTTTTTTTATATCTTTAGAAAACAATTGCAAATATTCACGACCTTATATTTTAGCTGTTGTTAAAACTCCTACATTTTGATAAATGTAATAGAGAAAACGATTGGATTAAAAATAATATTTTAAGAATAGAAAATAATTCTGTTATCTTTTGACCGTTTTGGATATTAAAGAATTTATAAAAACAAAATGAAAAAAATCACAAACATACTCTTCACCTTTTTTATTTTATTTTTTCTTCCTTCCTGTGCTACCTTTAAAGTACAATATAGTAAGGAGAATAAAGATTGGAAAACCAATTCAATCGCAACTACTGCAAAATTAGAACATACCCTTTTTCTTATTGGAGATGCAGGAAATTCTGAAGATGGAAATTCTCCAACTCCTGCATTAGCATTATTACATAAGCAGCTAGCATTAGCCAATTCCAATAGTCATGTCGTATTCTTAGGAGATAATATTTATCCAGTCGGGATGCCTCCGAAGAGTGAAGATGAAGAACGCAAGAAAGCTGAAGGTCGATTAGATGCACAACTTAATATCCTAAAAGATTTTAAAGGAACACCTATTTTTTTACCTGGTAATCATGACTGGATTCGTTATGGACTCAAAGGGGTAAGGCGTCAAGAGAAGTATATTGAAAAACACCTAAATGCCAGTATCGAAGATGAAGATGAATGGAAAAATTATTTTCTTCCTGACAATGGATGCGGTGGCCCAGCCCTTGTAGAAGTCAACAAAAACCTAGCTTTTTTAGTCATTGACAGTAATTGGTATTTAAGAGATTGGGATAAGGATGCGGCTATCAATGATGGATGCGATGCTAAAAATCGAAAAGTTTTTGATTTTCTTTTTGAAGAAACTTTACGAAAAAATAGAAATAAAAATGTAGTAGTTCTGATGCATCATCCCCTTGAGTCGTATGGCCCACATGGAGGAAAGTATGCTCCCAAAATGCATTTGTTCCCTTTGACAGAGGTGAATAAAAATCTATATATCCCATTGCCTGGTTTAGGTACTTTGGCTGCGCTTGGACGTGGTACGATTGGGGCAAAACAGGATTTGGCTCATCCAGGATATCGTGCTATGAAAAGATCATTGTTGGCAGGAGCTAATAAAAATGGAAGATTTATTTTTGCTGCAGGACATGAGCATAATTTGCAATACATTGAAGCGGAGCCTCATCAATTTATTGTGAGTGGAGCAGGCTCAAAAGAGAATCCTGCTAAGTTGGGGAAGGATGCACTTTTTACATATGGAGGTCAGGGTTTTTCTAAAATATTCTTTTACGATGATGGCTCAGCTTGGATAGAATTTTGGAAACCTGATGAAAATAATGAACAAGGTGAATTGATTTTTAGGAAAAAAATTAGAGATCGTTTAGCGGTTTACGATCAAAAAATAATGACTGACTTTCCAGAATATGATGAAAAGAAAGATTCCGTAAATAAATTGTTATTAACTCGTAAAGTGAAAAAAGGAAATAAGGTTAGAAATTTTTTACTTGGAAAACATTTTCGAAAATTATATGCAACACCTTATGATTATAAAGTATTGGATTTATCAACTTACAAAGGTGGATTGACTCCAATCAAAAGAGGTGGAGGAGGACAAACTAATTCGGTTCGCCTCAAAGATAACCAAGGTCGAGAATACACTTTAAGGGATATGACGAAGGATGCTTCTCGGTTTATTCCATATCCATTTAACCAAATTGATTTAGCTGGGGCGATAGTTGAAGATTCTTATTTGGCATCTTTTCCATTTGCACCTTTGGTGATTCCTAAGATGGCCGATGCTGCCAAAGTTTACCATTCTAATCCTGAAATTTTTTATGTTCCAAAACAACCCACCTTGGGAATTTATAATGATAATTATGGAGGTGCTGTTTATTTGTTGGAAGAACGCCCAATGTCAAAATGGAATAAGAATGCAAGTTTTGGAAACCCCATCAAAATTTTAAATACCGATAAATTGGTTTCTAAAATCACAAAAAATAATAACCATAAAGTCGATCAAGAATGGGCAGTACGAACTCGATTATTTGACATTTTGATTGGAGATTTTGACCGACACGATGACCAATGGCGATGGTCATTGATTAGTGATGAGCATGGTGAAAAATTATATCGTCCGATTCCAAGAGATCGGGATCAGCCCTTTTCAAATTATGATGGTGTATTCACAATTATTGCAAATAATTTTGTTCCCTTCCTTCGATTACTCAAACCTTACAAAGCTGATGTAGGCAATATCAAATGGACAACTTACAACGGTCGGATTTTCGATAATTCATTTATTGGGGAAATGGATTGGGAAGATTGGGAGCGAGAAACCAAATTTATACAAACCCAAATCACCGACGAAATTATTGACGAGGCGTTTAAAAATATGCCATTAGAAGCACAAAGAATGGAAGGGGATAGAATCAAAGCAGTAGTCAAAAAACGAAGAGACAACATGATGAAGATTGCTAAAAAATATTACAAATTTTTAGCAAAAGAAGTAGATGTGTATGGAACGGATAAAAAAGAATTATTTGAAATCAATCGAAAGGAAAATGGCGATATTGATTTAAAAGTTTTTGATTCCAATAAAAAAGGAGAAAAACAAAAACTGGTTTATCATCGACTTTTTAAATACGGAGAAACCAAAGAAATTAATATTTATGGATTGGGAGATGATGATATTTTTCATTCGACAGGAGGTGGAAGCAAAGGCATTTTTATTCGAACGATTGGGTGTTTAGGTAAAGATGTTTTCAATGATGAATCAAAAGTTGCAGGGTCAACAAAGAGAACTTGGGTACACGATACGCCCACAGGCAATACGTTGAATCTGGGAACAGAATCAAGAAATAAAACGTCTCATCATCGAGATGATAATATTTATGATCGTGAAAATATTCATTATGAATATGATTTTTTGATGCCTCTTCCGATCATCGGTTCCAATCCTGATGATGGATTTTTATTGGGAGCCAATGCCACTTGGACTCGATATAAATTTAAAAAATTTCCTTACGCACAATTACATTATTTTGAGGCAACTGCTGCATTTAGTAAAGTCTCTCTTGATTTTTTGTATAGTGGAGAGTTTATCCGAATGTTCGGACATTGGGATGTAACAATAGATTCCCGTTTTTATGGAAATCGGTTTGCGTACAATTTTTTCGGTTTAGGAAATGATACTCAAAAGACAACGGACGAACTATCTTTTAATCGAGTTCAAAATAATTTGTTTTCAGTCAATCCAGCATTGCGAAGATTATTCGCACGAGGGAATGGGGAATTTAAAATAGGAGGAACACTTCGACAAATTGGAATTTCTGATACAGAGAATCGATTCATCACGGAATTTGCAAGTGAAAAACCTGAACTCTTTAAAGGAAAGTTACAACTCGGTGCGAAGATGGAATTCAATTATGAAAATTCTGATAATCCTTTGATAACTCATTCAGGGACAAAATTTCATTCAAGTTTTAGTTGGGAAAATGATGCTTGGGGCGATGATGTCAATGTTGGAAAATTGAATGTCAGTTTGGCGTTTTATTATAGTTTGGATAAAAAACAATACATCACATTGGCGACTAGGGTAGGGACACAGCATAATTTTGGACGTTTTAATTTTTATGATAGTGCTATCTTAGGTGGAACGATTAGCGGTAATCCTTCTACACTTCGAGGTTTTCGTGCAGAACGATTTTATGGTAATACCTCTTTTTTTCATAACTCCGAGGTTCGTATCAAATTGTATTCTTCTACCAATCGGATTTTACCATTTACATTCGGAATACATGGCGGAATTGATTATGGAAGAGTTTGGATTGATGATGAGGAATCAGATACTTGGCACAAAGGTTATGGAGGTGGACTTTGGATTAGTCCCGTAAATGCATTGTTAATTCGAGCAGAATATTTTACTTCAAAAGAGGAAGAATTAATTACAATTGGAGCTGGGTTTGCTTTTTAATGAATAATTAAAAATATCGAATGATGGTGAGATGAGAACACGGATGATGCGGATACGGCGAATTTAACACAGATTTTTTCTTAGGACGTATTTGGATTTTTTACAAAAAAAATCATTCAACAATAGAAGAAAAAACACTGTATTAAATCTGCCGTATCCGCATCATCCGTGTTCCCATCTCACCGCTATTCGAAATCCATAATCCATAATTTTGAATCCATAATCTATTACTTCGACTTCTTCACAAACTTCGTCAAAATAACAATTCGCTGTCCATCCACCTTCCCTTCAATATGTTCAGGATTATCATGTACAAGAGAAATTCGTCTTACCGCCACGCCACGTTTAGCGACCATGCTTGTTCCTTTGACAGGAAGATCTTTGATCAAAACAACTGTATCGCCAGCCTCTAATTTTGTTCCATTACTATCCAAATGGATCACCGCATTTTCATCAGGCTCTAACGCCTTTGCCCATTCCGCAGTCTCCTCATCCAAATACATCATATCCAACAAATCTTGTGGCCAACCTTCTCCACGCAATTGATTTAACATCCGCCACGCAATCACTTTAACCGCAGGAACTTCACTCCACATACTATCGTTGAGACATCGCCAATGATTTGGATTTACTTTTTCGGCATCTTCGATTTGCTCCAAACAAGTGTTGCAAATATGTGCAGCACCACTCGCGTCATCCTTTACAGGAGGAACTTGATATATTTTTAAATCATCGGTTGCGCTACACAATTCACATGTTGAACCACTTCTTGCAATTATTTCTTTTCCCAAACTCATGATATATTATTTTAATTTGAAGGCGCAAGATAGTGATGAATAATGAATATTTTTTTGGGAATTAGGTATTCAGTTGCTACTCATTTATCGAGAAGTTGAAATTGATTTGAAACATTTTCTATGAAAAAAACCTTTGGCAGCAATATGTTTTGGTATTGAGTTATTTCGAATAACCCAATAACCCAACCAATTCTACGGTTACGATATTTACCTTACCTTTTGTTTTTAAAAAAATATGTAATTTACGCTACTATTGGAATTCATATAAATCCATAGTTGATTACATGAAAAAACTACATTTTATAACCCTTCTTTTAGGATTTTTCTTTTTTTCATTTATCATCGTTTCCCCATACGGAATCGACGCACCTACCCCTATTGAACCATTTCTAAATAATATTTTTCCAAAAGAAAGTCCCTCCTTTGGCAAATGGAAAGTTGTCAACGCTTACCCTAATTTGACTTTTGTTGACCCTGTGGCAATGGAAGAAATTCCAACTAAAGCGCATTACTACATAGCAGGTAAGCAAGGTTATATTTGGTTGATAGCTGCTGATGAAAATACAAATGAAAAAACCATTGCATTAGATATTTCGGAATTAGTCATTACCTCCGAAGATGCGGGATTGATAAATTTTATTTTACATCCAGAGTTTGCCGTAACAGGTTCAGAGGATGAAGGAGTCGTTTTCGTTTACTATGCTTTTCATCCTACCATTGAGGATGGGAACAGTCCACGAATGAATAGATTGTCAAAATTTAAAACTTTTGAAGGGTCATTGGAAATTGATCCTGCTTCGGAATTTATTTTGATGCAAGATTATGATCCGCAAGGTTGGCATATGGGCGGAGGAATGTTTTTTGATAATAAAGGATTTTTATATCTCACTACTGGCGACGGTGGAGAAGGTGACGATGCCTTTAATTCGTCTCAACAAATTAACCAAAGATTATGGGGAGGAATACTTCGAATTGATGTTGACAATGACCCCACTCGATCACATCCTATCCGAAAACAACCTATCGAATATTGGGGGAAGCCTTTGGATTTGCCACCTACTTTTACACAAGGGTATATGATTCCAAATGACAATCCTTGGCAGTCGGAAGAGGGAAATATTTTAGAAGAATTTTATGGATTAGGATTGCGTTCGCCGCATCGTGCAACCTTCGATCCTGTGGATGAAAAAATATGGATTGCCGATGTAGGACAAGCGAAGAGAGAAGAAATTATGGTGATGCCCAAAGGTGGAAATGGACAATGGCCTTTTAAAGAAGGAAGTGTCGATGGGCCCAAGCCTCGACCTGATATTATCATTGGAGAAGAAGTGCCGCCTATTTTTGATTATGGACGTTCGGAAGGAGTTTCCGTGATTGGAGGTTATGTTTATCGAGGAGAGCGATGGAAATCTTACTTGGATGGATTATATCTTTTTGCGGAATTTGGAACAAGAGAAATATGGTCGTTGAATCCTGCAACGAGTGAAGTGGTGCTTCTGGCAAATGTACCTGCAACGGGAGTAGGAGGGAAGGCGAGTGTGTCTTCTTTTGCAACCAATGAAGCAGGTGATATTTTTATTTTAAAATTATTTGGACAAAATTTAGAAGGTGGAGTGATTTATAAATTGGAGTTGGATGATACGCCTAACAGTACAATTCCAAATTTGCTATCAGAGACTGGAGCGTTTTCTGATTTGGAAAATATGACGCCTACTCCTGGAATTATTCCTTACACCGTGAATAGCCCTCTTTGGTCTGATGGTGCTTCTAAAAAAAGATGGATTGCACTTCCTAATGATGGCACACATGACTCACCCGAAGAACAAATTAATTTTTTCGAAAATGCAGAATGGCAATTCCCTAACGGAACGGTTTTTATCAAACATTTTGAATTACCTACCGATTTAAATAATCCTACTCAAACCCAAAAAGTAGAAACCCGATTTTTTATTTTAGACAAAAAAGGTCGAGGCTACGGACTTTCTTATAAATGGAATGAAGCGGGAACGGATGCCGTTTTATTAGAGTCAGGTGATATTCAAAATTTTGATTTTTTAGATGAAATGGGACAGCCGCAACAGCAGACTTGGGAGTATCCAAGTAGAACTCAATGCCTAAATTGTCATACCGCTAATTCAGGTTTTGTACTTGGAGTCAATACTTGGCAATTGAATGGAGACTTGAATTATCCATCTGGAATTGTTGCGAATCAGTTGAAGACATGGAATCACTTGGGCATGTTTGCAGATACATTGTTAGAAGAAGCGATACCGAATTTTCCTCAAGCTGTTCCTTTGTCAGAGGGACATAGTTTGCAAGATCAGGTGAGTTCTTATTTGGCTTCCAACTGTGGACATTGCCATCAACCGAATGGCGTGGAAAGTGCTTTTGATGCAAGGTTCAATACACCAATGGCTTACAAAAATATTATCAATGCTTTTGGCGTAAGCCATAATAATCCTATCGGAGGAATGATTGTAAGTGCAGGCGAACCTGAAAATTCTCAGCTCTGGATTCGTGATAATAGTATTGATGATGATAAGATGCCACCACTCGCTAAGACGATTATTGATGAAGAATATATTGAAGTTTTGACGGAATGGATTGAAGGATTGGCAGAGGATTGTAATGGAAGTTATTTATCGAATTTTGAGTTTTCGGAATTTCCTAAAAATGGAATTTTAAGTGCGGTAAAAAAAGATAACCTTCAAGGTGCGATTATTATAAGTGAAAAGGTTTTTGAAAAAGGACTTGGCGTAAATGCTTTTTCAAAAATAAATTATGAGATCGAAAAGAAGTTTGTACAGTTCCATGCTTACATCGGAGTAAATGATGCAGCATGTGATGATGCAGAATTGATATTTGAAGTGTATGGTGATGATGAAATTAAATATCAAAGTCATCTTATGCGCAAGGGAGAGGATGCAAGATTTATTTGCGTAGATATTGAAGGTGTGAATACTTTAACGCTAGTCGTAAAATCTCCTACGGAAAATGGAATTTGTAATTATGGAAATTGGGCGGATGCGAAATTGCTGAGGAATAAAGATACGGATGGGGATGGCGTTTGTGATGATTATGATAGGTGTCCATTGGCTGATGATCGAATAGATGTGAATAATGATGGCATTCCTGATGATTGTGAAAAGTTGGATGTAGGAGGAAAAATTGAATTGGTCGCTTTTCCAAATCCATTTACGAATTATGTAGAAGTCTTGTTGGAAAAACCTGATCCTTTGATTCAAAAAGCGTGGTTGTCGGTTTTTGATATTTATGGGAGGTTGTTGTATCAGGATTTTAATGTGGCGTATGGGCAACGGTATCGGATTGGAAAAGATTGGAATCCTGGGGTTTATATTGTGCATGTGAAATCGGGTGGTTTTGAGAATAAAGTGAAGATTATTAAATCCTCTTTTTAAATCAAAATATCAATCAAAGTCAAAATTATGAATCACTAAATTTAAACATGCTCTAAAAATATATTATCTTGTGCAGGTTTCGAAGAATAATTAAAAACCCAATTCATGAACAAGATTTTGACCACAAAAACAATCCTTTTAGGAATCCTCTTTTTTTGGAGTATTGCTTTTGTTCATGGACAAACTTCCCTAAAACCGTCCCCTCAAAATTTCACTTGGTACACTAATAACCATTTTCAACTATCAGAACAGAATCATAAAGGTAGTTACAGAATAGAAATGGATAAAAACCCTTGGGAGGCATTCACTTTATTTTTAGATGATGCCGATCTTTCAGATTTATCAATTTTGGAATTTAAAATTAAATCAGATGCCCCAATAGATTTAAGAATTGATATGATTGATGATAGTGGAGAAAATTCAATTATTAATCCTTTGGTTAAAGCTATCAGTTCAAATGGAAAATTCGTTAAAATGCGGTATGATTTTTCATTGATTCAAAGTGGACTGAATGCAACACATATTTCTCATTTACATTTTTATGTAAAACCTGGAGAAAAACATCAAGGTGTGATTGAATTAAAGGATATTATTTTTAAATCACAGAAACAAAAGATGGAGCAGCTAGAGCATCAGGTGGCAGTTGCATCTAATTTAAATAGAAAAGAAATAACAATACATTCACAAAGTCAGGAATTTGACCAAATTAAAATATACAATAGTTTAGGTCAATTGGTTTTTGTTGAAAAAATATCTCCTACATATTCTAAAATATTAAATGTAGAAGATTTAGAAAAAGGAATTTTATTTTTAGAAATAAAAAGTCAAGATAATATTTTTCATATCGGTTCAATTATTAGATGAGCAAATAGATTTTGTACTCAAATACTCATTTTTAAATGCTGTAATTTTTTTGGTATAAATTCTTGATAGTCAATTCAAATTCCCAAAATCAGAAATTAAGTTCATAAATAATTTAGAACGTCCCAGCTTTTTTAATGGAGATATGAGGATAGCTTAGAATTAGAAAATTTTATGAGAGGGAATAACCTATCTATTATTTTGGGAATCATAGTTTTAATCACTACCATTTTCCAAACACGATTATACGCTTCATCTTTTTTACACGAAAAAGATGACTTGCTTTGTCATACCATCAATGATACCTTTCCTGAGATTCTTCCAATTGACGATATTGAAATAGGAATTTTTATTAATCACTCCATTATAGTTCATACTAATGATGCCGATAGTATTTATGGAATTGACTTACCTGATTTTGTTGAAATTACCCAAGTCGAAACCAATGAAGCTATTATCAATATCGTGACAGAAGATCAACATATAGGAGAATATAACATTACAATTGCAGCTTCTAATGGTTTAGGAATAGCTACCTCAGATTTTATGGTAACTGTAAGTTATAATGATGTTTATCCTACTCCTGTTCAGGATGGCCCATGTAATCTTCTTAACATCAAATTAGAATCTAGCTCTCCCGGATTTGAAAATTTATTTGACGAATTTTGGGAAGCAGGAGACCCTGCCTCAAGCCCAGGAGGGAATCCTCAGAACGCATGGATTCCAAGTTTTGATATAGCC
>CAKZSH010000194.1 GCA_937918905.1 uncultured Saprospiraceae bacterium
TCTCAGCGTCTCAGCGTTGAAAAATTCAAAATATTTCGTGCGTAATCTTTTTTGCGTAACATCAGTTATAAAATAAATTAAAAGTTCCCATTATTGCTCAATTATCCTTACCTTTGCACCCGATTTTGAGCGGTTAGCTCCAACCAGATGCGCCAAAACCGTAAATGACATTTTTACTCCCCAGATAAAATGTCTTTTTTTATAGGATATAGAATCCAAATTCGATTTTTTTCGTAAAAACAATATTCTCATAATCCATTGATTAATGATGAATTATAAATTTTGAATCTTGAATGATTCCAAAAAATGTTGAATTCCAGTTTTTCGACTCATTCAAAATTTAAAATTTAAAATTCAAAATTAGTTCATAAAAGAACAGTAAATCGTCATGCCACTAGACAAATCAATCAAATCAGTACTTATTATTGGAAGCGGACCTATTATTATTGGTCAAGCTTGTGAATTCGATTATTCAGGAACTCAAGCATCGCATGCATTGCGAGAAGAAGGAATCGAAGTTTCTCTTATCAATTCCAATCCTGCAACTATTATGACTGACCCAGTAACGGCTGAGCATATTTATCTCAAGCCACTTACTGTAGAAAGTATAGTAGAGATTTTGGAAGAACGACCAGTTGATGCAGTTCTTGCAACAATGGGAGGACAAACTGCTCTTAACTTAGCTATCGAAGCTGGGAAACAAGGCGTTTGGGAAAAATATAATGTGAGACTTATCGGAGTGGATTTAGAAGCAATTGAATTAGCAGAGAATAGAGAAGCGTTCCGTGAGCATGTTATCAAATTAGGATTAAAGGTAGCTCCTTCTTATATCGCCAATTCTTATTTGGAAGGAAAAGAGGCTGCTCAAAAAATTGGTTTTCCATTAGTAATTCGACCTTCTTATACTCTTGGTGGGTTTGGTGGAGGATTCGTACATAAAGCGGAAGACTTTGATGATTATTTAAAAAGAGGATTAGATGCCTCTCCTACTCATGAGGTTTTAGTTGAGAAAGCAGTTTTAGGATGGAAAGAATTTGAGTTGGAATTATTGCGAGATAGTAATGATAATGTAGTTATCATTTGTACAGTTGAGAATCTTGACCCGATGGGAATTCACACAGGAGACAGTATTACTGTAGCACCTGCAATGACCCTTTCGGATACGGCTTACCAACAGATGAGAGATGAAGCAATTCTTTGTATGCGTTCTATGGGTAATTTTGCAGGAGGTTGTAATATTCAATTTTCACAAAATCCTGAGACGGAAGAATTAATTGTAATTGAGATTAATCCACGGGTATCTCGGTCATCAGCATTAGCAAGTAAAGCAACAGGTTACCCGATTGCAAAAGTTGCTGCTAAGTTAGCTTTAGGATATACTTTGGATGAATTGAAAAATCAAGTTACTGGAAATACATCTGCATTTTTCGAACCTACTTTGGATTATGTAATTGTAAAAATGCCACGTTGGAACTTTAATAAATTCAAAGGTGCAAGTCATATTTTAGGTTTACAAATGAAATCTGTTGGAGAGGTAATGGGTATTGGTAGAAACTTTTTGGAAGCACTTCAAAAAGCATGTCAATCTCAAGAAAATGGTCGAATGGGATTGGGTGCAGATAAAAAAGAATGGATCAGAACTGCCGATATTTTAGAAAGATTATCGCTAGTAAGTGATGACCGTATATACCGTGTTAAGGATGCTCTTCGATTAGGTGTTCCTGAAAAAACAGTTCATAAATTAACGTTGATTGATCCTTGGTTTATCAAACAAATAAAACGTTTGGTTGCTTTTGAAAATGAGATCATGCGTTTCAACGTAGCGGAAGATTTACCTGAAGATTTCCTTAGAGAATTAAAAGAGGTAGGTTACTCTGATGCTCAAATCGCTTGGCTGATGCGAATCTCTGAAGAAGAAGTTACTCGCCATCGTAAAAAATTAAACATCCGTAGAACTTATAAAATGGTGGATACTTGCGCTGCTGAATTTGCTGCCAAGACCCCTTACTTCTACTCTACTTTTGATGGAGAGAACGAAAGTATTCCTACTGATAACAAGAAAATTGTTGTACTTGGTTCTGGACCAAATAGAATTGGACAAGGGATTGAATTTGACTACTGTTGTGTACATGGTTTGATGGCCATTCAAGAAGCTGGTTACGAAGCGATTATGATTAATTGCAATCCTGAAACAGTTTCGACTGATTTCAACATGGCTGATAAATTATACTTTGAACCTATCTTCTGGGAACACATTCAAGAGATTTTTGAATTGGAAAAACCAGAAGGTGTTATCGTTCAGTTGGGTGGTCAAACTGCTTTAAAACTAGCAGAAACTTTCCATAAAAAAGGAATCAAGATCATGGGAACAAGCTATACTGCGCTTGACTTAGCGGAAGATAGAGGACGTTTCTCTGACTTACTAAAAGAACTTAACATCCCTTATCCTAAATACGGTCAAGCAGATGATGCGCAAGAAGCAATCGACATTGCAAATAGAGTAACTTATCCTGTATTAGTTAGACCATCTTATGTATTAGGTGGTCAACGTATGCGTATTGTTATAAACGATGATGAACTAGAAAGACATGTGTTAGAAATTTTCAAACACATGCCTGATAATAAAGTATTGATTGATCAATTTTTAGATCGTGCTAAGGAAGCTGAAGTTGATGCCATCTGTGATGGAGATGATGTTCACATCATGGGAATCATGGAACACATTGAACCTGCAGGAATTCACTCAGGAGATAGTTCTGCTGTTTTACCAACTTACAGTTTGAGTGATCATGTGATTGAAAAAATGAAAGAGTATACTCGAAAATTAGCTTTCGCATTAGAGACCAAAGGATTAATCAATATTCAGTTTGCAATTAAAAATGAAGAGGTTTATGTCATCGAAGCAAATCCAAGAGCTTCACGTACAACTCCATTTATTGCAAAAGCTTATCAAGTACCTTATTTAAATATTGCAACACATGTGATGTTAGGAAATAAGAAATTAAAAGATTTTGACATCATCAAAAAATTAGAAGGGTACGCGATTAAAGTTCCAGTTTTCTCATTTAATAAATTCCCTAATGTAGATAAAAACTTAGGGCCTGAAATGAAATCAACTGGCGAAGCAATACGATTTATCAAAGATACCAAAGATCCTTACTTTAGGGATTTAGATAAAAAACGTTCGATGTATTTATCGATGTAAAAAAAGAGCGGGTTACAATTGTGACCCGCTTTTTTTTTACCTTTATTGAAATTAAAAAAACATTACATGAAGACAAAAGCAGAAATTGTCAAAGACTGGTTGCCTCGTTACACAGGAACTCAATTAGATGAATTTGGAGAATACATCATCTTAGTAAATTTTAGTAAATATGTAGAAATGTTTGCTGAAAAATATAACGTAGAAGTCAAAGGTCGAGACCGTTCTATGATTTCTGCAACAGCTAAGAATATTACTATTATCAACTTTGGAATGGGTAGTCCTAATGCGGGAACTATTATTGACTTGCTAACTGCAATAAATCCTAAAGCCGCAGTTTTTTTAGGAAAATGTGGAGGTTTAAAAACCTCAAAAAATAAAGTAGGAGATTTAATTTTACCAATTGCTGCAATCCGAGGTGAAGGAACTTCAAACGATTATCTTCCACCAGAAGTGCCCGCACTTCCAGCCTTTGCTCTGCAAAAAGCAATTTCGACAACCATTCGAGAATGCGATCAAGATTATTGGACAGGCACAATTTATACCACTAATAAACGAGTGTGGGAACATCGAGAAGACTTCAAAGATTATCTTCGTTCTTTACGTCCAATTGCAATAGATATGGAAACAGCGACTATTTTCGTTGCAGCTTTTAAGAATCAAATTCCTGCAGGAGCATTGTTATTAGTCTCTGATATGCCTATGGTTCCTGAAGGTGTAAAAACAGAGAAAGGAGATAAAATTGTAAGTAAGAATTATATGCAAATGCACCTCCAAATCGGAATTGATTCCTTAATGAAATTAAGCAATAATTCCCTGACGATAAAACACCTGAGATTTTAAGAAGAATTTTTTGCCGCAGACTTACGCAGATTTCTTATGATTTTTCGAAAAACACGATATAGAAAAATCGTAAAAAATCTGTGTAAATCTGCGGCAAAAGTTCCTTAATCATTTATTTCTTCTTCGCCCGCGACTTTGGTTTTGCTTTGGCTCGAGACTTTCTTTTTGGCTTAGGTAATTGATTTCCTGCAACAGGAAAAACTGTAGTCGGTTTATATTTTTTAGCAGCTTCCCACTCCATACTTAAGTAAGAAATGATAATTACAATATCACCAACTGCAACTCTTCGAGCAGCAGCGCCATTCAAGCAAATTACACCTGAACCTCTTTCACCTTTAATCACATAAGTTTCGAGTCTTGCGCCATTATTGTTGTTTACAATCTGGACACGTTCGCCCTCAATAATATTAGCGGCTTCCATCAAGTTTTCGTCAATTGTGATACTTCCCACATAGTTAAGGTCAGCTTGAGTAACAACTGCTCGGTGGATCTTTGATTTAAATACAGTAACAAACATAGTGTAGAATAATATTTTGTTTGAAAAGATAATTTCTATTAACTAAAACGAATTATTTTGCAATTAAGTCACAAAAACAAATTTTATTAGAAATACATTTAAAATATATTCTAACATAAATAATTAGTTTTACTAATAGTTTATTGGAAAAAACGCCCAATTACAGGCAATTGAAGGAAGGCGAAGTAAAACTACGATTTTAAAACCATATTGTCAATTAATCGTACTTCTCCAACCCAAACCGCCGTACAAGCTACTGCAAAATCTGTTCCTTGAAAATCATCTACCGCTTGAAGTGTAATCCCATCAATTATATCAAAATATTCAGGTTTAAAATCCGCAATGGCTAATTCTTCCATTGCCCATTTTTGAATCTCTTCAGGTGTTTTTTTATCAATTAATTCTTTTGCTTTTTTAAGCGTTTGACTTAAAACTAAAGCCAATTTCCGATGCTCAGGAGTAAGTCTTACATTTCTGGAACTCATCGCTAGACCATCTTCTTCCCTGACAATTGGACACATCACTAAGTTTATCTCAGAATCCAGTTGCCTCAACATACTTCTCACAATGGTCAATTGTTGAAAATCTTTTTGACCCATATATAAATTATGAGGTAAAACAATGTTCAATAATCTATTGACCACTTGAGCCATACCATCAAAATGCCCAGGTCGAAATTTTCCTTCCATCACCGTTGCTAAATCCCCAAAATCTAATTCTAAAGTTGTATCTAGTCCTTTTGGATAAACTTCTTCCACAGGAGGCATAAATAATACATCACAAGAAACGGACGTTAAAAGTTGGATGTCTTTTGCAGCAGTACGTGGGTATTTCTCTAAATCTGATGCATCGTTGAACTGAGTTGGGTTTACAAAAATACTACAAACCACTAAGTCATTTTCAGCTTTGGCTTGTTGAATCAGAGAAAGATGTCCATTGTGCAAAGCCCCCATTGTTGGAACAAATCCAACCTTCTGCTTTTTTTCTTTTTGAGCAGCAATATACGTTTGTAATTGTTCGACCTTTTTAAATAAAATCATTTTTAAGTTGATTTTTAAGCTAAAATGTTCTTTGACAAATTCGGTGGTCAGGTAAAAGTTGAAAGTAAAAACGACCATAGGGAGAGTTGCTTTCAACTTTTATCTAACTCAAAACACAGAATTTATCAAAGAACCAATTAAAATAGAAAAGTGCAAATAAGCTAGTTTTTTATGTTTTTAATACCCTTTTAGTAAAAAAATAATGTATTAAAGATTTTCTTACTTAACTGCACCTTAACATAAGAACGGCGCAAAATTCATAAAAAATGCGGAATTTTTCTTACTTTTGCACACCTGTTCATTGAAGGTATTATTTTATACTTAAACAAAAATGTTCATATGGGTTAATCTCAAATTATGTGAAATTTAACCTTTTGAGCTATAAAAAATGTATTTGTGTATATGGAGAAGAAGAAAGTTTTGATAGTAACACAAGAGATGGAGCCTTATACGGCACTCTCTGAAATCTCTGCAATAGCGCGGAAATTGCCTCAATATGTACAAGAGAAGGGATTTGAAATACGAGTTTTGATGCCCCGCTTCGGCACTATTAATGAAAGAAGACATCGACTTCATGAAGTTGTTCGTCTTTCTGGAATGAATATCATTGTTGATGACGATGATTTTCCATTAATCATAAAAGTAGCTTCCTTACCAGGAGCTCGATTACAGGTTTACTTTTTGGATAATGATGATTTTTTCAAACGTAAATCAGTATTTGAAGATGCTAAAGGAAAACCTTTTGAAGATAATGCAGATCGAATGGTCTTTTTCTGTAAAGGTGTTTTAGAAACAGTCAAAAAATTTGGCTGGGCTCCAGACATTATTCATACTCATGGTTGGATGACAAGTTTGGTACCTCTTTATCTAAAAACAGCTTACAAGAATGAGCCTATTTTCCAAAATTCAAAAGTAGTTTATTCTTTATATGAAAATTCTTTAGGAAAAACGTTTGATGAAAGCTTTTTTGAAAAAGCTTCCATTAACAACTTGGAACCTGAAGATTTGGATGCATATAAAACAGAAAATGGCATTAATCTTCATTCAGGAGCAGTAACTTTTGCCGATGCTGTAATTACTGGAAGTGAAGAATTGTCATCTGACACCACAGATATTATTGAAAAAACAGACAAGCCTGTTTTAGAATATAAAGGCGAAGAAGAATATCTCGCTGCATACCTTGAGTTCTTTAATTCTTTATTGGAACAAGAGGTTGAATAAATAGCACCTATCTTATTGGCTTCACCAAGATACTCTATTTAAAAAGTCAATACCAGCTACTACCATAATCGGGATTCACCCAACTGGTAGTAGCTGGTTTTGCGTTTTAAGGAAGGAAAGTTTTATTTTTTAGAGTACCTCACGGCATTCATTCAATGCCATCAAAATAGTTAACCATTGAAAAAGACGATATTAAAATCAATCACTAATGCATCATGCATAATTATGATGCTTTTATTAGTAACTACATCTTGTAATGAACCAAGTTTGATTGGTGCTGAAGTTGTTGACCCTGATCGGGCAGATGTAGAATT
>CAKZSH010000195.1 GCA_937918905.1 uncultured Saprospiraceae bacterium
GAAAGTTATAATCTTGAAAAAATAAGAGACTCAGCTATTCAAAAATACGGAGAAAAAGCAGTAGGACAAGCGATGATTAATGTGTATAAAAAAGTTTTAAAAACTAGTTAGTGATTAAGAAAATTTTTAACGTCAATGTATTGTTATTTTTGGTGTCTACAATATTGACGCTATTATTGGCAGAGTTTCTAGTGAGAACATTTTCTCCTAAACATAATATTTGGGATTACCAAATACCCATGGTGGAGAATGGATTTAGTGTTTTAGGAATTCCAAATTCTACATTTCAACATACGAATCAAGCGAATGAATATCAAGTAGAAGTAAAGATTAATCAATATGGTTTTCGGGAAAAAAAAGAGTTGGAATCGTCGAAAGAAAACAGTTTAATTATTCTAGGTGACTCCTTCAGTTTTGGTTATGGAGTCGAAGAAGAAGAACGATTTGGGAATGTTTTACAAAACAAAATAAAAGATAGTTTACAGGTTTATAACATATCATTTCCAAAAAGTCATTTTTTGAATTATCAAGAGAATTTAAACTTTGCAATCAAAAATGGATTGAGGGGGAAACGAATTATTTACAGTATCTGTATGGAAAATGATCTCAAAGAATATGAAAATGTTCGAAGTCCTAAACCATCAAACTGGAAAAATATAAAAAAATGGTTTCATAATAATTCAAGTTTATATGCTTTTGTTGGAGAGAAAATTCACAATAGCGAATTGATTGAGAAGATATTAAGTGGGCTTGGTGTGATGAATGATAATAGTTTGCCAAGAATATACTCAGTATCTGATAAAGCAATTGAAAGTTCTGCGAAATTACTAGCTGAGCAAATGAAAGATTACGAAGTTTTGGTTTTGATTATTCCATCTCGTCTCGTTTGGGTGGAAGAGCATAAAATAAAAGCGATAGAAATTCATCAAAAATTCATTAAAAAATTAAAAGAACAGTCGTTGAATATTTTAGATATGAAAATCATTTTCGATACTGCATCCGATAAACCGTTAAAAGAATTTTATTATGATTTTGATGGACATTGGAATTTAAAAGGACATCAACAAGCAGCGGGGGCAATTCATAAATCATTTAACCTTTCAAAACAGGTTTCTCAATTTGATTAATTCTTCAAAATTTTCTTTTTTTTATTTTCTTCTTTTTGTTGTCTTTATCCTCTTCTGGACAAAGACAATTTCATCTGATCCCTTGTATGATATGGATATGGTGGCTTACATGGGAGTGGTGACTGAAATAGATGAAAGTGATCCGCAAACCATTCATCGACTTGTATTTGAGGATATGAAAAGAGAATTACCTGCTACGACTTATCAAGAACTTACCACAGGTTTAGGTGTTCGAACTCAATACAAAAATGATATAGATTTTTATATTCAACATCTTACTTTTTTTAGAGTAAAACCACTTTATACATGGATTGCGCATGGTTTTCACAAGTTAGGATTTTCACTTGTTGATGCATTGCTTTGGGTTTCTTTGGCAAGTTTTATTGGAATAGGTTTGTTATTTTATTTTTGGATAGGAAATTTTTTAACACCATTCTTAGCTTTATTGATTAGTGTCTTGACTATGATGTTATCGCCTGTGGCAGATTTGGCAAGAGATATTACGCCTGATGCTTTGTCTACTTTTTTTGTATTGGCGACGATGTATGGATATTGTTATTTGCATAGAGGATGGATGTTGTTATTTTTAATTTTAGCGATTTTAGCAAGGGTAGATAATTTTGTATTGGCAGGAGTATTAGGTTTGGTATTAATTTTTGAAAAGGAAATTTTCTCAATACTTAGTATCTCCAAAACTCAAAATTCAGAAAAGACTTACATTGATAAGAATGAAATAGGGTGGGGGATAGGTTCAATTTTACTTGGAATTTTTCTGTTCTTAATTATTCCTTACTTAGTTGGAAATACGAATGAATGGTTAGGGAAATTCTCTCATACTTTTTCTATAAAACAATATATTTCCGAATTATTATTTTCTGTAAATGCTTTCCGATATTCTCATTTTCAATTGATGTTCATTTTTGGAATTATATTGTTACCAATTTTAAAATGGATGGATCGTTTTGAAATAAAAGTTTTATTGATTGTCTTTCTGGTGATGGGTGGTCGATTGGTTTTATTTCCTTCTTTTCAAGATCGGTTTTTTATTGCATATGAGTTATTGGTGATTATTGTTTTAGCGAGAGTGATTTGGCGAAGGAATCAATTGAGCATTTGATTTTTATTTATTAATTCTGTTATTCCATTGGCTATTTTTTGATGCCCTTGTTCATTGATATGGTCATCAAGTTTATAGTAATCTTCTTTTGCCAAAATTTCAGAAGCATTAAAAAGTGAAATATTTTGATTTGGAAAATCTTCTAACTGTTTTTTAAATTGTTGAAAAACAAGATCAGAAGTATTGTAAGATTCTAAATTGAAGATGATAATTCTTCCATCATAATTTTGCTGGATAAGTTTTAGGATTTGAAAAAAATATTTTACCCTTTTGTTATCATTTTGTTGTTTAGGGGGATGAGTATTTTCATTTGTTTTAAAAACAGATTTTAAAATTTTAGCCCCAAATTCAAAGGATAACTTTAGAGGAAAATAACTATTTCGAAGCTTATTGAAATTTTGTGCAGCAGTATATTTTTCCTTTGGTGAAATTTTAAGTGAAAAATTATTTTCTACAAAATTTCTATTTTCTACATCATCATTTTCACAATATTGAAGAATCAATAATTTACAAGAATCGGATTTTGCTTTTTGAAATAATAGATATTCTCTCGCCGTTCCATAAGAAGCTATTCCTATGTTTAAAGTTTTGGTATGAGTTTGATTCTCAATCAAACTTGGAAAAGCTGTCTCTTGTTCGACTCCCCAACCCATTGTAAAAGAATCTCCGAGGCAGATTATTTTTGGAAAATTTAAAGATTTTTCATCGTCTCTTACTCCAAAGCTATTTACTGAAAATTGATTTGTAAATTCGATGTTACTGAATTGGTGATTACCCTTTTGAAATTTATAAAATAAATCACTATCGTATTGCCCAATGTTTCGATTAAATTGTGCAGCATCTCGCATTCTATTTTGGTAGACATCTTGAAAGCGAGTGGTTATAAAATTAGGAAGGTCAATATCATATTTAAACAACATAAATCCTGCATAAATTGATAACTCGCTGACTAGCAACAACAACAATCCATAGCGAAATCTTATTCGGAAAATTTTACATAAAAAATAAGTGAAGATCAAAAGTCCACACAACGCTAAAATTTTATAAATTAAAATTGTGAACCAATGGAAAGAAAAATTTTCTGCAAAAAAAACAGGTAAACTAATGATTGAAAATCCACCCAATAATCCCATTAAATAACTCCAAGGATTTTTCATAAATTAAGATCGTTGAAATGGATGCTTCATCAAAGGAACTTTCGCCAAAGGATGATACTCTCCTTTCAACCCAATAGGCTCCTGATGTCGAATATCATAAACTATCTCAATAGCTTTCCTCGAAGTCCCAATCCTAAACCCATTCCCCTTCAATATCTCCTCATAACTTCGAGTATGCAATTCAGTAAAACCACCACTAAATTCAAATTCTTGATTTTCAATTTCTATAGAACGGTAAGTTCGCAAACCTTTCTCCTTGAGATGTTCAGGAATCAAATCATAATTGATACTCAAAAACCACCGTACATTAGCTCGCTCCAATTCCAAAAATCCAGCAGCCCGATCATGGGTATGAATATGTACCGTACTCTTTTTGACATCACCAAAAATCCAAGTCAGCATATCATAAAAATGAACGCCAATGTTAGTTGCAATTCCTCCAGATTTACTTTGGTCGCCTTTCCAACTAGCATAATACCAATTCCCACGAGAAGTCAAATAAGTTAAGTCAATATCAAAAGTTTTATCCTTCGGTGCTGCGTCAACTTGTTTTTTCAAAGCGATCACACTTGGATGCAAACGAAGTTGTAAAATATTGTAAATATGCTTACCCGTTTCTTTTTCAGTTTCTTCAAGTGCATCAATATTCCACGGATTCAATACAATTGGTTTTTCACAAATCACATCAGCACCTTGTCGCAGTCCAAATCGAATATGAGCATCGTGTAAATAATTAGGAGAACAAATACTCACATAATCAATAGGAGTTCCCTTACGTTTTAGTTTTTCTAAATGCCGATCAAATCTTTCATATTCCACAAAAAAAGCAGAATCAGGAAAATGACTATCAATTATTCCTACTGAATCAGAGGGGTCAAGAGCTGCCAATAAATTGTTGTTGGTATCCTTAATCGCCTTCATATGTCGAGGAGCAATATACCCTGCTGCACCAATCAATGCAAAATTTTTCATTATGTTATTCTTTATCAGGTGAAATTGACTTCCAAAAGTTTACCTTCACCTTTAACTAATTTTTACGACTACATTTTCTTTCATTTGATACTGCTCTCCATTTCCTTTGCAGATTGCCATTCCATCAATATCAAATTCTAATTTTTCTCCAAACTCACTCATCCAACCAATTTGCCTTGCAGGTACACCTGCCATCATTGCGTAATCGGGTACTTCTGATTTAACCACAGCACCTGCTCCAATGAAAGCATATCTACCAATATTATTTCCACAAACAATCGTTGCATTGGCTCCAATGGATGCTCCTTTTTTAACAATAGTTTTTCGATATTCATCTTTTCGTTCCACTCCACTTCGTGGATTATAAACATTAGTAAAAACCATTGATGGCCCTAAAAAAACATGGTCTTCACAAATAACGCCCTCATAAATAGAAACATTATTTTGCACTTTGACATGATCTCCTAAAATAACATTAGAAGCAATAAAAACATTTTGTCCGAGGTTACAATTTTTTCCAATTTTAGCATTACCCATCACATGGCAAAAATGCCATATTTTAGTACCTTCGCCTATCACGCAACCTTCGTCAGCATAGGCAGATTCGTGTGTAAAATAATTAATTGAGGACATAATGTGATTTTAATTATTCGATATTACAAATTGACTAAATCAAACACAAATAAACGAAGAAACCATCAAGAATGACAACGCTACCCAGTAAAATTATTGCGTTTTTTTTAATAATATTGGCAAGTCCCATTTTGTTTTTGGTTGCTTTATTTATAAAAATAAAAATGCCGAACGGGCCTATTTTATTTCAACAAAAAAGAATTGGAAAAAATGGAGTACCTTTTTTAGTCAAAAAATTTAGAACGATGCGAATGGGGCATGGTGGTTCGAGTATCACCGTTGCAGGACAATCTCGAATTACTCCTTTGGGCCGTTTTTTGAGAAAATATAAATTAGATGAATTGCCACAATTATTTAATATTTTAAAAGGAGAAATGGCATTTGTAGGGCCTCGACCTGATGTGCCAGGCTATGCTGATAAATTGGTAGGGGAAGAACGAAAAATTTTAGATTTACTGCCAGGAGTGACTGGGCCAGCATCTTTGAAATATGCTAATGAGGAAGAAATATTAGCGCAACAAAAAGATCCAAAAAAATATAATGATGAAATAATCTATCCTGATAAGGTGAAGATTAATTTAAAATATTATCATAATAAGAGTTGGTGGTTGGATTGTAAAATTATCTTACAAACTGTTCAAGCAGTTTTTAAATAGGTTGTATTAGACCTCACTAAAATTTATATGAAATACGATATTTATCTCTCTCCTCCTCACATGGGAGAAAACGAAATCAAATATATTCAAGAAGCTTTTGATACCAATTGGATTGCTCCAGCAGGTGC
>CAKZSH010000196.1 GCA_937918905.1 uncultured Saprospiraceae bacterium
CCATTCTTCATTTCTAGGAAATAACAATACTAATACGCAAGCTACCGTGGCATCGTCAGGGGCAACTTTGTAATACCTCCTCAATCCTGGAGCCATATTCAATTGCGCTTCTCTTCCAGGTAAAGGTTGATTTAATTTTTGTTGGATATGGTTTATGAGTGATTTCATATTTTTAAAATAAAGCTTTTGGCTAATTGTTTATTTTTAGGGGTGCAGACTTACCAAGTGAAAAAGCCTAATCCACCCAGCCAACCGTTCCTCTCACCAATTTAGATTTCTTTTTATCAAACATTCCTTGTTATTTGCGGTATAGAATATTTTTCTTGAAAAAAATCAAAAATTATGTTGACTAAAAAAATTCAATTTCTTTTCCTTTTAGGGATTCTTTTCCCTTTTTCAATTCTTGCACAAGAAACAGAAAAAGAAATTAATGCACCCATCGAATCTGTAAGAATCTTTCTTCGTGGTGGCGAAATTATCAGAACATCAAAAACCACACTTTCTCAAGGAAAGCACAAATTAATTTTCACAGGTCTTTCCTCCAACATCAATGCTTCTAGTATCCAAATTTCAACTGACGGTGGTGAGGTCAATATCCTTTCGACTACAAGTAAAATTAATTTTTTAAAAGAGGATAAAAAAACGAATCCTAGGATTTTGGTTTTAAAAGATTCTTTGGAAATAATTGATGATGCATATCAAGCATTAGGTAATCAATTAGCTGCTTTTCAACAAGAGAAGAAAGTTTTGGAAAGTAATTATGTCCTTTCAGGAAAAGAAAAACCCGTGGATTTCGAACAGCTTAAAAATACAGCTACTTATTTCAGAGTTCGGTTCTTAGCCATCAATACCGAAATAACTGCTATCACTAAAAAGAAAACCAAATTGCAAACGCAAAAAAGTAAAATCCAACATCAACTCACCGAACTAAATGCAGGCAGACGACCTACTTCTGAAGTATACTTAGTTGTAGATTGCAAGCGTTCTTCCACTACCGAATTTCGATTACGTTATGTGGTTCAAAATGCAGGTTGGTCTCCTATCTATGACTTGACGGTTCAGGACTTAAGTGAACCTATGAAAATAAAATATCGTGCCTTGGCTTTTAACAACACAGGAACGGATTGGGAAAATGTAGATGTTACGCTCTCAACTGCTGATCCTTATCAGACGGCAACTCTTCCTGTTTTAAATCCTTGGCATATTCGTCAAAATGCGCCACAAAGAATTTTATATGAGCAAGGCATTTTGAATAGCACTCAAAACAATGTGTACATCCAAAAAGATAAAAGGAAAGCAGAAGCTTATGCCTACGAAAAAAATCAAAATACACAACTTCAAGAGGGCGCAAATATTCGTTTTGAAGAAATTGAAATTTCAGAGTTGAGTAATGATTTTGAAATTACAGATCGACATTCGATTCCTTCGGATAGCAAACCTTATTCCATTGCGATTTATGAAAAAGATCTTAAAGCGAATTACAAACATTATAGCGTTCCAAAAATGGATAAAGATGCTTTCCTTATTGGACAAGTTACAGGTTGGGAAGATTTGGATTTGATTCCTGGGCCCATGAATATTTATTATGATAAAAGTTTCATTGGAGTGGCACAATTGGATACCCGTAACTTGAATGATACTTTGAATCTTTCATTGGGTCGTGATCCTAAAGTTTTAGTGAAGCGTATTAAGATGAAAGAACTCACTAAAAAACAATTTTTACAAAACAAAAAGAAAATGACGGTCGCTTATAAAATGACTGTAAAAAATAATCGAGATCAACCCATCAGCTTAGAGTTACTCGATCAAATTCCACTTTCAAATGTCAAAGAAATAGACATTGATGTCAAAAATATTTCAGGTGCTGAATACTTTGATAATACAGGTAAACTAACTTGGGATCTAGAACTCAAACCTGGAGAATCCAAAACAGTAGAGTTTAGTTTTTCCATCACCTATCCTAAAAATATGGAAATCAAAATCGATAAAAATCGAAAAATGGTGGTTCCGAGATATTTTTAATATAACTGTGAACTTTGAACGGTGAACGGTGAATCAATAATGGTGAGTGGGGGGACTGTGAGTTGTTTTTTTCAAAAACTAAAAAAGGAGTTACGAAATTTTCGTAACTCCTTTTCTTATATAAAAATCAAAAAATAAAGGATCACCGATATTGGTTAAAAGTTAACCGTTCACAGTTCTCCGTTAAAATTATTTATTACTTATTTCGAGGTATTTTTTCAATGCCATTGTCATTGATGGAATATCAGGTGCAGGTGCAGGAATATTTATTTTTAGACCTTTATCCATTACAGCCTTTTGAGTTGTTTTTCCATAAATAGCCAATCGTGTTTCATTCTGTTTGAAATCAGGAAAGTTTTCATACAAAGAATGAATTCCAAGTGGACTAAAGAAAACCAACACATCATAAGTCACATTTTCCAAATCCGACAAATCCGAACTTACCGTTCGATACATCATTGCATCTTGCCAAGTGAAGTCGTGCTCTTCTAAGAAATCAACGACTCTCTTTGCACCTAAATTAGAACAAGGCAAAAGGAACTTTTCCTTTTCTCGATGCTTCATAAAAGATGGCTTCAAGTCCGTAATTAATCGCTTTCCAGCAAACACTTTCCGTTTTCGATAGACAATAAATTTCTGCAAGTAATTAGCAATTGCTTCTGTCAAACAAAAATACTTAGTATCCTGTGACATTTTAATTCTCATCTCTTCGCACATTCGGAAGAAATGGTCAATTGCACCTTTGGAAGTAAAAATAATTGCAGTAAACTCATCCGGACGGATTCGTGTTTTCCTGAATTCCTTTTCAGTTACAGGTTCGACATGAATAAATTGTCGCCAATCTATTTGTAGATTGTACTTTTTCTCAAGATCATAATAAGGAGATCTCTCAGGTTTAGGTTGAGAAATAAGAATACTCTTAATCTTTTTATAAGACTCCTCCTTTGCTTTACCGTTTGTTGACATTCAAAAATGTTTTTTTCTTTTAGAAATTTGCTTGGTTTCGCTTTCTTCAGCCAAAAATTTCCCTAAAAACTTATTGAATTCCTATCCCATTTCCAATCAGTTTCCACAAAATCAAGATAGGGGCTATTTCGACGGTGCAAAGGTAAAGAAAAAAATGAAATTTATTACGATTTAAAAACTTTGTACCTATGGAAAGTCCACGAATTGACCGAAATAAATAGATGATTCCTACTAAAATAAGCGAAAAATAAATAAATCCAGTCAAAATGGAAGGTGGAGCATAGGCAATTACAATATTTGAAACAAATAAGATGATACTCAAAATAATTCCAAAAATGGTAATTGTCATATTGTACATACTTGTTTCCTTCGATATAGGAAAAACAGCACCAAGGATTCCAAGTACCATTTGTTTGAGAAATATTACTAAACTCACACCTCCTATGGTATAACCTAACAATTGCAGATTGGGTACCTCAGAAAGTTGATTATAATGTCGAAGAAGCAAATAAATATAAATTCCTGCATTCAAAATGAATAACCCATACAAAAGATAGTAGGGCACATAAGCAACCGTTCCTTTTTCACGGTGCAGCATCCGCATCACATTTTCATTGGTAAATGATCGGTAAGCTCGGACAAATTGATTTCGATAAATAGTAGAAGTTAATGCGATCAATATCAGCATTGTCAAAGACAATCCAAACAAAAAATTCTTGTCAGAAGTATTTGCCTTTGGTGTTTTTTTCAACTCTACTACTGCTTTATCTTTTGGTTTTATAATGGATTTCCCTTTTGGAGCAGTACGGACTACATTGAAAGGATTTTCATTCGCAATATCTCTTTCTTCCACAACATCACTTAGATCGGATGATTCTACTTTTTTATCAGCACGATGTTGTATTTCAAATGGATTATCGCCACCCTGTGCTACAAGTTGGGAAGTCCAAAAAAACATTAACAATAACCCTACAATATTTATTTTTTTTATAAAATCCATATGTATGGCAAAGTTAAATTTTCATTTGGAAAAAGAATAACAATCAAAATCAAAATGTCAATTAAAATGTCAATTAAAATTGGTTAATTCGGAATTTACGTTACCCCAATTAACTAATCAACCAATCAACCAAACTTTCGTTTGTTAATAGGTTGTTAAGCATTTTACTTTCATTGAAATAAGCAAGAAATTTGAAGAACTTTAGAAAGGAATGGTATTTTGCAAAAAAAATAAAAACAACTTGTTCTAAAAAATATCGTTCAATTGAGCAGAGAGGAAGAAGAGGAAATTACTTTAACAACTTCATTTCATGTCCAACAACGTCATTATAAGAGTAGTCATTTTGGGAGCGATTGCCATCCTTGGTATCATCGGTATCCAAAGTTATTGGGTACTGCAAACCTGGGACATCAAAAGCAATGAATTTAACCAAAGTGTAAGAATTGCCTTACGAAAAGCGACCGAACGATTAGCTGAGGCTGGCCCATTTGAATTGCCATCCAAGGAATTAGTGACCCAAGTATCCTCCAATTATTATGTAGTAAATACCGAAGCGAGTATTGATCCTAATTTATTGGAACATTTTCTTAGAGCTGAGTTGGAAGCACTTTCCCTTAATGAAGATTTCGAATATGGGATTTATGATTGTTCTAGTCAGGATATGGTTTATGGAAATTACTGTAGCTACGATGTTGAGAATCCTAAATCATCGGAACAGATCGGACCAAAGCGATTGCCCAAGCATGATAAATTCACTTATTACTTTGGCGTAAGTTTTCCCAATCGAAAAAGTCATCTCGCAGGCGAGATGCAATTGTCCATTTTGTTTTCTGTAATTTCATTGTTATCCATTTTCTTTTTCATTTATGCCTTAGCTGTAATTTTAAGACAACGGCGGCTTTCACAAATGCAAAAAGACTTCATCAACAATATGACTCATGAATTCAAAACCCCTATTTCTACGATAAAAATATCTTCCAATGTTTTTTTAAAAAATGAAAACATTCAAAAGGATGATCGACTACTTCGCTACGCAAATATCATCAAAGATCAAAATGATCGCCTCAATAATCAGGTTGAAAAGGTATTGCAAATTGCGAGAATTGAAGGGGAAAGTTTTGAATTAAAAAAAGAAGCACTCGACATCAATGCTGTACTCAAAGATGTTGTCCAAAGTGCTGAATTAAAAGTCAATCAATTGGGTGGAAATATAACAACAAAATTGCAAGGCACATCATCCAATATCGAAGCGGACAAATTACACTTAACCAATATCATTCACAATCTCCTCGATAACGCCATTAAGTATTGTAAAAAAACACCTGAAATCAATATTGAAACGAAAGATGTAGACAACCACTTGGAGCTAAGCATTGTGGACAAAGGTATTGGAATCGAAAAAGAATTCCAACCTAAAATTTTTCAAAAATTTTATCGTGTTCCTACTGGCAATGTTCATAATGTAAAAGGATTTGGACTCGGTTTATTTTATGTGAAAAATATTTGCAAAGCCCATGGTTGGAAAATTAATGTAGATAGTATAAAGGGACAAGGAACAAAAGTTTTAATCAAGATGTCTTAGCCTCTTTTTATTAATTTTGAATTTTGAATGATGAATTTGAATGAGTCGAATAATTTTGAGTCCTATTTTTTTTATTCAAATTTATTTGCCCCATTCAAAATTCAAAATTCAAAATTCGTCATTCAAAATTATAAATATGAAAGCGCACCTTTTTTATGTTGAAGATGATGAAAGTTTAAGTTTCGTAACTCGCGACAATTTAGAATTGGAGGGTTATCAAGTGACCTATTGTGGTACAGGATCCAAGGCAATGGAAATTATTAAGGAGCAAGATTTTGATCTTTGCATCTTGGATGTGATGCTACCTGATTTCGATGGATTTGCCATTGCGGAAGAAATCCGAAAACGCAACAAACAAGTTCCCATTCTTTTTCTTACTGCCAAATCATTAAAAGAAGATCGCATTCATGGTTTGCGACTAGGGGCTGATGATTATATTACAAAACCATTTAGCATAGAAGAATTAATTTTAAAAATTGAAATATTCCTAAAACGTAGCCAGATTGTTACAAAAAAAGAAGAACATCTTTTCACCCTGGGGAGTTATCAATTCGATCATAAAAATCTATCGCTTACCAATGAAGGTTTTGAAAAACAACTCACTCAGAAGGAAGCGGATTTATTGAAATTTTTTATTGAAAATCAAAATTCAGTACTCAAACGTTCTGACATTTTAGAATCACTTTGGGGAGAGGATGATTACTTTTTAGGAAGAAGTTTGGATGTGTTTATTTCTCGCTTACGCAAATATTTAAAGCTAGATGATTCTTTAAAAATCGAAAATATTCATGGCGTTGGGTTTCGATTGAACTCTACGGTGAAAGCCTAAAAGCCCTACCTGTTAATAAATGCGAGAAGTCCTTCCAGAATTTTTAAAATTCTGAAAGGACTAAGGCAACAAAATGAATTGCCCATCCAAATTAGATTTACATTAAAAGGACATCCCTAATCTTGAATCTTTTTATTTTTCAATAACATGTGGCACTTCCTCCAAGTTCCAATCAATCACCAATCCTCCCGCCAAACTTTTCGCAATTTCTTTTCCATATAAATGCTCACATAAATACAACGCTGCTTCAAATGATTTCGCCCCTCCAGCAGAGGTAATATATTTTCCATCATGAACAAATAAAACTTTCTCCTGCCCTATTTTCTCATAAACCTTCAATTGAGGAAACATCTCTTTGTACTTTGGAATATCACTTGGGAAAGTCGTAGAAGCCACCTCATCTAGTAGACCTGCTTTTGCTAAAACAAATGCACCGTCACAATGTGAGGTAACAAATTGAGCATCTGCCGCAACTTCTTTTACAAAATTAATCATGTCCTCATTTTCCAAGTCAGTATCTAAATGATGTTCTGCACTAGGCACTACCAAAATATCCCACTTCGGCATTTCATCTTTTAAATAATTAAAATCGGGTAGCAACCGTATTCCTTCAAAACTAACAATCGGCTCATGCGTATCTGCTACCAAAAAAGTATTCATTGGTTTAATATTTTTTCTAAAAATGGTATGTTGGAAAATATCGAATGGAGCAGTCAATTCCGTATTGTAAACGCCATCCATAATTAGGAACGCTACATTATAGCGATTGGGAACTACTTTAGGATTGGGTAATGGAACAAAAATTTCGTTGTAGGAAATGTTTTGTTTTGAAGTAGTTGGGTTGCAATTTTGGAAGACCAATAAAGACAAAAGAAGCAGTAAATATTTCATGATTTGTTTTTTGACAAATCTATTGATTTTTTCAAACAACTCTTCTAACTAAATGTGGAAAATTGAAAGAGTTGACAACTGCGTTGTCAACTCTTTTTACTGCGGATTAAAACTCGCAGCTACAAACAGACTATGAGAAGAAAAATAAGTTTTATTCATCCAAATCATTCAAACCATATTGTTCGATGATTTTAATAATATTCTTTGATAAATTTTCAGCATCCGAAAATTTAGCTTTTTCCAATCCCTTTGCCCAATCTTTGTAATTAGTTGAACCCAATTCTGCGAGGTGAGCAAATTTTCCTGAAGTAATATATTTACTATGATCTCTAAAACTCATCCATGCCGTTTCGTAAGTTCGAAAGCAAACCCCTTTGTCACTTCCAGTACCACCATCCCAATCACCATCACACGGAATAGAAAAATGATTTTGATAATTAGAAGCATAATTTGCTTTTCCAGCTTGACTATGTAACAATGCATTTGCTAAAATAATAGATGCAGGAATTTTAAATTTTTCTTGCTCACTTACAGCTACTCTAGCAAATCGTTTGAGGTATCCTTGCTTAACTGCTTCATCAATTTTGTCCAATGCTTTTTTGAAATCCTTTTTCTTTTTCTTTCTTCCAAAGTCAAAAAGATTGAAAAAAGAAGTTCCCTTATCATTACTTACCGAAGCTTCTTTATATGAAGCCCGCTCTGTCAATTTTCCTTCTCTTTTCTTTTTCGGAGCTTTTGCTTTTTGAGAAGGCGCTTTAAATTTTTGAGGTGCAGCTTCCTTCGATTCGATCGGTGCATTCAGATTAAAATTAAGACTGAGATCTTTTTTTAAAAAAACAAAAGCGAGTACTACAAATAGAACTAATGTGAACCAGTTGATTCCAAATATGCCTTTTGCTTTTTGTGTGTTGGTGTAAGATTGATTTGCCATAACTATGCTTTTAAAATATAATTTTCAAATTCGTTCTTTCATGGGAAACAAATTTAAAACAAAATGTTTTTAAAAACAAATAATTAAAACATTTTTTAAAACAATTTGTATTTTAAATTAAAGCGTAGTATGCTTGATCTGCAGAATTAAACCAAATAAAGTATTGATAATCAGGTAAATATAATTGTAAAAAATAAAATATGTAGCTGCGGGTTTTAACCCGCAGTAAAAAAAAAATCCAGCTTTCGATCAATAAAATATGTATCAAAAATTTTGATCAAAAACTGAGTTCTCTTTTCTGCGGGTTAAAACCCGCAGCTACATCATCTGCTGAATCTCTAAAAGATCACGCTGCAAAATAGGATCGTTAGGTGCAAATTTTAAACCTATATTAATATATTTCAAAGCCAATTGAGGATTTGGACTTCTTTGTATAAATGTTTCATAACCGATATGATGACAAAAATCAACAAGCAATTGAACATCTTCTCTTCCGCCTAAATAATCCAGATATTGATAAATATTTGAATCCTCTCCCTTTACGTAAATGACTTGTTTGAAATCATCGTACAATTGTTTTGCTCCTCCTCCCCTTTTATATTTTTCAACACTCACTATAACTTTCATGGTCAAAGCAGAACCATATTTAGGATGAATTGATAATGATTTATTAACAAGTCCTTGAATCTCATTTAAGTATTCCGTCTTACGTTGCGAATCATTTTCTTTTTGATAAAAACCTTTGAACAAAGCAGTTGACATAAAAAGATTTGCACGAGCACTATTGGGAGAATATTTTATAGCTGCTGAATTGAGGGTGTAAGCATTTTTCCAATCTGGAACTCGAGTAAAAGTTTTAGCAGTATATCCTAACAATAAAATTACAAATAAACTTAAGTTCAAAACTGGCGCAGGTAATTTCCTAGAAATCCAGTACGCCATGATGATACAAAAACCAACCGATGAAATAAAAATAAATCGATCATTCATAAATGTACCAACTGAAATCAACAAATTAGAAACTGGAAAAAGCGGTAACAAAAAGAATAAAATTCCAAAAGCAACAATACTTTTTTTCCTGATTCCCCACAATGCAAATAACCCCATTGCAGCATATAATAAAAATGAAAAGATGGAACCCATTTTTCCCCAATTCATAATTGGAATTTGATAAGGATAATAATCATGGGTCAATGGATGAGGAACAAACAATAATTTTATATACATCCCTAATGTATAAAAAACAGTTGCCAATCGCTCTGAAGCATTCATCTCCGCAAATGGATTATTCATCAAATCTGTCGATGCTTTTCCTGATGAAAAATCAAACAAATGATCTGCGCCAACTGCTTCTTTTCTCATATATAAAAAAACCAAGGTCGCAACAACTAATGGAATTAATGCCATTCCATTTTTTTGAAAAGAACTATTTGTAAAAAAATAAACCATCAAAGGGATAACAGCAAGGAAAGTAATTACATGCTCTTTAGCTAAAGCTCCCAACAGAAAAGTCACACCTGAAAGAACCAGATAAATAATCTTTTCCTTTTCAATATATCTCAAAGTAAAATACATTGTTGATAGCGCACCCATCAATGCTAAAATTTCATCTCTTCCTTTTACATTGGCCACTACCTCAATATGAATAGGATGCAACATAAATAACAATGACGCTACAAATGGCAATGTCAAATACCACTTATTTTTTGTAGGTGGAAAAATAATACTTAGCACTCTAAACAATAACACCACCACCAAGGCATATAAAAGGATATTGATAAAATGACTTACTTTCGAATTGGAGTATGCTGCATGAAAAAGAATAGCTGCTTTGTTTTTTTCAATTTGAGCATTGGGCAATTGTTGGGCGAGTGCTTGAAGAAAATTTTCTTGATTATCAAATTGAACATCTTTGATATTCGTATCCTCAGAAATTCTATTTATTATTGAAGTTGCAATGGTTGCATCCTTTTTCATTTCCTTCGTCCAGTAGTCTTCAATCTTATAACTATCATTCCCAAAAAATTCATGCTCAATGGCAAATGTAGCAATCGAAAGTGGCCGATATCGTCCTCCTTCAAGAAAGTCTTTTTGTTCTCCCAAATACCCCACCATACTTTCTTTTCCAAAAATATCATTTAGTCCAGCCGTTCCTTTTTTTACAAATCTATTTTGCGTGTAGACCATTTTATCATCCAGAACATATTCATAATTAATCGTTTGGAAATAAAATAAAAAAGAAAGTAAAAATAATAGCAATGCAGGAATACGATGCCCAGTCCAAAAATTTTCTGAAATAATTAAATCAGGAACATTCGATTTGATCGACTTAATAGCCTTGGAAGCTTTTTGTTTTTTGGAACTCTTTTTCTTAGCCATTTTATAATTAGATTAAATACATAAGTAATTGTTCAAATTTATTCATAAGTTATTTTGGCTTCTTTTTTTATCCTTCGTCGTTAATCCCGAAACTTCGGGACGCCGAACCGTAGGGTTCGCCTACGTTTTTTGCCTAGAAGGTTAAAAAAATAACCTCAAAA
>CAKZSH010000197.1 GCA_937918905.1 uncultured Saprospiraceae bacterium
GTATAAACTCCAGCACCATTATAAGTTGTTGAAGCATTTTGACCTGAGCCAAAAGTTCCATTTCCAAAGTTCCATGAGTAGGTTCCGTTGAATGCTGTACTTGCATTAAAGTTTACAGTAAGACCAGGAAAACCTGATCCAGGATTACCATTGATAATAGCAGTAGGCGAATTTAATACTGTAACTGTAACAACATTAGATTCAGCTGGGAATGCAATAAAACCATTTCTTCTTGCACATCTTGCGTAGTAAGTAGTTTGAGCAAGTGCTGGTGGTTGGTAGTTTAAACCATTGTTAATACCTGTAGCTGGATCCCAAGTATTAATATTATTGTTTCCAGAGATAGTAGTACTCATCCATAAATATTCAATAGATGAGTTAGTGTTTCCTCCGGATGCTCCTGTTTGATTTAGGAGAATAGTAGGGACTTCACCTGGGCAAATTTCTTGGTTGCCTGTGATAGCTCCTCCATTTGTTGCATTCTGACCAAACAATCCTGCACTCACAAAAGTGAACACAAAAAGGGTGAAATACATTTTAAAGTTTTGTTGTAATAAGGGTAACATTTGTTTCATACTTAAATGCTTTTTTTGATGATGATTGATTAAAAATAAAATAAGATTGCCATGCTAAAACATGACTATTTTAGTAAATAAATAAAGATTTTTGTGTTTGGACTTATTGGCGTTGGATTGTATTCTATTCAATACAAATAGTTTTCAAAATGAAAATCACATTTCATTCGAAATAAAAACTTCGGTGTTAATGGAATAGAATTTTATATTACTGTGAGCTAAATAAAGTCTATTTGAAATAGACTCTGAAATGATAAATTAGGGTAAAGGTATTGTTCTAATTTTCTTTCATTCCACAAATTTATGTTTAAATGGTTAACAATTCAAACTTTTTATTGATTTTTTTATTAATATTTTAAAATGTTATTATTCAATTATTTTCCCTTCTAATGATAACGATGAACCCTTCTGTACATTATATAATTTCTCGACATTTTCAAAAGTATAATTTTTTACTACAAATTCTCCACCACCATATTCTACTTTCTTTTGAAAGGCTACAAATCCTTGGAGACAATTTTTCAAATGGATGTTTTCTACAATTGTTTTGGAAAGGTCTTTTGAGGCAATGGCAATTTTACTATTTTCGATAGTGCCACTTAAAATGGTAATTTGTGAAGCTTCTCCAACGCTGATTCCTTTGTCGCCACAATTTTTCATTTTTCCATCTACTAAATAAACATTACTTCCGCTAATATCCAATCCATCATTTGTAGTGTTAAGGAAGGTAGATTGATTAATTGAACCATTGGAAAAATCAAGATCAAGTCCATCAGAGAAAGTGTGACTAAAAATACTTCGATCAATTTTGAAATTAGAACGAATAATATTTAATGCATCTTCACAATGATTTTTTATATATGAACAATCTGTAATATTGACGTCCGATTCGTAAAAGGTCACACCTCCTGTCAAATTCCAATTTTCTTTTCGATGGGTATTAAGGTTTTCAAAAATGACAAATTCTAACTCGGAAACCGCTTCAGTTTGAAGCACGGTGAAACCATTAATGGTATGATCACTAGATGTAATTGTGATAGGATTATCCCTACTTCCTTTCATTTTTATTGGAGAATAGGAGAGGAATTTTGAGCCTTTTATAAAATTAATTGTTGTGTTTTCTGAGAAATAAACAATGTAATTTCTAGGTATAATTATGTCTTCTGTAACAGTATATTTACCAGATTTAAAAATGACTTTGGTATCTGAGATGGTATACCAATCATTGCTCAATAAAGTAGATTTATCAAAAGATTGAGGTGGGGGAGTAGCAAGGAATGGTGCATTCCATTTTAGAATTTGAGAATGGAAGATTTCATCGAATCCTAAAACCTTATAGAAGACATACTTTGATGGGTATTCAATGCTAATATCTTGATATTCAACTTGATAGCGAATGATGTCAGATAAGTGGGGAGCTTCTTTTTTACTCTTTTTTGATTGATCTTTATAAAAAGGAGACGTGATATAAGCAGGTAAAATAATAGATTTTTTAAATGGGTAATCTACATTTTCTTTTTGAAATCCAGTTCCTATAATTTCAATTGGGAGGCTATGAATATTTCCTAATTTGAGTTTATTTTGATTTCCATTTTGATTGGTGGAATATGCTTTTAAACTTAAATTATTAAAAGGAAAAATACTCGAACGAATTCCCGAAATTCTTTTTTCAATTAATTCTTTATTTAAAATATAATTTTGGAATTCTTTTGTTATAAAATCAGCTCTATCTCCCAAACCTTTTTCCATTTCTGCTAGAAAATTTTCGATATAATCTTGCTTAGAAAATTCAAATAAATAAGAAATATATTTTTTTAAAAAAATGGTATCAGCAAAAAAATAACTGATAGGTTCCTCATTTTCTTTAAAGTATTGACTCAAAGCACCTTCACTCATTAGTAAATAAGGATAATCATAAGTAGGAAAACCATCAAAACCGATAGGTTCAAGTTTGTTGAGAACAGGATTAAAATAAAATCTCATATTGTGCCATGCAATACTATGTTGTGCATGAGAGAGATCACATATTGCAAAATATTTCGCCATTTTATCAGTATCAAAAATTTCATTTGGCGGAAGTGATTTTTGTAAGTAGCTTGTCAATAAATTTTGTGCAGTTTCTAGTTGTTGTTTTAAAACAGGATTGTTAATGACTTGATTTTCTTTAAATGGTCGAACTTCTGAACTTGAATAATGCGCTGTATTATTAATATGAGCAATTGGATTTCCTTCCAAGTCACCCATTCTTTTTTTTACATCTGCCCAGAATCCTTCTTCGGAAAATCTTACAATTACACCTTCTCTTCGATTGTTAAATTCAGGTAATTGTTTTTCAAAATGCTCCTCATAGGCATAAATCCCTAATGATTTTCCATTCAATTTTAATTCAATAAAATCATAACGAGGAGTGAGTACATCTTCCTTTTTCCACCATTCATGTAAAACCCATTCATCTAAGAAATCTCTTGTTTCAGGAGATTGTAAAGAGAAGGTTTTTAAGCGTTTCCATGCAAATGGATCTTTAACTTTTACACGAAATGACCATTTGTCTTTTTTGAGGTGATCCAACCAGTCTCCTTTTAGTCTCAATTCAATAGGTATTGGATCTTTTTCAATTGTGGTTTTCAATGTTGCATTGACCCAATCATTATCATCAGTTTGTAGTATTCCTAATTGAATTGCTTTTTTTCTTTTTTGATTCAACTTCCGCATTCCCTTTTCAGAAATAGTCAATTCAATAGTTTCTGGTTGGAAAGCATATTTGCCATCATTGGAGCGAGTGGGTTGTTCAATTATTTTTAATTCATCAAAATAGAAAACTCCTTTTCCATCGGTTCGAATATAAATTCTTAATTGATCAATTTCTTTTTGGAATGGAATGGTAAATTTTTTCTGTAACAATTCCCATCCGTTTTTTTCTTTTATAGGTGTTGAGGTCTCAAAATTGATTACCCCATTTTTGTCAATGATAATTAAGGAGCCTTTTCCTTGGTGAAATTCTTTTTTTCTCCAAACGCTTGCAACGTAGGTTTTACCCGATTCAAAGGTATTAAAGTCGATTCCAAAACCATATTGAAAACCTTCGCCCATTTCTATTTTTGAGGAAAAGTCTCCTTCAAAGGCTTGCTCATTGTTCTGGGTATTTGCGTTGAAAAAACGATTGCCATGAGAAATAAAAAATTTCCCCCTAACCACTTCAGCATCACAATGAATAATGCCTTTTTGTTTCCATGAACTCAAATGTGGAAGATAATACCATAGGCAGAAAAGACCACCAATAGTACATAACAAGATAATTGCGGTGGGTAAAAAAGAAGAAGTAGATTTTTTACCTTTAATAATCATATGATTAAATCAGGTTGATCAATTATGGAAAGTTTGGTTTGAGTCGAAAGTGCAGAAAGGTTATTTTTTAGTTGTTCTAGCTGGTCTATTGATTCTGTTTTACAAATATAGGATAAGTCTAAGCCTTGATCTAAAGTATCCATTCTTTTCAATTCTACATAGGGTAAAATATCGGTTAATACTTTAGTAATTTTATTCAAGTCATTTTGGTCCGTTTGGATATTAACGTACATTTTATTTTCATTTTTGAAAGCTACTTTTTGCGTGATTACTTTGTTAATAAACATCAATGTAATGATTACCAAAAAAGAAACTATTGCTAAAACAGGCTGATTAGCTCCTCCTGCAAGTCCTAAACCAATGACAAAAAATAGATAGGTCAATTCTTCAGGGTCTTTTATTGCAGCTCGGAACCTGACAATCGACAATGCTCCAACTAAACCTAAGGATAATGCAATGGATGATTTTACAATCATAATTACAAGTAATGTGGCTAAGGCTAGGGGTAAAAAATTAGCTGCAAATTTTTTTCGATTAGAAAGAGAATTGCCAAATCGGATATAAAATAAACGAATCAAGGTTACTAATATCGCAACCACAATTATATTCAATAAGAACTCATCAAAGGGAATGTTCTCTCTGAATTCTTGGATATATCGCTCTTGTATTTTTTGAAAAATATTCATAATTAATTTCAATGAAGTGGGACAAAGATAATAGACTTAATTATGAATGATGAATTTTAAATTATGAATATATCGAAAGTCTTATATTTTATGGTAAAATTTGTTTGGGCAAAATTTAAAAAAAAAGAAGGTACACATGATGTACCTTCAAAATTTATTAACAAACAAAAAACTGACAATTTAGTCGATGTTTCAATTGAAACAAGTTTGATTTAAATATGTTTATTATTAAGTAAGATAATTTTGCCTTCAAATCGTTATTATTTATATTGAAGATTAATAAGTTCTTGAATACAGTCAAAATGAGTGAGAAACTTTTGTTTCAGAAATTATAGGAACAAGAATTTATACAACAAATTAAGTTTGATATTCGCATGAAAAACAACAATAATGGAATAAACTTTATGCCTATAGTAGTGATCTTCTCTCTACTATTGATAATGGGATTCGTTTTTCGTCAATTTGCTTTTATTTTCTTTATGGCTGTTTTAATGGCGACCTTGATTGGGAGTGTTTATTTTATTGTAAAATATTGGAGTGATCAAAAGAAGGCAAAAGCATTTCAAAATTCGATGGAAGGTTCTATTTCTCAGAACCTGAAATTATGCGAAGATCAAATCTTAAAGAACCAAAATGAAATGATAGAAATCCAAGAAAACATCAATGAATTAAAGGATTCTTTGGATAACAAAATGGAAATCAACGAAAATACCATGTATGAATCAGAGATGCTGATTAGAGGTTTTGAAAAAGAATTGGACTTGAGAAATGCCAAACTTGAATTTTATAATACTTGCAAGGAGAAAATCCAAATCCTTCAATTTAATCAGAAATTGACTGAGAAATTAAATAGTAAAAGGGAAAAGCTTAGAAAGTTGCAAGAAGATCATTTTGAAGATTTGGCTAATATGGAGCAATTGCGATCAGATATGGATTATAATAAGTCTTATATTGATACCATCAATCGCTTATCCTTGAAAATGGTAGAAAGTACTTCCTTGAGTTCTGCTCAAGAATTACAGGATGAATTGAAATTAATATCAAAGGAATTGAGGGATTTATAATGGTCTAACCCACAGAAAATCACTAAAATAGGGTATGAAGATAAAAGTCAAATAAAAAGATAAAAAAGTACCATTTTTCTTAAAAAGAATCTATCTTTGCAGTCCTTTTGAAAAAGTTTACAAAAAATTAAAATTTCAGTATCATGGAAGCCATAAATTACGTTCATGAGCAATTAGGAACAAAAAAAGAATTGCCAGCATTTAGACCTGGTGATAATATTTCAGTTAGCTACAAAATTGTGGAGGGTGCTAAAGAGCGTATCCAAACATTTAGAGGTGACGTTATCCAAATCAATGGAGAAGGTGCTACAAAAACTTTTACAGTTCGAAAAATGTCGAATGGAGTTGGAGTTGAGCGTATTTTCCCATTTGGAGTTCCTGCTATTGAAGAAATCAAAGTACTAAAAAGAGGTAAAGTTCGAAGAGCTAAGTTATACTACTTAAGAGATTTAGTAGGAAAAAAAGCTCGTATCAAAGAGCGTAGCCGAAATAAAAAGTAATTGATATTACTTTATAAAAAACAAAAAGACAGTTTGTGGAACCTTCCACAAACTGTCTTTTTTTATGGACAAGAACTTATTATTATTTTTCCATTCCTAAGGCAACCAAGCACTAAAATCTATTTAAAATCAAAAGCTATTTGTTAACGATCTCATCCCAAATTTTCAATCTGATAGCTTGGGATTTTTATTTTTGGCTAAAAAAATAAGCTAGAAAAAGATAAATTATACTCTCTTATTTGGTTCTAAATGAATTCATGTGGTTTGTTCAAATAGTTAATTCAAGTTGAACCTTTTGTTTTCTTTCAAAAAAGAAAATTGGCAGTTGATTAGCTGCCCTTTTTTTTGGGTTCAAGGTGAATTGATGTGGTTTGTTCAAATAGTTATTAACTGATGTTACGCACAAAATGTATTGATTAACGCTGAGTCGCTGAGACACAGCGTTCAATAATCAATATGTTTTCGAAACTAGATCAACATATTTTTGCGTAACATCAGTGATTAAGTTATTGGTCAAAAAATTTAGAAAAATAACGTTATTCGAAATAACTCAATAACTACTCTACTCGATGGTTTTTATATGCCGTTCCTCTGGAACTTTTCGGAATCTTTTTTCATGCTTTTTCTACCAATATTTCGTGCCTGAATTTGTGCCATATGGCAAAAACGTAGTTTTTTGCCTAATTTCAATGTTGGCGGTTTGCCGCCCTTGTGGAGCCGTAGGCGGAACAAGGGCGGCAAA
>CAKZSH010000198.1 GCA_937918905.1 uncultured Saprospiraceae bacterium
TACGTGTGGTAGTTTTAATTTTGGTAGGTAAAATACAACATTATTCATTTCTACCTAAATAAAAACGAAAATGTGGAAAATAGATGACGAATAGCGGCATATCTATTTTTTCAAGTTAAAAAATTCATGAATTCTTAGACTTAACCCTAATGAATATCTAGAGTAAATAGAATCTCCCCCAAACCTTATATTTTTAGGGAATCCTATCCTTTCAATGTAGAGTTTTCCAAATTGATTTCCATAAAAACATCGGAACATAGTATTCAGTAGGGTAAATGAATTTTTCTTTTTAAGCGCACTAATAGATCGAAAAGTGCTCATGTCTATTCTCCCTTTACTATTCACCTTTTTAAAATCTAAAACTCCAACACTTCCATAATAGCCAATTCCAAAACGCTTTAACTGTAACTGAACGCCTAGATTTAAATTGATCTTTTGAAAATAAAAAGAAGATTTTCCTTCTAAAAAATCTAATCTAATTTTTCCAAAACTATAACCAAGTCCACCCGAAATTAAAATTCCTTTTTCCATAGCAACATATTTCCCTCGTTTCCTTTTTTTTCTTCGACTCCTTTTTTTTCTTCCTTTGCGATCTTTTTTAGTTTGATAAAAATAATACGAGCCTACAGAAAAATCTACAATTGTAGTTCTTTCTTTTTCCAATGTAATTCGATTTACAAAAGGAAAACTTAAAGTAGGTCTTCCTGTATCAAGAGGAAATTTATGTAAAGTAAATACTCCTCCAACTGCCCAAAAAAAATTAGACCTCGGACTTTGACTTATACTGTAATTTTGGTTTCTATATTTACTAAAAATACTTTCGGAAGCAGAAAAAGTAAAATCTCCTTTTTCTACAATATTGATAGGTGCAAAATTATAGGGAACATAATAATTTTGTCCGTGTGTCATTTGAATTTTGAAAAAACAAAAAAGGAAAATAAGAGGAAAAAGATTGTTTTTCATAACTATATTTTCGCATCAAGATAGGAAATATCACTTAAATCTACTCTACCCGATGGTTTTTATATACCGTTCCTCTGGAACTCGAAAACTAAAAATTAGCTTATTTTCTTTCTACCGATATTTTGTGCCTCTGGCACTTGCAAGATTAGATAAGTGCCAGAGGCACGAAATATTGGTAGAAAAAGCATGAAAAAAGATTCCGAAAAGTTCCAGAGGAACAGCATATAAAAACCATCGAGTAGAGTAACCTAAATCAAACGCCTTTTTTGAATATCGAATACTAGAACAAGAAGTTTTGACGAACTATCGTAGTCACCATTATTCGTCAATAACTTCTCAAATCGTACATCCTTGTTCTATTGTTCGATATTCAAAAGGGCGTTTGATCTGAATATAAACAAAAAAAAACCGCCAATACTACATAAAAGTAATATCAGCGGAATCCTCTAAAATAGGTTTTTAAGAAAAATACTGTATGAAAGAGGGTTATCTTTGACTCAACTGTTGAGGTGCAGGACATTCCTCACCTTCAAATGATAGAACTGTAAACTCCGTTCTTCGATTTAACTGATGCGCGCTTTCTCCACACTTTGTTCCATCAGCACATTCATTGACTAGCACAGTTTCACCATATCCTTTCGGCATAATTCGAGAGGCATCAATGCCTTTTGAAATTAAATATTCGTAACAAGAGTTCGCTCGATTATTACTCAATTTATCATTGTAATTATGGCTTCCTCGTGAATCAGTATGACTTGCCAACTCCACCCGCATCGTAGGGAACTGCATCAAAATGGAATATAATTTATCCAACTCACGCTTGGAAGATCGACGCAATTTCCATTTGTCCAAATCGTAATAAACGTTTTCTAATTTAAAGGTTTTACCAACTGCTACAGAGTCCAATCCAATGGATGCTCTCAAAAAAGCATTCGGTTTATCTGATCCTCCACCTGACATAAAATTAACCGTCGATGCTCCATTTACACAAAATAAATCTTGAGCATTATCGTAGCAATTGAATAAGTTAATTCCGCCTTTGATGTATAATCTTTTACACGTCTCGACGGTGTACTCTTTTAGTGGATCAATAAAAAAGGAAGCAACTCCTTTAGATGTGATAGCTGAACTGACCAATTGATAACTGGGCATTTCGTAAAGGTAAAGGAGAACATCATCAAGTGGACGATTGGTTTCCTTTTTAAAAACTTCAACAGTCAATTCAAAATTATGATGACCGTGAATGATTTTTTCGGTTTCCATTCCTTGGGCATTAGCGATATTACTCATTATCCACAAGGAGGAAATGATAAGAATGATGTGTTTGTTCATGGTAAAATATTTTGGCGTTTTTTAAAATAAATTGATTATTTGTTTGCGCCCCTCACATCAGCAAGGTTATCGGTAAGACATCCCAAAAAAAAATGGTCACATTGAAAATGTTAAAGAAAATTAACTAAAAAAGAAGCCAATAATCACAAAAGATTGATAATCAGTTCAAAATGATTATATTAAAATTTTAATATTTAAAAATAAATAATTTCTAAAAAATACAATGTGACGTTAGATTACATTTCATTTAGCATTTTTTTGAATAAAACTTTTAATACTTAGAAGTTCTAAGTTAAGAGCTTCTCATTTTGCTAATCTGATAATATCACTTAGGATTGGGTTTGTAATTTTTATGATTGCAATGATTATCATCACATTTTGGGGAATCAAAAAACAATGGCTTTACAAAACTGTCAAGGTATAGAATAACACGAGTCAAGGTCTGACTTGAAAAGTCAGGCTTTGACTTCTGAGAACAAAAAGTCAGGCTTTGACTTCTGAGAACAAAAACTAAAACCCCGCAAATGTCAAAGTCTGGCTTTTGAAAAAAAATTGGAATATTCGAAAGTCAAAGCGTGACTGCAAGTCACACCTTGACTCGGTGAACTATAAACTAAACATCTGCTTATTCTGATTCGAACGCCTCCTCGAAACCTCTATCTCCTCCCCAGTTTTCAAGGTAATTTTAATTTTTCCATTGAACCATGTATCTAGTTTTTCAATAAAATTAAGGTTGATAATTTGCTGGCGATTCACTCTAAAAAAAGTTTTTTCATCCAACACTTCTTCGAGATAATTCAACGAGCGTTGAATCATTGGTTTGTTATCTTCAAAATAGATTTTAGAATAATTTCCTACCGATGCGAATATCACTCATTTTTACAATCCAACATTTTTCACCATCTCTGACAAAGACTTGTTGTACAGGAAAATCAGAACGTTTGGTTTTTGTTTTTTCCAAACCTAATTTAGCAATGGCTTTTTCTAAACGTTCTTTTTTGATAGGTTTTGGTTTTGCCACATAGTTCACATAGAATTTTTCACATAGAACACATAGGATTTAGTATTTTTCTATGTGTTCTATGTGAAAACGCCTATGTGAACTATGTGGCAAAAAAACTACAATCCTAAAATCCACTTCGCAACATCCTCCATAACTTCCTCACTAAATGTCTCCTCCAAACTTGCATACTCAGAAGGTGCTCCAGTTTCAGTTTTTTGAAATAAATGATTTAAGCCTTTGTATTCTTTGATCGTTACATTGTTGTTGTTCGCCTTTTTTAAACATTTTTCAATACCTTCTAAATTTTCCTTTGCCGTAACTTGTAAATCCAATTCTCCATTGACAGCCATCACAGGACATTTTACTTTGGTCAAATAATTTTGTGGATTAAAACGCATAAAATATAAAAACCAATCATCCAACATCACATCTATTTGTCCACCTAGAAAATCTTCTTTTTTGCCAGCTTCCTTTTTTTCTTCCTCGCTCAAACCTTCATAAACCTCATCTATTATTTTTGTTAATCCTTCTCTTAAATAAGTTTTATCCGCATCCATATTATTTTTCAAATATTCAAATATCCTACGATTAGCCGCTAAGTTTCTCTTTCTTTCATCTTTAGAGGCTCCCTCTGCTTCTGAGATTTTATCAGTTTGCAACATCATCAACTCAACTATATCAATCCCTGGTCCTGCTAAAAGTACAATATAATCTACATCTTTATTTTCACTTGCAACAATAGGCGCAATCATTCCGCCTTCACTATGACCAACTATCCCAATTTTTTTTCCACCCATATCTTTTCTACTTTTAAGAAAAGTAATTGCGGCATTAACATCATCAGCAAAATCTCTTGAAGTTGATCCTTTGAATGATCCTTCTGACTCTGCCACTCCTCGATCATCGTAACGCAATACTGCAATACCCTGTCGAGTCAGGCGATCAGAAATCACTAAAAAAGGTCTGTGGCCTAATAATTCTTCGTCCCTATTTTGAGGGCCAGAACCTGTAACTAAAATCGCTACTTTATCAAACTCTCCATCAAAAGGCATCGTCAAAGTACCTGCTAAATGATGTCCTCCTTTTACATTTACAAATTTCACATTCTCTTGTTCGTAAGGGAAATCTTCAGGTTCTTGAGGTCTAATCAATACTTTTTTCTTTACTTTTTCTTTGGTTAAATTTAATGGAATTTCCATTCCGCCTTGTGTGAAAGTTCCTTCTATTTTTAATTTATCGGTATTTAATTTTGCAGAATATTCCATGCCCATATTACTTGCCTTAATCGTCAAAACTCCTTTTTCATAAGTAGCACTTTCCATAGGAATTCCTTTTGCGCCTTGGTCAGGACTATCCATCGTTCCTTTTAAATATCCATTCTCTTCCATCAAATGAAAGACTACTGCCAATTGCATTCCTTGAACATCTAGTACTCCATTCCAATCTCCCAAAATTTCAGGGGAATTAAAATCACCTCTAGGAACATCAACTTTTTCAGTACTTACTTTCTTTAATTTTAAAGGCAAAGACATGGGGCCTTGGTTAAAAGTTCCAACGATTTCAGATCCATCTTCTGCAATAGTCGCATTGAATTTCATACCCATTGAAGCCGCTTCAATCGTTAAATCACTATCTTTTACAGTAGTTTTATCCATTGGAATTCCGCTTGCACCTTGATCTGGGCTGTCCATTGTTGAAGCATATTTATCGCCATCTTTTGTAATGTGAAATAGAATCGTGAGCTTCATCCCTTGCACTTCCAATTTGCCTTCCCAATCCCCTACACCATTTTGTGCATTTAAAGTATTTATCATCATCATTGAAATCAATAGAACCAATAAATTTTTCATAATCAATATTTTTATGTTTTCATACTACTTAGATTTAAGACTTAAGAAAGAAAATTTAAGATCTAAGATTGCTCAAAATTAGTTGATAAGAAGAACGCTTGAAATCTTAAATCTTATCTCTTTTTTCTAAAGTTCAAGTAGTATAATGTTTTTGAATACTTCAAAGATAGGTGATAAAATATTACATTTTATTGAAATAATGATGAGTGGTTGTAAAAAGGGATGAGTGGTTTTGGGGACGGACGCTTCGCTTGACGGTCAAAAATACGCGAACCCGTCAAGCGCAGCGACCGTCTTCTAAACTTTATTAACGAAAGGAAATTTCATTTTACTTACCTCTTTTTTTTTGAAGGTTTCGCCACTTTTTACAATAGTAAAACGGTGTTTTAATCGTAGGAAAGGTTTTTCAAAATATTCATAAGATAATGCGGATATTACCAAAGTGAAGATCACAGACAAGGCATACAATAGGATATTTCCTTCCCATCCTAAAAGCGTATTTTCTCCCCAAAAATATTGGACAACTATCATTGCTAATCGAACACAGAAGTAATTATACATGTACAATCCATAGGAGATTTTCCCTAAATACTTAAAGAAAGGATGCTCTAATTCAAAGAAGGTATTTTTATTTGTACCAATATTTAATATGATAAGTAAAAATAAACAAGCATAAACTTCGTGGGTAAAATAACCGAATTCAATTTGAGCAAAATAGGTAGCAAAAACTACGATATATAAACCAGCTTGAGCAAATTTATTATAAAGTAGATTTAAAAATTTGTCTTGATTAAGATAAATTAAATACGCTCCAAGCCCCCCGATTGCCATACAATCAATTCGAGTAAATCTAAAGAAACCCGCCAAAACTTGATACATTCTATTCGCTCCTCCATTCAAATCATCGAGATACCAAAATCCTTTGGCGACAATTATATAGACTACGATAATTCCAATAAGAATAGGTAAAGTATTTTTAAAGAATTTAACTAGGGCTGGCCATAACAAGTAAAATTGTTCCTCCACTCCTATTGACCAAGTATGAACAGCATACGGTACTGGAAATATAGAAGCTGCCGCTAAATTGGAAAGGAAAAACAAATACATTAGTACTTTAAACCAAAAATTACCTGCTAATTGATCTGTCCAATCGGGAAAATCAAAAATCGGAAATTGTGGGAAAACAAAGAGCCCTAAAAAGACAATTAAATAGTAAAGTGGGAAAATACGTAGCACTCGCCTCATATAAAACTGCTTCATAGCAATTGTACCTGTTTTTTCTTTTTCTACTAATAATAAATAGGTAATCAAAAATCCACTTAAAACAAAGAAAAAAGTAACTGCCAACTCTCCTGTTAATGAAAAGAAATGCAAATCCCAGGTATTCGACTCCCGAATACCCCAGATATATTTAAATTCCTCCACATGGCAAAGTATTACTAAGAATGCTGCAAAGAACCGCAACCCAGTTAATCCAGGAAAATAAACGTGTCTATTAAGATGTTCTTTTTTCGTTACCAACTCGTAATCGTAATTTTATCCTTTTTAAAAAAAAATATAAAGCAAAAATTTCTCCATATATAATCAAGATGGAGGGAATAGAAATGAAACTAAATTAATTGCGGTTTTGGAGTTGAGTTTTTAAATGTAGAAGAAATCTGCAAGGAACAATTGTTCTATGATTTCTTTGTTTGTTTTAGGGAAGGCAAAATCTAGTTTTCTCAATGGACTACAAAGATACTATTTCTTCAGTTTTCATACTCAATTTTCAAGTATTAAAGTGTATCCGTTTTTTTACCTAGGAGTGGAAAATTAATAAATGTAGAATTTTGATAAGGGAGTTTTTTTGTCAGTTTTTTCAAAAAAATCATTGAATAGCCTACGTTACGGAGTCCTGCCTCTCGTCAGGCAGGTATTTTTTTTGGAAAAAATGGCGAGAAAATAGACCGTCAAAAACTACATTTCTCTATTTTTCTATTCCTTAAATATCTGACTAATTAGGATAATTCATGTCACATCAGTATAATTACTTATCATTTTTATTCAAATAAAATGCAGCATCCATAGCAGCTTCACTTTCGGTATAAAAAAGTGCTGAATTATCCACTTCCTCTTGATCCATTTTTTTTGTAGGAAAAAAATAATTGCCCCATTGAATTTGGGTAAACAAAAACAATAAAGTTAAACCTATAAATAACCGTAACCAAGTTGAAATAGATTGTTTTGATTTCATTTTTTAAAGCTGTTTAGTAATATCTGGAAAAATCAAATAAAACATAATATAGGCCATCACCAATGTTAGTATTAAATTAAATGTCTGCCCGACCACATACAGAACCAATGGTTTTCCACCAGAGAAATGTTTTTTCAAAACAGAAAAATTAGTAGATAAACCAATACTCACAAATGCCAAACAAAACAACCATCCTCTTACATTTTTTGACAAACCACTTATCACTCCTTGGTCAATTATCGTGTAAGCATGATTATCTCCCATCGAGGTATAGATCAACGTAAATAAAATAGATGCTCCAATAAATCCTAAAATAAACTTTGGAAATCTATTCCATATTTCAGAAATTCCAACCTTGGTTTTTTCTCCATTTTCATTTGAAGTCGTAAAATAAATCGCTACTCCAAATGCAATAATTCCAATCAAGATATTTTGAATCATTTTGATTGTGGCTGCAACATAAAGTGCCTTGTCTCCTAAAAATTCTCCTGCTGCCACTACTGCTCCAGTTGCATCAATAGTTCCTCCTATCCAAGCTCCTCCTAAAATTTCTGACAACCCCATTCCTTTGATAATGATAGGTAAAACAATCATCATCACCGAGGTAAATGCCATTGACATTCCTATCGCTAAAGTCAATTCTTCTTTTTTAGCTTTACAGGCTGCCGCCGTTGCAACTGCTGCCGAAACTCCACAAACAGACATATCCGCAGAGATCACCATATTCAATGTTTTACTTTTTATTTTTAAAATATTTTGCCCAAACCAATAGGTCGAAATCAATACAATCGGAGTGGTCATCCATGCCACAAAAATACCTGGCAATCCTATTGACATCACTTTATTAAATAAAACTTCTGCTCCTAGCAATACCAATCCCGTTTTGATAAACCAAGAAGTTTGTAGGGCTGGAGTTACCCATTTGGGAGTGCCTATGGTATTGCTGATGAGCATTCCTAAAACGATTGCCCAAGCAGCATATCCAATTCCCATTGCTTTCATATTCGATTGAGCACCAAAGAGATAGGAGATAATTGCTATCAAAAAAACAAAAGCAAAACCTTTGACAAATCCTTTTCTTTTTTCTCCTAAAAAATAAATACCGGGCAAAAAGAGTAGAGACAAAATCCCAAACCACAACACTAACCAACCGAGTTTAAATGGGTTAGTACCTTTGGTTTTTTTCTTCATAGCAGAAGATTTCTCTCGACCTTTGTACCAAGTTTCGATAGCGGCTTCAGCTTCGAGATTTAAAGCGGTGTTTTTAAAATCTTCTTTTGCTGCTTTTTGTTGAGCATCCTCCGCAAGTACCAATTGGAGTTTATTTTTTTCTACAAGGTCAGCTAATTTTATAGTATAACCATGTTTTTCTAAGCTATCCCTATCAGCACTTTTGTAAAGGCCAGCTAAGGGGTTAGTTGACCAACTACTTGGCTTTCCAGTTAGCTTTTTAAAAAATTTACCCACAGGTTCAGAAGCAGCTTTGATGCTTCGTTGAGCACGGAAAGCTCTATACCATTCTATTGTTTTAAACGGAGCTTTTTCTTTTTCAGTTTGAAGAATTTGGTCGTAGTCCTCATGTTTTTTTTCAAAATCTTCAGGAGTATTATTGTAAAATAAAAAAAGTCCAAACAGCAAAATAAAACCACCTATCCATATCGACCAATAGTCCTCATGTGTTAGTAAAAAAGATCGTTTTTCCATTTTATTTTTATTCACTAGACTTTATTTTATGAAGTTTGTATAAAATCTATTTATTTCCTAGTCCCTTAATTGAAAATTTTCTGATCATAGTCCTTCGTTCTGCTCTTGCAACTTTGCTCATAGCAAGTATAAATTCCATTAATCTCTCTTCATCAATTTTTATTTGTCCAAGTACTATATTTACTTCTTGAAGTCCAGAGGCTTTATTTAATTTACCAGCATTACCATACCATCTTGACATTTTTTTAGAGACATCATATTTTTTATTAACCACTAAACAAATAATTTTTTGACTAGGAATAACTGCTAAATAAACATCATTAATGAACTCCCAATTTATAGTTTCGTTGAGTGTCATTCTATCAAATATTCCTAACTCATTGATTATTATTTGAGGTCTTTTATCAAAGAGATGAAATAACCCAATAGGAATTCCTAGTCCAAAAAAAATAGTACCAAACCAACCCATAAATCTATCCGTGGAGTCACTATCTGAACTTGTAATCATCGAAATTCCGATAACTACAAATGGTATGCATATAACAAGAACTTTTATCGCTTTCCACGGGGATTTATATAATTTGATTTCATTCAT
>CAKZSH010000199.1 GCA_937918905.1 uncultured Saprospiraceae bacterium
CCCGATTTAGACGAGAATATTTTGTTCTCAGTTTTTATTTTAATGAAGGATAATTGTTAATACTTTGACTGAATTAAAATGAAAAATGAGGACAAAAGATTCCGTCCAAATCAGGAACTTATTATTTGACCGTTACTTAGTCGAATAACTTAGAAAAAATACGTTATTCGAAATCACTCATTAACCAATAACTTAGTAAGCAAACGGTTTCAACAAAAAACAAAAATGGGCTTTCAGCACGTAAATGCTAAAAGCCCAATTTTTTCAAGTGAACCAATATTTTATTAGTTATTAGGTTGTTGAGTGATTAAGTTATGAGTTGAATACCATAGAAAAAATGTTATTCGAAATAACTTAATAACCAATAACTCAATAACCATTTGCACCCTATGGGAAAATTCCTAGTGTCATATAATCACTTGCTATCTTATCCAACGCATTGATAAAAGCAGCAGTCCGAAGATCTGTTACTTTTTTCTTACGTTTTTTAATTAATCGAATTTGTTGATAAGCAGTAATCATCGTTTCTTCCAAACCAGATCGAACTAAATCTATCTCATCTGCTCCTCTTGTCAAAAAGTCTTTCTCTTTTGCCCCAATAGTTTTTCCAGTTTTTTCTTCAACCAGACCAACTAAATTCATATAAGTATTGTGATCGAATCTTTTTTCTAATCGACCAAAACGCATATGAGAAAGATTCTTTAACCACTCAAAATAAGAAACGGTTACCCCTCCTGCATTGATATACATATCAGGAAGAATCATCACTCCCTTTTTCAATAAAATTTCTTCAGCATCAGCTGTTACTGGACCATTCGCTGCTTCGGCAACAATCTTTGCTTTTACTGATTTTGCATTGCCTTTATGAATTTGTCCTTCCAATGCTGCTGGAATCAAAATATCACATTTCACCGTCAAAACATCCTTTCGGCTTTTCATTGTTTTAGACCCTGGAAAACCTAAAATTGATCCTGTCTTCTTTCGGAATTTCATCAACTTATCAATGTCAATTCCTTTTTCATTATAAATTGCACCTTCGTATTCTGCTACACTAACAATTTTAGCACCTCCTTCATATTGACATATCGAAGCTGCATAATAGCCTACATTACCAAGCCCTTGTACTGCAATTGTTTTTCCTTCCATTCCAGTAGTCAAACCCAATTCTTTCATATCATCTGCATAGCTTAATGTTTCTTTCAATGCATAATATACTCCTCGACCAGTAGCCTCTGTTCTTCCTCTAATTCCGTAGAGGTTGACAGGTTTTCCAGTAACACAACCCGCAGCATCTAATTCACCTCCCTTGAAAGTAAGGTAGGTATCCAAAATCCAAGACATTTCTCTTGCGCCTGTTCCATAATCAGGAGCGGGAACATCAATCCCTGGACCAATGAAATTTTTTCGAATTAATTCTGCGGTGTACCTACGAGTAATTTTTTGAAGCTGTGCAGTAGTGTATGCTCTAGGAGAAATTTTTACTCCTCCTTTTGCTCCACCAAAAGGAACATCTACGATAGCACATTTGTAAGTCATCAATGTGGCCAATGCCATCACTTCATCTTGATTTACTTTTTGGCTATACCTGATTCCTCCTTTTGTAGGCAATCGGTGATGACTGTGCTGTACTCGATAAGCTTCGATTACTTGGTAATCGTTTCCAATTTTTACGGGGAAACGCATTTGATAAACGGAGTTACAGGCTTTGATTTGAGCGAGTAATCCTTTGGGTAAGCTGGAGAGGTCTGCCGCCTTATCAAAGTTACGGCTAACGCTGTCTAAGAAACTAGTTTTTCCTGTCATTGATTTTTAATCTTCTATTAGTGATTCTAATTTGGTTAGTTTACGTTCTAGATAAACCAAGAAAAGAATGATCCCAATAAAAATCGCCACAAGTACTGCCACTACTACATAAATCTTTCCTGTACTGTGCATAAAATCCACATCTTGGCTTTGTGCTGCTAATTGATTGCTTAGCAAAAGTTGGATTGAAAATAATGTTATTAAGAACTTTTTCATAACTAAAAAATGATTGGCAAAAGTGAAGGAATTTTTCCAATTATACAAATTTATTTTATGTTTTAAATTCGCTACGACTGATGTCTAATTTCCATGTTTTTTTTCAAACATAAAAACATTCAACGTTAAGCGCAACGAACGTAAAACATAAATATTTAGTAATTATTCAGCATTGGCTGTACACGAGTCAAGGTCTGACTTTTTAAGTCAGGCTTTGACTTATATTGATGTTCTTATAAGTCAAGGCCTGACTTAAAAAGTCAGATCTTGACTCGTATACAGCCAATGCTGAATAGGTACAATATTTAATCTAATTCTAAATACTTTTCTTGGAGGACTCTGTATCTATAAAAAATGGTGGCTATCCAAAAACCTAAAAGTGACCAACCAATAATAGCTGGATAAAAAATCCATCGCATTGTTCCGTCCAAATCGCTACCGCCCATCGCTGGATTCCCGCCTGAACCGGGGTGAAGACTATCCACCATTCTTGGAATTACATTTATCAAAACTATCGCTGCAACAAATGCAAATAGATTGTAAACCGCAGCTACCTGACCTCTTCTTTCTAAATCGTCAAAAGCATTTCTCAAAACGAAATAGGCAAAATAAATAAGAAGTGCTATCGCAGTCATATTTAATTTGATTTCTTTCCAAGTCCAGTAAGTTTGCCAAGTTGCTTTGGCCCATAACATTCCAGTTACAATACCTAAAATTCCAAATAGCAATCCTACTGCCGTTTTGACTTCCGCTCTAAGATCATGATCTGGATCTTTGGTTCTTAAAAACATAAAACTATTGTAGGTCGCTCCCATCAATAAGAATAACATTCCAAACCATAAAGGCACATGGAAATAGGTGTTTCGAATGGTTTCAAATAAAAGTCCTCGAAATGGGAAATTGGTACCTCGATCACTTAAATTATTGATTTCTGAATTTTCCCAAACTGCTCTTCCTTTAATACTATCCACTTGAGTTTGATTAATTTTCACATAGCTAGGAAGCACTCCATAGCCATCATGATCGCTATCAATTATCAACGAAAACATCAAATGAGATTGAGCACTTGGAATATGGGAGGGAATATTAAAAGTCAGTTCTGCATGATTATCATCTATGACTTTTACATTTTGAGCTGCTAGGGATATTGTTGACTTATCTGCTAATACTTTTCGTAACCACGCCCTTGTCTTTTTCGATTTTGTAAGAAAAGTGTTATAAGTTTCAATGGTTGTCGTAAGTGTAGTTCCTGTTTGAGCACTACTCTTTGACATCGAAACGATACCTGTACCAAGAGGTACAGTAATACCTACTATGATCACATATAACAAGATAGGTACGCACAGCAATTTCCACCAGTATTGTTTTTCCATGGTTCGCTTTTATTTTTTTGTAAAATACAAAACCCGTTTTGAAATTAACGAATCGTCCTCTTCTATTATCGTCATATATTCGTCATTTAATTTTGAATTTTGAATGATGAATTTTGAATGTGTCCAAAATTATTAATTCACCGTTTTGGCCCCATTCAAAATTCATCATTCAAAATTCAAAATTAAAAACCAAGTCAGTCCCTCCACAAATAAGGAAAGAGTATCAACGCCGCACCTGCCAATAATAAATCAATCGCTAGTAAGATTAAAATATTATCATACACCGCCGTATCTGTTTGTAAGCCAATGGCATTTCCAGAAATATAAATCAACATCATAAGGATAGGAATGATTAGGGGAAAACCCAAAATCGCAATCAGACTTGCACTATTATTGGCTTTGGAAGCAATGGCAGATATAAAGGTAAAAGTGATCGAAAATCCTAAACTTGCTAAAAATATTGCAATAAAAAATAATTGGGTATCTCGAACTGGGCTGCCTATCACTAGGCTAAAAACTCCATAAGCCAAAAAACTGAGTGCTAACAATAACAAGGTATTGTATATCATTTTGGATAAAATAATAGCGATAGGATTGACTAAGGAATAATAATATAACTGGCGGTTACCACTCTCTTGAACAAAACTTTTGGCCACAGCATTTACACTTGCAAATAATACAATTATCCAAAACAGTACGTTCCACTCTTTCCCACTTGCCTCAATTGCAGATACATAAACTACAAAAATCGTAGAAAAAATATAAAGCAAGATTCCACTTATCGCATACTTCTGTCGAAACTCTAAAGTCAATTCTTTTTGAAGGAGAAATCTAATTTCTTGGAAAACATTCATGTGGCGAAGTTACGGTAGCAGGAGGATTTTTCATAATTAAAAAATAGAGGAATATTTTTAATCAAAATGTAAATCAAAGTCAAAATTTCAAATGGTAAAACAACTGTTTTCAATTTTTGATTTTGGTTGACATTTTGATTTTGATTTCTTTCGATTTAAGTTCTTGTCCATAATTAGTTATAACTGAAGTTACGATCAAAATATATAGAGTATTGAACGCTGAGACACAGAGTTGATTGAATAATAAATAGGAGCCGCAGAGTATTTTTCCCTGCCTGCGGCAGGCAGATTTGAAAAATAGAAGCAGAGTTCGCAAAGCCTTTTTATCAAGAACACTTTGAATCTCTGCATCTCAGCTCATTTTTATTTTAATAAAAATCCTCTGCGACCTCAATAAGTTATTCGACCAACTCCGTGTCTCAGCGACTCAGCGTTCAATACT
>CAKZSH010000200.1 GCA_937918905.1 uncultured Saprospiraceae bacterium
GGAAGACGGATTTACGATTTGAGAAGTTTATCGAATAATTGTGAAAGTTCGAATCACCGTTATTTGATAAACTTCTCAAATCGTAAATCCGTCTTCCCTTTTTCCCTAATTCAAAATGCGTTCTTCGATATAAAAATCAAAAAAACTTCCTATAGTTCTTTCGAACTAAGGAAGTTTTTTTTATTCGGGTGTTGGGAATAATAATCAGCTCATGGTTTTATAAAAAAAGGTTTTGGGGATGTCGGTTAAGGGATATTATTCTAACTCACTAAAATTATTTTACTGTAATCGAATACTTTGGCGTTGGGTTTAAAGGGCAAAAATAAACATACTCACCTTTCGCTAATTTCACCTCACTTGAAGTAGAAGTTTTTCCATCCTTTACCGTCTCTTTTACATAACCAGTTTTAATGTGTTCATCAGGATTTGACTTAGGTGCAATTACAAAACCAACTTCATGATCTACTCCATTGTTTGCAATTTCAAAAACATAAGTTCCCTCTGAAAGTGTCAATGCTTGAATGGTAAATTCTCCTTTGGTTTGTTCTAATTTAATAACACTTGCTGCTTCAACTCCTTTCTTCATCATGGTTTCTTTTTTCACCATATTATCTTTCTTAGCCATAGCATTGTGCTGCCCAAAAGATGTACCTACAAAAATTGTCATTAAGATTGCGATTGTAAAAATTACTTTGTTTTTCATTATTCTTTTATTTTAAATGTGATTTGAATTAAAGTTATTTTTTTTTAAAACAACTTCGTTATTTACAATGCAAAGATGGGCTGAATAATGAGAGGTAAAGTAGGTGAGATTTCCCATTGAATTGGCAATTTTTCCTTTTCTAAAATAACCACAGTTAAATTCATTTGGCTGATTGACCTAAACCATTGATTATCAGTTTTTTATACAATACACATAATAAATTTAGCAGTTACTATATTTTTCTTAAAAATACTATAATCGTGTAATAAGGGAGTAGGAAATAAATAACCTACCCATCTGAAGGCTTCTTTTTCAAATGCTTCTATCAATCCTTTATCATCATAAGATACACACATTTTTGTAACAATACATTTGGAATTAACTATTTCCAAAATGGCTAATCGTATTTCGACTCGTCGATAACATCCTGCCGATCCAATATTCACTTATCTTTTTTTCCCAACAAAATTAGGTAACCCTTTCTTCTTCACTTCCTCCACTTTTAAATATCAAACTTAAATTAAAAAAGCAAAGTAACAATGCAATCCCTAACCAAATATACATCCAAACCGTTTTAGGAAAAATCACCATTAACTCCGCATATTTTTCCAAATCAGATGAAGGCCCTACACGGAAATCTTGAATGATATAAAGAATACTTGCCAATCCTAAAAACATCAAAATCTCTCGATCCAAATTAGTAAATCGAGAAATTAAATATGTCCCAACTGCAAACGCTACTAAAAACAAAGTTGAAAACATAGACCCTTGCCACCAAAAAGCAGAGAATACCATTGCTGCACATAACAATGAAATTGTAGTTCCTGCAAACTTTTGCCACTTCGCTCCAATATAAAATAAAAAATTTCCTAACAATGCACTTCCAATATATCCACCCATCAAAATAATACCTCGACTCCCTCCTGCGGTGTACGTTACTCCACTCCCATCAGCATTCACAACTAATCGATCCACCCTTCCTCCAGTCAAAACTGCCCCCAAAGCATGTCCCAACTCATGTAAAAAAGTAACCAATAAATTAACGGGATATAAAATTTTTGCTCCAATCTCTCCCCCATAATATCTTAATCCAATATAAACTCCCAAGACTCCTAACAATCGAAATAAAAGTGAATTTTTCATAGAAATGATTTTTTGACTTTGAAGTTGTTCTAAGAGTATGTTTAAATTTCTCATAATTAATTTTATCCGCCAAATTTTGTTTCATACTTCGTCACAAAAACAATCATTATATCGCTTCGCTAACATAACTCATGTTTTTACTCTTCGTCTGAAATAAAATTTGTCTGTCTAAAATCAATCAGAGAATTTTAATCATACTCTAAAATAATGATAGAGAAAGGTAAAAAGAATTTATTCTTTTGAGAAAAAAATTCGACAAACGAGAATAATTGAAAATTACCATCAGTTTTCTTGAAAAAACAATTTCAACTCTTTCGCATCAGCAGGTTTCATGCGACCACCTAGAATCAAGCGAAGTTCTCTTCTACGATTTGCACTATCATATAGTTGTTGTTCATCTCTTGTCAATGGAGTTACCGCAGGCACTTTGACTGGTTTTTTCTTTTTATCATCCAAAGCCACAAAAGTAAAATAAGCATGATTACTCAATCTATTTTCATGACCTTTGATATTAGCCGCAAACACCTCTACATAAATTTCCACAGAGGTATTAAACGCACGAGTTACCGAAGCCTCAATCGTAATGATGTCTCCCATAAAAATAGGATTTTGAAAAGAAACATGATCTACCGAGGCCGTCACCACATGCGCCTCACAATGTTTGCCTGCACAGATTCCGCCTGCGATATCCATCCAACGCATCAAATTTCCTCCCATCAAATTTCCAAGAGGATTGGTATCATTGGGCATAATCATTTCCGTCATTACGGTTTTCGACTCACTAATTTTTTTAGGTTTCATTTTTATAATAATTACGATTTAAAAAATAATGGCAAAAGTAAGTTTTTTAACGGTGAACTGATAACGTTGAACTGTGAACTGTTAATGCTTAGCTTTTGACGAATAGTATAAACTTTTAATCCGTTAATTTTTTATACTTTCACGGAGATAACTTTACGTGAACTTTGGCAGACTTAATTATTAGCAAGTCCGTCAAAGTCCGCATCAAAACATTTATTTAGGGAGTAGGAAATAAATAACCTACTCCCTAACTCCAAAAAACAATAACATTAGATCATCATTAATCATTCACAGTTCACCGTTACAAGTTCACCGTTAAATATGAAATACCTCCTAATCTTATTTTTTGTTTCCTCATTCAGTTCTTCATTTTCCCAAAATACGATTACGTTAAGCGGAACGATCTCCGATGCAAAAAATGGAGAGACCATGATTGGCGCAAGTGTATTTGCACCCGACTTACAAATAGGAACAGCGACTAATGAATATGGTTTTTATTCGATAAAACTTCCTGAAGGAAAAATCAAAATTATTTATTCCTTTATCGGTTACAGTCCCATCGAAAAAACAATTGACCTAACAAAAGACTTACAAATCAATATTGAATTAATCTCTGGAGAAACTTTAAGAGAAATTCAAGTCTCCGCAGAGTCCAATCAAGAGATCATCAACTCTACTCAAATGAGTGTCGAACGACTCACCATGAAAGAGGCCAAATTACTCCCTGCCCTATTTGGTGAAGTTGACATTATCAAAACCCTGCAACTCAAACCAGGAATCAAAAGTGGTGGCGAAGGTACAACAGGCGTGGTGGTCAGAGGTGGCAGTCCCGATCAAAATTTATTTATTTTAGATGAAGCGGTGATTTATAATCCTTCCCATTTGTTTGGTTTTTTTAGTACGTTTAATTCCGATGCAATTAAGGATGTTCAGTTATACAAAGGTGGTTTCCCTGCACAATATGGAGGACGATTATCGTCGGTGATTGATGTAAAATTAAATGAAGGCAACAAAAAAGAATTCACAGGTGCAGGTGGCGTAGGTATCATTGCCTCTCGGCTAACTTTGGAAGGCCCCATCAAAAAAGATAAAAGTTCTTTTATGATTTCAGGAAGGCGAACCTATGCCGACATCATCACTCGCCAACTCAATAAAAGGAATGAAGACAAAGACGATTTTAATCCCATCCCAGATTATTATTTTTATGATCTTAATGCAAAGTTTAATATTCAAATTAATAAAAAAAATAAAATCTATTGGAGCGGGTACCTAGGACGTGATTTTTTTAAATTTAGTGATGATGATTTTAAGATTAATTTTAACTGGGGAAATACCGCCAGTACCCTCCGATGGAATCGAATCATCAATTCCAATCTTTTTTCTAACACTTCATTTACAATTTCAAGTTACAACTACAAATTAAACAATCGCTTTGGTGATATTGCCTCCTTTAACCTGACCTCAGGTATTCAAGATTATACCATTAAACAAAACTTTTTTTACAAACCTAATAATCAACATGACATCCGTTTTGGGTCAGAATTTACTCGTCATAATTTTGAAATTGGACGGCTATCATTTTCTGATGATGCAGAAACTTTTAATTTTAGTGCAGGTCAAAATTTTACAGGAAATGAATTTGCAGCGTACATTTCTGATGATTTTGAGATTAATAAAAAATGGAAACTAAACGCTGGACTGAGGCTCTCTGGTTTTTATAATGAAAAATTCTTTGGAGGTGTAGAGCCTCGTTTTTCTGCAAAATATAGTATCAATAAAAACCTCTCCGCCAAGGCAAGTTATACCAATATGTCGCAGTATGTACATCTCGTTTCTACATCGGGTGCATCGTTGCCAACTGATATTTGGTATCCTACGGATATTGTAGCCATGCCTCAACGAAGCAATCAAATTGCAGGAGGCATCAGTTGGTCTATCAATGATAACTGGCTGTTTACCAATGAGTTGTATTATAAATGGACCAATAAAGTAGTTGATCTAAAAGATGGTGCGCAGATATTTGTCAACGATGATTTGAGTGGTGAATTTGTTTTTGGAAAAGGAAGGAGTTATGGTAATGAAATTTATTTGGAAAAAAAGAATGGTCAATTTACAGGCTGGTTAGGCTATACCCTTTCCTGGAGTGAATTAGAATTTGATGAAATCAGAAATGGTAATCCTTTCCCTCCTCGCTATGATACACGACATGATATTTCAATTGTAGGATTGTATCAATTGAATCGTAGATGGAACTTTACAGCGACTTGGATTTTTACTTCGGGTGCACCTACAACGATTCCGATTGGACGGTTTTTTATTCAAGATATTGCAGGGGGTAATCCTGAATTTGTAGTTCCTGAATATTCGTTACGCAATAGTTTTAGGATGCCTAATTTTCATAGAATGGATGTGGGAGTTGTTTGTAAGTTTTGGCATCGATGGGGAACTTCTGATTTAACTTTAAGTGTGTACAATGCTTATGATCGACGAAATCCTTTTTTCCTTTTTGTTGAAATTATCAATGATGATAATGGGGTTCCACAAGCATTTCAAGCCAAACAGGTTTCTTTATTTCCTATATTGCCTTCGTTGACTTATAATTTTAAATTTTGATGGAATTAAAATTTGATTCATTAATGACCTCTAAGACACTTTGTAATTTTTACAAAAACAAGCATTCTATATTTTGTACATTTTAAACTCGCTTAAAATAAAGTTGTGAACCTTTTGGCGTATATTTAGTTGGTCAAAATTTTACGACTGAGGTTTCTTCACAAACTGAAGTTGTAGCCAATTAGAAAAATCAAATTTGAAAAAACTAAATATATAACAACTGTGGTTTAATAATGGAGGTAAGCATACCATACCTACGTTACGAAATTATTTTTTGGGCAAAATGGCGAAAAAATAAACCGTCAAAAGCTGCATTTATTATTTTTCCTAAGTCCAATTTTGTAATTAGCAATTTTTGTTTTTATTGGTTTTTAAGGCAGTAGGAATTAAATAACCTACCCGTATGAAGAGATTATTTTTTAATATGAGGAAATGAAAAAATTAAGGCATACCCTTCGGTACGGCTTCATTTTTTCATGAAATCATATTGAAAAAGAAGCCTTCAGATGGGTAGGTTATTTATTTCCTACTCCCT
>CAKZSH010000201.1 GCA_937918905.1 uncultured Saprospiraceae bacterium
CGCAGAGTATTTTTCCCTGCCTACGGCAGGCAAGTGCGAAAAATAGAAGCAGAGTCCGCAAAATCTTTCATCAGGAACACCTTAAATCTCTGCATCTTTGCTCATTTTTATTTTAATAAAAATCCTCTGCGCGCTCAATAAAGTATTCGACAAACTCTGTGTCTCAGCGTCTCAGCGTTGAAAAATTCAAAATATTTCGTGCGTAATCTTTTTTGCGTAACATCAGTTATAACAATATTTTTACAAAAAACTATTCTTCGAAAAAGAAATTATAAGCCCAAAACACTCTTTCAAAAACTCGATGTTGAACCAATCTAAAACTTCCATCTGAATAATCAAGATGATACCTTGAAATAGCCTCGGTAGAAGCTAAATTTTTATTGACAAAGCTAATTGGATTACCATATTCATCCTTTTGAATAATTGGAAAAAGTCGAGCAGATTTTGTTTCTCCTTCTGTATTTTTCAAAGTAAGAATTACAAAAGGAACAGTTTGAGCTATGGAATCTCTTGTAGGTAATTTATTAACAAAATTTTCGGCGTGAAGTGAATAATAGTTATTCAAATAATTTTCGATGGCTCCACTTTTCAAAGGCTTTTTAGATTTTGGTGTAGATTCAAAAAATGGTTTTACCTGAAACTCACCGCCTTCTTTAAATATTGTAAATGAATTGTTACGTTGCTTAGGATATTCAACTGAAACTTCTTCAATTTCTTCTACTGTCTCTCCAAAAAAATTTAAGTCTTTCCAATCATCCTCTCCTTTATAATATTTCCCTTTAAGCATTCCTACAAAGGTCGGATTATGAACGACATAAGGTTCTGTTGCCCCTTCCATAATCATGTAAGTTCCAAGACTATTTTTTGTAGAAGCACCTACATAATAGGTTTTCATGATATTATCATTCTTATCATAGATCTCAACTTTCACTCCAGAAGAGGCCAAATTTTTAATCATATTTTTCTCAGCATTACGTGGAGTGGTATATTTCATTTCCACATTTTCAATAGTGGTCAAAAGATCTTGAATTGCATACTTACGTGCTTTGAATTTTTTATTATAAACCCAATGATCTTTTTTGCGCTCCAGTAGAACTCGATAATCTTTTTTATTGGCAATAAATATTTTATAAATATCGTCCACATTTTTAACTGCGAAATCTCCATCTGCATTCTTTGATGTTGCTGATGTCGTATCTTTATTTTGTGAAATAAAGTACGCTCCTCCTCCTAAACCAATAAATAATAGTAATAATATTAATGTTCTTTTCATGACTTTTTTTTAAATCAAAATAAATGAAATGGCATTTTGGAATTTGGTTATTGAGTTATTTCATTTACACGTGTTTTTAAAGAAAGGTTATTCAAAAAAGTGTGTCAATGGTATTTTGATCCTTATCCGTCGGATATAAATCCGGCTCTCTCGGACGAAAATATTTTGACATAATACTATGATAATCAATCTGTTAATTCGTTACGACTTTCGATTGAGAGAGTCGGATTTACATCCGACGGTCACAGAGTAAAATAATATTGACACACTTTTTTGAACAGTCCATTTCAAAGTATTCGAAATAACTCAATAACTATTAACTTAATAACCAAAATGCTCAGACAGTTCCATATCGTCGTCGTCTAAACCAATTATAACCGAATCCAAAAATCCCTAACAAGACGACTGGTAATAAAATATTAAACAATTGCCATTTTGTTTTTTCTTCTTTGGCTTTTATTTTATTCAACAACCTTAATTTTACTTCTTTTCCTCTGGCTTCGATCACACCTCTATCATCGTATAAATAATCCACACAATTCAATAAAAATTGCTTATTGGAATATCGCCGACCATCAAAAGGATTCAAACCAAGTGGTAGTGGTTGTTGTGTTTTTCGATCCAACCGACTGATCGCAACATCACCATCCGCTACAACAATCATTCGTGTGGGATCACTTAATGGTTTGAATTCCATTTTCAAATCTCGTAATCCTTGTTGCATACTTTCGGTCACTCTGTTTTCAAATTCCGATGGAAAAGTACCTTCCATCAAAACTGCAACAGGCAAGAATGGTTTATTAAATAATTTAGGATCAGGTTCCTGTCTTAAAATTTCAAAACTTAAATTAACTGGAACCCTTTGGTAACGACTGTAATCGGAAGTCGTTAAAAGCACCTCTTTGTGAACGTTGCCTTTTCTAGTTTCTATGGTATCGATTCGGTTGGCAAAAAACAAGTTGACTCGGTCTAAACTTTTGACCACGGGATGATTGGATCGAGATGCTACACGAGGATTATAAAACCATGGAAACAATTCCAACTGAGGTTTATCGCCAAGCATTCCTACCTGTAATGGGATGGGTGTACACTCCAAATCTAAAACTAAATTGGGTTGAATCCTTGCCCCATATTTAAATAATAAACGTTCCAAATTCAATTCCAACGGAAGCGGAACTTGAGTTCCCGTAATCCGCATACTATCCAAACTGGCATTGACTTTATCCAACAACCAAAGTACTCGACCTCCATTCATTACAAATTGGTCAATCTTAAAATTGTCTCTATCTGAAAATGGTAACATTGGTTTTGCAACAATTAAAACATCAATTTCTTTATTAATTTGAACCACACTATCCAAATTAATTCGATTGATGTCATAGGTTTTTATTAATTCGGAATCGAGATCCGCAGTTTGCATTGCAGTCAATTCTCCATGCCCTGTGGTATAAACTACAACAGGTTTTAACACCGTTCGAAGCTTATTAATAGCACTTGTAATTTTATATTCCAAAAGGGTTACAGAGTTATTTAAGACTACTTCAGGATTCATTCCTGGTGTATTGTTTTCCAATAGGTTAATACTTTTTGCTTCCCCTTGATAATTAATAATTGCGTAGGGATAAACAATCTGTTCCTTCTTCGATTCACTTGTTTGCTCTTTCAAATTAACTGGAAAAATTCCTCTTTTACCTAACTCTTGTTTGGTCAAATTATCTTCTTCAACATTGCCCGTTAATGGATTTCTAAACCTATATTCTAAATTGGTAGAAAGAGAACGATAGTCGTCTAACAATTCTCTTGTAGCATTTTGCAATCGCATAAAACCTGCTCCAAATTCTCCTTCCAACAATACTTCTACATAAACCACTTCATTCATATTTTCCATCAAATCCTTGGTAGCATCTGTCAAAGTAAATCTCTTCTCTTCCGTCAAATCAAAGTAATTGTAAAAGGTATTTCCTAAAACATTGATAAAGATCAATATTCCAGCAAATAGTGCCAATTGCAATAAGGTTTGAGTTTTTTTATTCATTTAATTAAAAAATTATTGTATTCAAAATTAATGTTGAATGAAAAATAGGTTTGAATTTTTAGCCGCAGACATAGGCTGATTTGTCATGACTTTTCTATAACGCGATATTTAATCGTCATAACAAGTCAGCGTAAGCCTGCGGCTAAAAATCAAAATATGATTTTCTTAACGCCTTCAATTCAAAATTAATCAACAATTCATAATCCTGAATCAACTAAAATTTACCATTTTCGTTTTTCCAATGAAACTAAAGTCATTGCTAAAAACATGGCTATCATTGAAAAAAAATAGATGACATCTCTGGTATCTATAACGCCTCGACTGATCGAATTATAATGATATTCGATACCCAACATTTGAACTACGGTATCCATTTTTCCAAAAAAAACAGGGAGCTTACTCAAATATAAAAAACCAGAATAAACGAAAAAACATAGAAACGTAGCGAGGATAAAAGAGACGATTTGGTTATCAATTAAGGACGATGAAAATATTCCAATGGCAGTATAAACTGCCGCTAACAAAAACAATCCGATATAACTTCCAAGTATTCCTCCTGAGTCTAAGTTGCCCACAGGTGAACCCAAATTATGCAAAGTATAATAGTAAAGTAAAGTGGGAAGGAGTGCAAATAAAACCAACGCCAAACAAGCAAAATATTTTCCTAAAATAATTTCAAAATCCCGTAAAGGTCTTGTTGTCAATAACTCAATTGTCCCTGTTTGAATTTCTTCTGCAAAGGATCGCATGGTAACCGCAGGAATCAAAAACATAAAAATAATAGGTGCTAATCCAAACAGTTGGTCCATAGTAGCATAGGTACTATCCAACAAACTCGTATCGGGAAATACGAACATCATCAGCCCTGTAACTAATAAAAAAACTCCGATTACAATGTAACCAATCAAGGAACTAAAAAACGTATTGATCTCTTTTGTGAAAATTGTTAACATTAATTGATTTCTTTTATGTGTTTAAGTGTATGTGTGTATAAGTGTATATGTTTTCGAATAATTTTGATTAAAAGTCTCACCATTATTTCGTCAACATATACACCTATATACTTAAACACATTATCATCATTTACTTACCTTAACTAAATTACGATCATCGTAAATAAGCAAACATTTAAATAACTTATCCTCCACTTCTTGAGGATTTAAATCTTGAACTGTTTTTAATAATTTTTCATCATCTTCAATCCATTTGCTAAAATTCATTTGTGAAAACTTTGCCATTTCACCAGTTTCAAAATGAAGCATATTTCTATGAATGATTTTTACTTTTCGCTCCACACTCATCGTCCGAAAAGGTTTTCCTGTTATAGGATTATAGGCCGACATTGGAATTTTTCGGAGCACAAATTCTTCGTATTCAAAATAGCAAATCTTACCTCTCAATTTTAATCCAGCAAAAACAGTATTCACTTTATTCAATACCTCTTTTTCCAATCGAACATAAGGAATACCATCCAAACAGATTCCCCAAATAGATTCTAAATCTATTTCTTGTACAGGAGCAACTTCTGTTTTTTTAGTTTTTAAAAAATGCATTTGCGCCATGAAGTTTTGAGGATTGGAAAAAAGTCCTGCTTCCACATCATCCCATGAATATGTAGGCGTATTGTTTTTAAAATCCTCAAAAGTCAAAAACACACCATCTTTAAACTTAAAATTTTTACTGAGGTAAACAATACTATCACTTTGTGCTAACAACACATTTGCAAAAAATAAAAAAAGAATATTTATTAAGAAAATTCTCATAGATAATTCCACTTATTTTGTTAATTCTTGGAAAACATCTTCAACGCTATATACTTCTTTTCTCATCCCCAATAAGGTCAATTCATTTTGAACTGCAAAATCAAAAATCTCTTTTCTAATATCATCATTTAAAGAAGAACTAATTTGCCATTGGTTGTCCCCTAATGATTGAATTGACTTTATTTTAGGTATTTTATTGAGTAATTCTTTTTTGATTTTTTTGGAAAATTCGACCGTGATAACATTTGAGCCTGTAATTCTATTTTGAAGTGCTTCGACAGGATCATTGGCTACAATTTCACCTTTATTGATAATCATCACTTGATCGCAAATAGCCTGTACTTCTTGCATGATATGGGTAGAGAAAATCACCGTTTTCTCTTTTCCCAAATCAATAATCAATTTCCTAATTTCTACCAGTTGATTAGGATCCAAACCAGAGGTCGGTTCATCCAAGATCAAAACTTCGGGATCATGCAACATGGCTTGTGCCAGCCCCACTCTTTGTCGATAACCTTTGGAAAGTGCGCCTATCAATTTATGTTGCTCTCTGCCAAGTCCTACCCATTCAATCATTTCTTCCACTCTCTTTTTTCGATTGGAAACCTTGTTCAGTCCTCCTACAAATCTCAAATACTCCTTAACATACATTTCTTTGTACAACGGATTATGCTCTGGCAAATACCCAATTCTACTTCGAACTTCCATTGGAGAATCAATGGTATTGTAACCACAAACTTCTGCTGACCCTTGAGTTTGAGGAATAAAACAGGTAATTATCTTCATAGTCGTGGTTTTCCCTGCACCATTTGGCCCTAGGAATCCAAGTACTTGACCCTTTTTTGCTTCAAAGGAGATATTGTTTACTGCCCTTTGCTCACCATATACCTTAGTTAATTGCTCTACTTTTACTGACATATATTTCTAAAATGATGTTTTTATCCTAAATATCAACGAAAGGCAAAAGTAGTAAATTTCGTTACGCCTTCAAAAAGGTATTTTTGGATATGTCAGGAAGCTAATATTTATGGGAATACTCTTTTGAATATCAAACGCTGCGCTAATAGAACAAGGATTTAAGATTTGAGAAGTTGGTCGAATACTAGTGATTAGGTCATTTCACAACTATTCGTCAAAACTTCTCAAATCCTTAGCGCAGCATTCCTTGTTCTATTAGCGCAGCGTTCGAAATTAAAAGGCGAGATTCCCAAAAAAGTCCGCTTTAGAACATTATCAAATGAATGCTACAACCTATCTTTGGTTTTTTTAGTTTAGGGAGTAGGAAATAAATAATCTACCCATTTGAAGGATGACTTTATGAAAAAATGAGTCCGTACCGTGGGGTATGCACTAATTTTTTCATTTCCTCATATTAAAAAATAATCTCTTCATACGGGTAGGTTATTTAATTCCTACTCCCTTACAGAATAAATATAATTCGAAACAGCATTTTTTCACCATTAACCTTTTTTTATGAAAAATATAATTTTATTTATTTCAATATTGACGCTTTTTGCCTGTGGAGGTGAATCTCCCAAATCTACTTCAAAAGGAGAAATCCCTACCAATAAAACTAGTCCTTCAGTTACAAAAAATGATGGATTAGCAAGTATTGAAGAGGTTTCTAATGAAGTCATTGCACCCAAAAAAAATGCAAGTGAAGTTCAGCAAGAATTGATTGAAAAAGCCAAAATGGAGAAAAATGCAACCAAAGTCGTTGAAAAAGCGAAAGATAAGGCGAACCAAATCTCAACAAAAACGGCAGAGAAGATTAGTGAAAAAACGTCTAATGTGGTGGAAAAAGTAAAAGAACAAGTCCCTAGTATTTCAGAGGTTACAGAAGTGAGCAATGCTCAAGCTATTGAAACTGAAAAAAGAAAGGCACAAGTAGCTTACGAAAAAAAATTAGCAGATGAGGCTGCTCGTAAAAAAATGGAATTGGAAAAAAAGAATACCACTCAAGTCAAAGACTTTGTAGATGAAAAGCCGCCTGCACCCGCTCCACCTGCATTCAGTCATGCGCCCTTTGATGCTCTGTTGAAAAAACATGTAAGCTCTACTGGCAAGGTGAATTATAAAGGTTTGAAAAATGATGAAAGTAAATTGAATGCTTACTTGAATCAATTGGAGGGCACTCCAATAGGAAAGGATTGGGGGAAAAACAAAAAAATGGCCTATTGGATCAATGCATATAATGCCTACACGATTAAGTTAATTCTAAATAATTACCCTATCGCGAGTATTACTAAGTTACATGGTGGCAAACCTTGGGATGTCAAATGGATAAAATTAGATGGTCGTACCTTGAGTTTAAATAATATTGAAAATGATATTCTACGACCAACGTACAAAGATGCGAGAATCCATTTTGCAGTTAATTGTGCTGCAAAATCTTGTCCACCACTTTTGAATCAAGCTTGGACTGCCGATAATTTGAATTCAAATTTCGAAAAACAAGCCAAAGCATTTATCAATAATTCTAAATATAACTCTATTTCAGGAGACAATGCGGCGGTTTCTAAAATTTTTGAATGGTATGCTGAAGACTTTGGAGATTTGAAAAATTATTTGAATAAATATGCTAGCTCTAAAATTGCACCTAGCACTCAAATAAAGTATAAAGAATATGATTGGACATTGAATGAATAAAAATAAAGGAACAACCAAGCAAGCTCAGAGTCTGACTTGAAAAAGTCAGGCTCTGACTTAGTTCAGAACTTAACCACCACCTGCTAAAAGTAAGTGGGTTAATTATACAAACGACTAAAGTCGTTGATATAATTTTTTGAATATCGAACTCGAATGAATATCGAACTTGAATGAATATCGAACGCTGCGCTAATAGAACAAGGATTTAAACCTTTTCTGAGACCAATCAAGCTCTGACTCCACAATCCAACCCAAACCCTTTATGAAATCTACGTCCATTTTTTAGGGTTAAAAAAATAAATTATCTTTAGGAAATCCAATTGCAACTGCAAAGGGATTTTTTTTACACCAATCCGTTTTTACTTATGAGACACTTAAAGATAATTTTATTATTATTTTTCTTTACCATTTTTGGTTCCTGTCAAAATGATGCTTCGAAGCAATTATCGGGTGAAAAAATTAATCTTGAAAACGCTTCTCTCATTCATTTTTTATTTTTTAAAAAGGAACAAAAAATGGAAATTTGGAGTACTAATAAGGATTCTGAAATTGCTCAAATAAAAATCTTTGAATCCGTCAATTGCGAAAACACTCCTATCGGAATCTTCACCGTCAATACCGACGCTCCTTCCGTTATTTTACTAGAAGCACCTAATGATTTTTATGGACAAAAAATTGGAGAAGAACAATTTGAAGATATTTTTATCATCAAAAATATAACTGAAAAAACCAACCGTCAATCTATTGTTATTTCAGAAGAAAAATTTTCCGACATCGCCAATATTCTAAAATCAAAAATCAAAACAAAGGCGTTTGTTTTTCCTAATGATATTCGAAATGAGGGTATTTTTGAACCATGTTTTGGTTGCCCACATCGGATGGCAGAATTATATAGCAGTTTAGAACTCCATCTCAACCAATTTAACATAAAACCCACAAACAACTGATAATCAAATACTTAAAAATGATAAAAACTATTATTCTTGATGGATATACATTGAACCCTGGTGACTTAAATTGGGATCAATTAGAAGCCCTTACCCATACTACCATCTTCCCTTACACCGCACCAAAAGACATTATTTCCAGATCAAAAACTGCTGACATACTGGTGGTGAATAAATGTACTTTAGATAAAAATATATTAAGTCAGCTTCCAAATTTAAAATACATTTGTGTTTCTGCCACAGGTTATAACAATGTAGATGTAGAATTTTGTAAAAAAAATAAAATACTCGTTTCGAATGTTTCTGATTACAGTACACCATCGGTTGTGCAACATGTATTTGCATTGTTATTTGCAATATTTAATCAGGTGGAAACCTACCACCAAGAAGTAGAAAACGGAGTTTGGTCTAATCAAGATAATTTCAGTTATTGGAATTTTCCAATTCAAGAAATTTATGGAAAAGTAATGGGAATCTATGGATTTGGCAAGATAGGAAAAGCGGTAGCTAAGGTGGCTTTAGCATTTGGAATGAAAGTTATTTCATACCACAAACATCCTGAAAGAGATCAAATAGAAGGGGTACAATTCGTAGATGTAGATACATTGTTATCGGAAAGTGATGTTCTTTCTCTTCATGCACCATTGAATAAGCAGAGTCAAGGAATTATCTCATTATCCAACCTAAAAAAAATGAAATCTTCTGCCATCCTCATCAATACTGGAAGAGGTGGATTGGTCAATGAATCAGATTTAAAATTTGCTTTGGAAAATGAAATCATCAAAGGTGCAGGTCTTGATGTATT
>CAKZSH010000202.1 GCA_937918905.1 uncultured Saprospiraceae bacterium
AATCGCATTTCCCCAATTCGCATCTAATAATATTGGAGTGTTTCCACAAATTAATGTATCATTTCCTAAATCAATATTGATCGCCTGTGATTCAATAAAAGTTACCAAAACACTATCTACGACTGCCATACATTCATTGCTGACAGTAACACTATAAATTCCTGATTCCATCACATCCAAAGAAGATTCCGTGGATCCATTCTGCCAATTGTAATTTTGAGCAAGTGGATTGTTAGCAATTAAAGAAAAGGTTTCTCCCTCACATAAAATAGTATCATTACCTAATTCTACTTTTAAAGAATCTTGAAATTGAATTGCGATACTTGCGGAACCTGTTGCACCACAAAAATCTTGTATCTGTACTTCATAAATTCCAGCTTTAGTTACTGAAAAAAAAGGAGAGGTACTACCATCTTGCCACAAGTATTCGCTGCCCACTCGCCATGTAGCATCCAATAGAAAATTCCCACCAGGACATAAGGTGGTATCATTTCCAAGATCAACAGATACAGGTTCGTTCGTTAAAGCGTCAACATGGATTTGACTAGTAGCGGTATTGCAAATATTTGTAATAGAAACTGCGTAGTCTCCTGTTTCGGTAATTATTATTGTTGGTTGTGTTGATCCATTTTGCCATAAATAAGTATCTGCATTAGGGCGAGTAACATCAAAAAATAAAGTATCTCCTTCACAAAGGATTTGGTCGCTACCAAGATTGAGTGCAGTTATAGGAGTATTTAGTAATTGATAATTATGATCAGATGGAACAGATGGATTTCCACATAAATCTAAAACTTGATAGTCAGGTTGAAGGAAAAATGAAAAAGTATAATTGCCTACATCTAAGAGTGGAGGGTTTGTCCAAATTGTAAATATATTACTACTATCACTTCCAAAATTACAATCCGTTGAAAAAGCATCAATGACATAAGGTGCTCCTGGGCCAATAATTTCAAAATTACTGGAGTGGATACTCTCGCATTGAATACTTTCAGAAAAGGTTACGGTAAATTCATCTCCACCACAAATAGCAGGTGTCTCTACTTGGATGATTTGTGGAGGTGTAGAATCTGTGGAGTCGACTGGAAAAGAAGTATGGTTTCCTATACTTATGTTTTGAAATCCGATTATACCAAAATAAAAAATCCAAATCCATTTTGAGGACTGACTAACCGAGACAAAGGATTTCATATTTTAAATATTTTGGTTTTCTAAAAATATTTTAAATAAAATGAAATGGAAAATAGGTATGGAGTTTTATCGAAAATTGTATTTGGGAAGACTATTGTAATGTGAAGAAGAAGTCAATGGATGATCTTTTACTCTTGATAAAGCTTTGTTAAAATACTTTTCGCTTCTTCCGAGTTATCTCCGCAGAATTCTTTCTCGGCTTGAAAACCTTGACAAGTTTTTGGGTAATCCTTGGTGCCATGAATGGTACAAGCATTATTTTCATCTAAGTTTTTACAACGCACTCCGAATGGTTTCCCATTGGGATGATTAGGAATACTCATCGAAATATCTATAAAAATACAACATGCTGCACAACCTTTTCTACAGATCATTTTTCTTTTTTTAATCGTTTCAATGGAAATAGATTAAACATCGCACCCAGAGAAATGGAATGAATCGCATTTCCTTTGTTTGAAAATTGTTGTTCACTACTAAAAGAAAAGTTGTGATTTAACTCGCTAAAAAAAGACCACCTATAATTGTGTTGGTACCTTACCCCATATTTAAATCCCCAAAATCCTATCCTTGCTTTTTGCAAAACATTTGCTGAAATGAAAATAGGAAATGAGAATTTAGATGTTTTTTTAGATTTAAAATAATATCCTAAAGCAGGCGAAATCAAAAAGTCTGATGAGGTAGAATCTTTACCATTGACTTGATATTTGACAAGAGAATAAGTTGATCTTAAAAATATATTTTTCCCCATATTTCCTTGTAGAAAAAAAGAACTTCCACTTCCAGTAGCTTTATGATTAGGTGAGCTAAAATGAAGATGCGAATAATCGAATGTAACACCTGCTTCTATTTGTGCTTGCCCATTTTGAGGAATCAAAAAGAATATTGCGATAACATAAGGAATTAGTTTTTTCATTTGCCTTAAATTTTTTTTGGGTAATCCGTCAAATAAAATTAATCAATAAAAAACTGTTGACAAAAATTTTTTAGAAAATGTACCTACCAAATTTACTTGGTAGGTTGTGTAATTGATTGACATTCAGTTGTTTATATCAACCTACCAAATGAATTTGGCGGTTACATTTTGAATCAACATTTTTCGAAATTATTCATTTTTAATTATTCATTCTTCATTAAAAAAGCCCTCTGCAAAGGCAGAAGGGCTTGTTGGAATTGTCGTTTTGTTTGTTATATTTTTATTCGAAATTAATTTTCAATGGTAAAATTTTCAACTTCTGGTAAAAACATTGGCTCCTTTGTAAATTCATAAACAGGTTCTAATAGTTTTAAATTTTTAGGCAGGTAAGCCTCACTATCCTCAACTGGCAATGGAAGAATCGGTTCTAAACTTTTTTCAATTAATTCTTCATCCACTACAAGGTCTTCATCGTCATCCATTACAAAAGACCAAAAGTCTTCAATTGTTTTTTCATCTTCCAAAGAAAGTTCTTCACTTGCCGAAGGTTTCTTTTTATCTTCTTCAATTGCAAATACAAAATCTACCTCTTCTGCAACGGGTGCAGATTCAATAGGATTTGAAATCTTTTCAGATTGAACAATAGAAGGATCGTTGCTAATAGTATTTTTTGGATTTAATAATAAAACGGCTACCATAAATATGACTAAAGCCGCAGCGACTCCAGTCATCCAATTCAATTGATTACGTACCAATAATGAAAGCGGAAGTTTTCGTTTGATATTATTCCAAATTTCAGGCTGAGGAGTGACTTCGATTTCATTTAAATTGCCAGCTACAAAAGCATCCAATTCTTCACCTTCCAACTGATTGGCAATTTTGTGCCAATTAGAGTTAGGTGGAGTAGGGGCAATGTCTCTTAGCTCATTTTTAAATAAATCGTCGATGTGTTGGTTACTGTTGTCCATTAGTTATTTGAGTGATTTGATATTTTTTTGTAAAGTTGCTCTAGCTCTTGCCAATTGTGATTTAGAAGTTCCTTCCGAGATACCAAGCATTTGCCCAATCTCTTTATGATTAAAACCTTCAATGGCATATAGGTTAAATACTGTTCGATAACCATCAGGTAATTTTTGCACGACTTTTAATAAATCCTGAGTGGCTAAGTTATCCAAAGCAACACTATTTAAAGTCAGTTCAGTCGCCTGATCTATTTCCACAAAAAACTTGCGGTTATTGGCTTTACGATAATGCTCGATGGCAGTATTGATGAATATCCTTTTCATCCATCCTTCAAACGAACCCTCGTAACGATAGCGGTCAAGTTTGTTAAATACTTTGATAAAACCTTCTTGAAGCAGGTCTTCCGCCGTAGGGTAATCATGACCATACCTTAAACAAATACCAAACATACGCGGAGCGAAATATTGGTACAAAAGTTCTTGAGATGCCCTTCGTCCTGCAATACAAGATTGGATGACATCCTTAGTGATTATACCCTCTAAATGTGGTGTCTTAATCAAATTGTTGATATTTAGTTTCGACATTGGTTAGCTTGTTTGATTCTAACCATTAAATTACAGTTTTAAGGGGCGTTCAAAAAATTAACATTAATAAATTTACTAACATTAACTTTCTTTACTTTGTAAGTATTTGATTGTCAGAGTATTATGTTTGATGGTTAATTGGTTTATTAGGGGTCGAATACAGGTGAATTAGTTAATTTGTTGAAGGGTTAATTAGGATCGAAAAATGGTGATTCAGGTTAATTTTAAGTGGTTTTATAATTGAAATCTAAGTAAATTCAACTCACAATTATTCGACCCCTAATCAACTAATTCACCAATCAACTAATCAACCAATTTATTAATTTCCGTACTGCTCTTCCTCTATGGCTGATCTCATTTTTTTCCTCGCTGCTCATTTCAGCAAAACTAGTTGTTCTTCCCTCTGGTAAAAAAATGGGATCGTACCCAAATCCATCAGTTCCTGTTTTTTCATACGCAATAACTCCATTAACGATGCCTTCAAATGTATATTCTTTTCCATCAATAATTAATGCGATTACTGTTTTGAATCTTGCATTTCGATTGGTTTGGGTTTTTAATTTTTCCAAAACCAAATTCATATTATCGTCGGAGTCCCGTTGAGGGCCCGCATATCGAGCGGAATAAACTCCAGGTTCCATGTTCAAACTTTCAATTTCCAAACCAGTATCTTCCGAAAAACAATTTACACCATAATGCTCGACTACGTATCTTGCTTTTTGAAGTGCATTGCCTTCGATAGTAGGTTGGGTTTCAGGAATGTCTTCCTCACATCCAATATCCTTCAAACCGCCCACATCAAATTGATCTCCTAACAATGCTTTTACTTCTTTTATTTTATAAGCATTACTAGTTGCAAAAATTAACTTTTTCGATTCTAGATTATTCATTATTCATTTTTAATTATTCATTAAAAAAAGCTCTTGCATCCCTTGCCAAAGCGCACCTTTCAATTGTTTTTCATTTTCCAAAACAGAAAGACCATCAGCAAATAAAAATCCACAATCATAAAACCGAAAAGGTTGATATTTTTGTACATCGAGGTTAAGCCCAAAATGAGTTGGCTCAAAACCGAAAACTAACAAACTGTCAATTCCACCGAGATGGTTGGCCACATTTGCTCGAAGTGCAACGAAACTAAAAGGCTCTTTTTGAGTTAATTTTAATAGAAGAATATCTTCATCTATATCAAATTTTGCAGCTCCCAGAATTTTCTTTAAAAATTCTATTCGTTCAGGACTTTCGTCCTTTTCATTATAGACGACAAGAAGCTTTTTTTGGTTGCTTCCTTTGCATTTTTGGAGAATTTCTTTAGGTTCTTTTAGGTGGACTACTGAAAAATCCATAAACTGGCCTTGCGAAATATCATTTTCCATAAGTGCTATTTTTGCGAACAATAAGGAATAAAAATTTGTTTTTTTACCAAAAACTTTAGAAAAATCGGACAATAATAATTATTTTTGAAAAAATAACCATATAAATTATGAACTATAAAATAGAAATAACCAAAGTTAACAAATCTCGTCTTTCTGAAATTGATTTTGACAAAATTCCATTCGGTCAAACATTTTCAGATCATATGTTTTCTGCTGATTATATCAATGGAGAATGGACGAATCTAAAAATCATTCCTTTCAGTAATTTATCATTAAGTCCAGTAAACTTAGCTTTACACTATGGTCAATCGATCTTTGAGGGAATGAAAGCATCAAAAATGACTGACGGTACTCCTGCCTTACTACGACCCGAAATGCACGTAAGAAGATTAAATGCTTCTGCTCAACGATTATGTATGCCTGATTTTCCTGAAGATTTATTTCTTCAAGCGTTACATGAATTAGTAGGAATGGAAGCAGGATGGATTCCTCAAAAAGAAGGAAGTGCGTTATACATTCGTCCATTGATGTTTGCTATGGATGAAAAATTAGGGGTTGCTGTTTCTGAGTCTTATAAGTTTTTAATTGTTACTGGCCCAGTAGGCCCATACTATCCGAAACCTGTAAAATTATTAGCTGATACTGAATATATTAGAGCTGCACATGGTGGAGTAGGAGAGGCAAAAACGGCTGGAAATTATGCTGCTTCGTTGTATCCTGCTAGGTTGGCTATGCAAAAAGGTTATGACCAAATCCTTTGGTTGGATGCTAAAGAATTTAAATATGTTCAGGAAGTAGGTACGATGAATATCTTTTTTGTAATCAATGGAAAAGTAATTACGCCTGCTACGACGGGGACTATCTTGAAAGGAATTACAAGAGATATGTCTATCCAAATATTGAGAGATAAAGGTTACGAAGTTGAGGAAAGATTGATCTCAATTCAGGAGATTGTGGAAGCACATATGGATGGTTCTTTACAGGAGGCATTTGGAACGGGTACTGCGGCAGTTGTTTCTAATGTAGAATTGATTGCTTACGATGGCGTGGATATGCCAATGCCTTCTATCGAAACTTACAAGGTGGCTCATTTACTAAAAAGCGAAATTAATGGAATGAGAAGTGGTGAGGTAGAGGATCGTTTTGGATGGGTTGTTCCTGTAAAAAGAGAAACAGCTAAAGTATAATTAAAAATTAAAAATGAATAATTAATAATTTTTTCAATTCTGTGATTTACATTATTCGAGATTATTAATTATTCATTTTTAATTTTTAATTACATGAGAACTCCATTCACAGCTTCAACAGGTGGCGGAGCTTCTTCTCCTAACATTTGCTTTAAGTCAATTTCAATTACTCTTGAAAGTGCTAACATAGGAATATCATTAGCTAGACTTTCAAACGGATTTTCAGAATAATCACCTACCAATTCCATCATTAAATAAACCCATCCAATCAATACGGTGAATGGAATGGAAAGCCATGGGCCCCAATGCGCATTAATATCATGAAATTCAGAAACCATTCCCAATGGTAAAAGGAAAATAAAAATTCCAACAAAGACAAAACTCATACTTCCATACTGACGAGGCAAAGGGAATTTTTTAATTCGCTCACATTTTCCTTGATGAGTATAAAAATCATTTAACAATTTTTGTAATTCCATATGTCGGAAATCATCAATAAGGTTTAATTTTCTTAGGTTTTTCAAGTCTTGAGTTTGTTGGTCAATGATTTGAGTAGCTGTATTTTTATATTCAATGAGTCGTTTTACTTCATCAGGAGAAAGATAGGCTTCCAATTCTTTTTCAGTTATCCCATCCAAATTACTTAGGCCTTGTCCAAATCGTTTCATTCTTTTTTTAGTAGCTTTTCTGATGTGTTTACTTTGATTGATGTGTTCCCATGGAGTAGGTATCAAAAGTTGACTCCGCAGAGTATATAACCAAGCAATATGACGATAAATTAATTTTTGATGAATGCTATGTAATTCTTCTTGTCCAACTTCATCTTCGGTAAATTGATTTCCTACAAATCCTCTTACATTTGCGCCCCACATTCTACTACTATTAATGATTGCGCCCCAAATTTTTCGTGCTTCCCATAGTCGATCATAAGCACTATTATTTTTAAATCCTAAGTAAAATGCGACTGCGGTACCAATTACTGAAATAGGTAACCATGAAACTTTAAAATCAGGACTGTGGAAGAATTCGAATCCTATTGTTACTATACTAGCCCAAGCTGTTAACCATAAAATATGGCCGCCTGAAAAATACATTACGTCACTAAAAGTGAAATTCTTTTTGATATACATATAAATTGTTTTTTCTGGGTTTTGTAAAAAACAAATATGCAGAAAAAATTATAAAGCAGAAAATGTAGAGGTAACTAGTGTTTCTACCAAGTGAGAAATGAAGGGATTGATTATATTATATAATGACACGATTTTCGACCACGATTTTCGCCATTCCCAGCCCGCTCGAATAACGTGGTCGAATAACGTAATCGATATTTAATCATATCCCGACATTTCTTACTTGACAAAACACTAGAGACGATCAAAGAATCAAAATTTAAAAGTAAATTCTAGAAATGTAGAGGAGAAGGACTGTGAAAATTAATAACCGAGAAATCAAGTTACGATAAAAAACACTTGCTCTTTTGTCTTTGAGATGAAATGCAAAAAGTACAATACTTACAAAAAGAAAAAATACGATTCCTTTCAATCCGTAACTAACCAATAATTCGCTTCTTTCCCAATCTTGCATTCTAAAAAGAATTGCAAAAATTCCAGTCGAAAAAGCCAAACCACAAAGGATGGATAAGATAACTTCAAGTGGACGATATTTTCCTACTCGAAACATAAACCACGAAAAAAATAAATATAGCAAAGCGGAAAGCGTACCACCTGCGATTAAAATTTCAGTAGCATAAGGCCATGATTGAAGCTTGAAAAATAATCCAATGGCTAAAGTGATGAGTGGAACAAATTCAAAATTTTGTAATCTCTTTTGAGCAGGCGAGATAGGTGCTTCAGTAGTTTCATCAGAAACAACCTCTTCAAAGTCTAGCGGTGTGGGATTTTTATCAGTCATCCTAATATTATTTTAATCAAAAATAGTTGAGTAGTTAATTTGTTGATTGGTTAATTAGGCAAATGGTAATTCCTAATTAACCATTATACTATTTTTGATTTTGATTGACATTTTGATTTTGATTTATTTTCCTGTTAAAATCGCACAAACAATTCCAGTAGCTACCGCAGCATTGAGAGATTCTGCGCCACCGTTTTTACCTTTAGGAATTAAGATGCGATGGGTTAATTTTTCTAATATTTCAGGGGAGATACCTTTTCCTTCATTGCCTATTACAATGCAACCATTTTGGTATTTATTAGTAGTAAATATATTCTTACCATCCAAAACAGTTCCATAAAATGGCATATCACTATAACGTTCAATTATCGAATCGAATGGTGCTGTAATAACATTTAACCTAAGAAATGCGCCCATACTGGCTTGAATAACTTTGGGATGGTATAAATCTGCACATTTGGCAGAACAAAAAACATAAGGGATACCAAACCAATCGGCAATACGAAGGATAGTTCCAAAATTTCCAGGGTCTTGAATTCCATCTAAATAAAGAGAGAAGTTGTTTTTTATAACACTATCTTTCCAAACGGATTCCCATTTTTTTGCAACAACCAATACGGAAGAAGGGGTGGTGAAATTAGAGATTTTTTTAATGTCATCTTCCTTCGCAGTTTCGATAAGTGAAGCCTTTCCTAAGGTTTCGTTAAAGTATTGTTGTTGCCAAGAATCAGTCGCAATGATGGATTCAATTTCAACGTTGGGAGATTGTAATAATTCTAAGACTATTTTATCCCCTTCTACAGTAAAATTATTATACTTTTGTCGAAACTTTTTTAGCTTTAAAGAGCGTAAATATTTTATTTTATTTTTCGAAATCATTAATTGTAAATTATTTGATATGAGATTGTGGGTATTGAGTATGGAGACATTTATAAAAATACAAAACCTCTCAATACCCAATACCTATAATCTTAAATCTTTTAAAAAGATGAACAGCACGATAAGGTACATATTTTTTGTTTTTTTCATACTAATCTTGGGAACAAGTTGTGGTACGATAAAACATTTAAAGGATGGAGAAACCTTATTGCGAAAAAATAAAGTGGTCATTAAAAATAAAAGTAATGTAGATAATTACAATACTTTGATTTATGAATTGGGTACTCAAACTTACCAAAAGCCAAATTCTAGATTTTTAGGATTACCCAGTTTAGGGCCTTGGTACTACTATCGAATGCAGGCTAAAAAAGATACGACTAAATGGACCCGATTTGTCAACAAAAATTTTGTAGAACCTCCTGCTATTTTTAGCCAAGATGCTGCTGATAAATCAGCTAAAAGTATGGAGTTGATGATGCATAAAAAAGGTTATTTTCAAGCCAAAGTAGATTATGAAACTAAAATAAAAGGACTAAGAAAAAAGAAAACTCATATCAAATATGTCATTGATCCAGGCAAAAGATATTATTACGATACCGTTGCAATTGTAAGTAAGGATACGGCCATTCAAAATATCTTAAATGAAATTAAGTCGGAGTCTTTTATCAAAAAGGGCGCTCCTGTCGATGAGCAGTTGTACCTCAATGAAGAGGCACGGATTACGAATTATTTAAAAAATCATGGTTACGCTAATTTCTTCAGAAATTATATTGCTGATTTGGATGGGGATAGTTTGAATTTTAAAGTCAATGCAGAACTACAAGTTTTGTTGACTAAAGATTCTACTGCACATCGAACTTATCGAATAGGAGAGGTATCCGTAATTTCATTGTTTGATGAAAGTGGAAATTCATATTTGCAAAAAGATAGTAGCTATAATAATATTCGATTTTATGTAAGAGAGGGAAAACATTATATCAAATTAAAAACTTTAGATCGAGAGATTTTTATTAATAATGGAGATGTTTATCAAGTGAGTAATATTGAAAAAACGAGAACCCAATTAGGGAACTTGGATGTTTTTCAATTTGTAGATATTCGAAGGGTCAATGAGTCGCCTACCGATTCTGTATTGAATTATCAGATAAGATTGATTCCCAAAAAGCGACAAGAGTTTGGATATGATTTTGAGTTAAATTCTTCTCGAACAGCATCTACGGGATCAAGAGGATTTTTAGGAACATCACTAGGATTAAATTATAAAAACAGAAATACATTTAGAGGAGGAGAAGTTTTTACACTTCAGGCGGAAGGGGGAATCGAAATTGTACCACGTCGTCGAATTATTAGAGGCTCCGAAATTAATGCTTGGAATGTAAATCTTATAGGAAGTCTGGCTTTTCCCAAATATTATGATTGGTTTAAAACAGATCGATTATGGACAAACTTGGCTCAAAAAAAAGGGCGTTCATTTTATCAAAAACTAAAAGAACGAGGAGTTTCCAATGCTTCATTGAGATACAATATTTTATTCAATACAGGGAGTTATAGAATTGATGTTTTTGCAGGTGCTTGGGGATGGCGATTATCGCCAAGTCCTAACTTTCGTGTCACCGTCAACAAAGTAGGTATTGATTTTCTTGAGCCTGTTTTTGATCCTGATTTTGAAGAAGATTTTGTACAAACCAATCCTTACTTAGAAAGAAGTTTAAGATCGCAATTATTTACTGGATTTGGATTGCTATTTCGAGAAATTGATGTGGCGTATCGAAAAGATAGGAGGGGAGGAACTTCTTCATTTTTAAATAGATGGACCTTTGAAGTTTCAGGATTGGAAGTAGGAGCAATCAATAGTTTGAGAAATAGATTTTCAGATAACAATATTACATTTAAGTTATTTGATAAATACGAGTTTTCTCAATATGTGAGGTTGGAAACCGACCTTATTTATTATCGAAGATTTAAAAATAATACCCGAATGCTTGCTTCTCGAATTAATGCTGGAGTAGCAAGAAGATTTGGAACATCGGATGAAGTGCCTTTTGTCAAACAGTTCTTTGTGGGTGGTCCGACGAGTATGCGTGGTTGGCGAATTCGAGAGTTGGGCCCAGGTGGTTATATTAATCCAAATAATAATCTCAATAACAACTTCTTCCAAACTGCTGATTTTAAATTTGAGTTTAATTTGGAATATCGTTTCCCTTTGTTGTGGTATATGAAAGGTGCTATATTTTTGGATATGGGAAATATTTGGGCATTCAACGATATCGAACGGGAGGACTCTGGTTTTTCAAATTTCTTTGATGAATTTGCGATTGGGTCTGGTTTAGGTTTTCGAGTCGATGTGGAATATTTTGTGTTCCGTTTGGATTTTGGGTATCGGTTGAGAAATCCTTATCCTGATGATACGGGAAGTCACTCGTTAGTGCGTTCAAGGAATGACTTGGCGTTGAATAAATTTAGAGTGCAATGGGCGGTGGGATATCCTTTTTGATGCTACCCATCCTTCAAGAACTCCAAGTTCTATCGTACCCATATAGATGGGCAACAAGTTCTTTGACAAATTTGTATATTTCCCAAATGGGAAAAAAATCAATAAGTAAATTCACAGATGTTCGATTAGATAGGACTTGTAGTGAGTTTATAGATGGAGTTACGACTCGATACACATGTGTACTTCGCACTATAGGAGCGGACTATAATCAAGAGACTAGATTTGCCAATTTTCTTCGTAACCCAAAGGTTACTCCCAAACGAATATTAGGTTATCATTGGGAAAATATTAATACCGACTGGACAGATAAACAAATATTAGTGATTAGTGATACAAGTAGTCTAAGCTTTCCATTCCGGTCTGACCGAGAAGAGATGAACTTAGTAGGTCCAAATACAAACCTAAGTGGTTTTGATATTCATCCCAGTATATTGGTAGATAGCCACAATGGTTCGTTGTACGGTTTAGGTGGGTTGAAGATTCTTCCTGCTCGCTATGGTCGTGATAAATTAACCGAAGCCATAAAAAAGGGGAGTAAGCGAAATAATGATAGTATCCCTTTTGAAGAGAAAGACCGATATAAATGGTTTTCTTCTCCTTGTCAAGCCGTAGCGTTATCTCCAGCAGCAGCACGATATACATTTGTAGGAGATAGAGATTCGGACATTTATGAATTGATGGCTAAGACTTTAGAACATGGCCATGATTTTCTTTTTCGTAGCAAACATGACCGTGCTTTATCAACAGATGCTCAAAAATTATATAAAACTATTGATGAATGGGAAATTAAGGGGCATTACGAAATTGAAGTTTCTGCCACTAAGAAAAGAACAGCTCATCAAGCTACCGTTTCTGTTAAATATGGTAGTATTTCTATCAAACGACCTAAAAGTCATAAAAACAGATTATTACCTGAGTCAATTACATTACAAGCAATAGAGGTAAAAGAAATACCAAGCTCTGTGATTAGCGACGAACCACCCATTCATTGGGTATTACTAACTTCTCACCCTATCACTTCAGTAGAACAAGCAAAACAAATCATTCAGTGGTACTGTTGGCGATGGACAATAGAAGAGGTTTTTAGAAGTTTGAAAAGCAAAGGATTAAATATCGAATCTTCCGAAGTAGAAACTTTCCATGGACTTTGCAATCTAACCACTTTAGCTTTGATCGCTTCTATTCAACTTATGCAAATGGTAAATGCTCGTGATGGGCAAACCGATCAAGAAATAAAGGATGTATTTTTCGAGACTGAGCAACAAACCCTGATTTTACTAAATCAAAAATTACAGGAAAGAGCTGGGGGAACTGTTAATCCTTTTAATGAAAACTCACTCAGTTTTGCTTCCTGGATTATTGCTAGACTTGGAGGATGGAAAGGAAGACAGAAAGAACGACCACCTGGTCCCATCACTATGAAGAAAGGACTCATTAGATTTTATAATATTCTTGAAGGAGTTAAACTACTTATTTGATATACAAATTTGTCAAAGAACTTGCTGCCCATCTATATGGGTACGATAGAACTTG
>CAKZSH010000203.1 GCA_937918905.1 uncultured Saprospiraceae bacterium
CCGATTTAGACGAGAATATTTTGTTCTCAGTTTTTATTTTAATGAAGGATAATTGTTAATACTTTGACTGAATTAAAATGAAAAATGAGGACAAAAGATTCCGTCCAAATCAGGAACTTATTATTTGACCGTTACTTAGTACTCTTGATAAAATATTTGGTTCTTGTTTGTAAATAATAAAGTATGAAAACATTTTTTCCTATCGTTATCCTATTCATTTTTTTGTTGAGTCCTGTAATTTCAAGTGGACAAGCTCAGGAAGAATTTTCTATTCCTGATAAAGTTAAATACAAAAGGCATGGACTTAAAATTTCTTTAGGTAGCCTTATCAATACAGAAGAAAATTACATTGGTTTATCTTTCGAGTACGCCAAAAAGAATAGACAGAGCTATCAATTTTCAGCAGGAATAAAAGGATTTAATGGAAGAGAAATTAATCTTTATCGAGGACCTGGACTTGAGATATTAAATGCTCCCAGAATAACAAGTGGTATGTATCTTAAAGCATCCACTAGATTTTATTCCTCATCAATGAAGCCTCGTCATTTTAAAATGAACCCTAGTATTTTTAGAGGATTCTATATGGAACCAGAAATTATTATTGGATTTTATAAAAGGAATTATATTACTTATAATACTTCTTCAGGTTTTCCATTTAGTTCATTTGTCACTCCAGAATTAACTAATAAAAATATTAACTATCAGGCCTTGATGATTAACTTCGGAAGGCAAGGTGTTTTGGAAGATGTACTTTTATTAGATTTTCATCTTGGCTTTGGTTTAGCTTTGGATAATATCCATGGTATTAGTGATGATGAATATAATAGAAATAACTTCAACCAACACGGCGCTATCCTAAAAACAAAAAAAGGGCTTTCTATCGCTACGAATTTGTCGATAAAAATAGGTGGGATATTTTGATTGAATTCAATTTTGCAACTATCCTATACCAAATGAAGAGATGACATGAAAAGTTCTTCCAGTTTTTTTTTAAATCTGGAAGGACTAGAGTGACAGAATGAATTTCACCTAATCCTAGCAATTTTGATTTTTTTATTAAATTTACGGTAGATGATATTGAACATTCTTAATAAAACTTCTTGATTTGGATAATAAAATCTCCGATAATATTTCTCAAAATTTCGAGTTACCGCTTCCTGACGGTGCTTCTATGGATCAGCAACTCGACCAAATCTTACCTAAAATAAGACCTTGGGGCGAAGACTTGTATGAGAAGGAATATTACCTAGATACCCGATGGTTGGAGATTCGTGATGATGAACAATTCCACGAATCTGTTTTACATATTTTTAGAGAAGAAAATGAATATTTGATTTCTATTGATGGTAATATTACGCTAGGGGTTTGGGAAATTTTAAATAAATCCAATACCATCATTATTAAAAAAACTGTAGGTGACTCGGTTATTACGAGTGAACTATACGACCTTGCTTTTCTCAATAAAGATTTTTTTATCCTTAGAAAACATGGAAACCAAATCCGAAAGGGTGGAAAAAAATATTTTGTTTTGGCTCGTGAAGGGTCAGTAAGAGGCTTGGAATGGCGAGATGTAATGGAATTGTTATATAATCAGTATCGAAATAATTCTACTTGGATTGTTGCTTTGATTGCTTTAATTGTTGCGGTTCTATTATTGTTTGGCTACTCATTTATGACAAGGTGAAATTTTTGATTAAAAACAGGAAAGCCCACACTTCAAAATGAAATGTGGGCTTTTTTATTTTAAAAAATTTCGTAATTATTCAGCATTGGTTGTACAGGAGTCAAGGTTTGACTTTTCAAGTCAAGCCTTGACTTATAAGAACATCAATATAAGTCAAAGCCTGACTTAAAAAGTCAGACCTTGACTCCTGTACAGCTACTGCTGAATAGTCACAAAATTTCTATTTAGTGGACAGCAGCTCCAGCCAACGCTTTTACCATCGTCTCCCCTATCGTTGCAGGAGATTGAACTACATGAATTCCGCATTCAGCCATAATTTTCATTTTCGCTGCTGCAGTATCTTCAGCACCACCGATGATTGCACCAGCATGTCCCATCGTTCTACCTTTAGGAGCAGTTTGCCCTGCGATGAATCCTACAACTGGTTTTGTTCCATGTTCTTTGATCCAGTTTGCGGCATCTGCTTCCATGCTTCCTCCTATCTCTCCAATCATAACGATACCATCCGTGTCAGGATCTTCCATCAATAATTGAACAGCTTCTTGAGTTGTTGTTCCGATGATCGGGTCACCACCTATTCCAATACAAGTTGATTGCCCAAGTCCAGCTTTTGTAATTTGGTCTACCGCTTCGTATGTCAAAGTACCTGAACGAGAAACAATTCCAATACGTCCTGGGTTATGAATAAATCCTGGCATAATTCCAACCTTAGCTTCTCCTGGAGTCATCACACCTGGGCAATTGGGGCCAACCAATCTACACGTTTTGTTAGAAAGAAATGCTTTCACTTTGACCATATCTTGAACTGGAATACCTTCCGTAATACAAATAATTACTTTGATACCTGCATCAGCTGCTTCCATAATCGCATCGGCTGCAAATGGAGGTGGTACAAAAATAATTGAAGTATCCGCACCTACCTTTGCAACAGCTTCTGATACTGTATTAAAAACAGGTTTGTCCAAATGAGTCATTCCACCTTTTCCTGGAGTAACACCTCCAACTACTGGCGTACCGTATTCGATCATTTGTCCAGCATGGAAACTACCTTCTTTCCCAGTAAATCCTTGAACAATAATTTTAGAATTTTTTCCTACTAAAACAGCCATATTGATTTAATTTATTTTTAGTTAATGGTTTAAATTTTTATTGAATGATTGTTTCGCTTCGCTGATTGTTTGATTGTTCTTTCATAATCATTCGATGATAATCAAACAATTAGCGAAGCGAAACAATCTAACAATCATTCTTTTTCTATTTCAAAAATGAAAACATCTTCGTTATCTTTTTTCATAAAGTAGTGCTCTCGTGCATACTTTTCAATATTGAGTTGTAAGTCTTTTCTATCCTCTTTGACCGCTTTTATCTTTTCGTTGTAATAATCACGATCCGCTTCCATCTGCTGTACTTTTTGACTCAATCCCCAATTATCATATAATCCATGTTTATCAAAAAATATCATCCACATGGAAAAGAAAACCAACACTAAAAAATATTTATTTCTCAATGGTGCTGGAATACCTCTCGTTATAGGCTTAAATGGATTATTTCTTACAGCCATAATTAGACTTTGGTTTTACGCTGCAAATATAAGATTTTAATATTTAACTGTGAAGTGATAACGGTGAACTTTGAACTTCGAATAATTTTGAATTCACCGTAATTCGAAGTTCACAGTTCACCGTTATCAGTTAAACGTTACCCCAAAAGTGCTTTTCCAGGATAAACAGCGATGTCACCCAGTTCTTCCTCAATTCGAAGTAACTGGTTGTATTTTGCGATTCTATCAGAACGAGAAGCAGAACCCGTTTTGATTTGACCAGTATTCAAAGCTACTGCCAAATCAGCAATCGTAGTATCTTCCGTCTCTCCTGATCTATGACTCATTACCGAAGTAAAAGAATGTCGAGTAGCCAAATTCACCGCTTCAATAGTTTCTGTCAATGAACCGATTTGATTTACTTTTATCAAAATAGAATTAGCAGAAGCTTCTTCAATTCCTCGTTGTAATCTTTTTACATTGGTTACAAAAAGATCATCACCAACTAATTGACATCGATCTCCAATTGATGCTGTTAAAGCATTCCATCCTGTCCAATCATCTTCATCCAATCCATCTTCAATAGAAAAAATTGGATATTTATCGACCCAACTTTTCCAATAATCTACCATTTCAGCACTACTCAATTTGTCTCCCGTGGAAGAAGCAAAATGATATACTTTCTTTTTGGAATCATAAAATTCAGAAGCAGCTGCATCCATAGCAATCATAATGTCATCGCCTGGTTTGTACCCTGCTTTTTCTATGGATTTTAACACAATTTCGATAGCTTCTTGATTCGATTTAATATTGGGTGCAAAGCCACCTTCATCTCCTACGTTGGTAGAATATCCTTTTGATTTTAAAACCTTTTTAAGGGTGTGAAATATTTCAACGCCCATTCGTAAACCTTCAGAGAAAGTATCTGCTCCGATAGGCATAATCATAAACTCTTGAAAGTCAATGCTATTATCTGCGTGTGATCCACCGTTTAAAATATTCATCATAGGAACAGGCAAAACATGTGCATTGACTCCTCCCAAATATCGGTAAAGTGGTTGGTGAAGTTCAGCAGCAGCAGCTTTGGCAGCAGCTAATGAAACACCTAAAATAGCATTGGCTCCTAATTTCTTTTTATTAGGTGTACCATCTAATTCCAACATGATAGTATCAATATCTCTTTGGTCAAAAACATTGACGCCAATTAAATTATCTCGAATGGCTTCATCTACATTTGAGCAAGCCTTTATAACTCCTTTTCCTAAAAATCTTTTTTTGTTGCCATCTCTTAATTCTACCGCTTCGTATTTTCCAGTAGATGCTCCAGAAGGAACGGCAGCTCTTCCTGAATATCCTTCTTCCGTTAAAACCTCAACTTCTACAGTTGGGTTTCCACGAGAATCTAAAATTTCTCTTGCATGAATATCAATGATTGCACTCATTTTTAATTGATTTTTAATCCTTAAAATTATTAAGGAAGTATTTGAATAAATAGATTACAAAGATTGGTTAAATAGGAAATTTAAACATTCCAATTGGTTAGCTTTTAGGGTGCAAAGAAACAAATTTTTTATTCAAAATTTAAATGAAAGGCTCTAAATGATTTTATGTGGTTTTTATAAGTTTTTTGTAATTGATTGGGTGTTAGAAACTAACCCGATGTAATTTTTCAAATAACGTTGAGATGCACAACTTTACCTTAGCAACTCCTAACTTTCAATGCTTAACTTTTCAAATAAACCTTGAACTCGCATTAAAGGAATTCTTAATGATTTCATTTTTATAAAAAATAAATCCGCTAAATTTTAGCTAAGGGAGTAGGAAATAAATAACCTACTCCCTAAATAAACCCATTCAATATTTTTTGTTTGGAATAAAAAAATTAAATTTAAGACGATAAAAACTCAGCTATAACTAGAACTTTAAACAAAAAATGATTTTTAAATCCAAATTTTAAATCATAACAGACACCACCTACCGATTTCTTCAATCATTTTTGGAAAAGGGGCTAAGCTGATATTCGCAAAAACCAAAGACCGATCAATTTCTAATTTGACTTTATGGAGATTTATTTTTCTTTTAAAGGCAACGGAATACTGCTCCATTTGGGTCTTTGATTTAGAGTATGTTTAAATTTCTATTAAGTTCCCATTACCAAATTCTAATTTATTAACAACAAAAATAACATGATGAAAAAACTCTACTACCTCCTTTTGTTATCATCTTTAAGTTTTATTTTTTCCTCATTTCACAATACTACCCCCAACCTCCCCGTGTTAGATTTGTGTGGGACAGATAGCTCAACTACTGCGGCTTCTGGTTTTTTTAATGACTCAGGTGGAGCAACAGGAAATTATTCAAGTGGAGAAAATTGTAGTTTTTTAATTCAACCTCCTTGTGCTCAAAATATAACTTTATCATTTTCTGCTTTTGAAACAGAAGCCACCTTTGATATCTTGACTGTTTTTGATGGCGCCGATGCTAGTGCTCCAATATTGCTTTCAGCATCTGGATTTAATATTCCTCAGGACATTACTTCATCAGGAGGCGCGTTATTCATCACTTTTGTTTCGGATGGTTCGGTAACATTTCCAGGATGGGAAGCTACATGGACGGCAGCAGTTCCAACCTCAGCTCCCGTTGCTGATTTTACACCTTCTAATTCTAATCCTGCCTTTGCGGAATTGATAACTTTTACAGATCAATCAACTGAATTTCCAACGAGTTGGTTATGGGATTTTGGTGATGGCAATCAAGCTTTTGTTCAAAATCCAGTACATCAATATACTTCTGCTGGGCCTTTCACGGTCACCTTAGTTACTACCAATTGCTTGGGAAGTAGCAATACTACGCAAGCAATAAATGTTCAAGGATTACCCGTCCTAAATGTAACGCCTAATACTCTGGATATAACTCTCAATTGTGGTAGTGATACTATTGTAGATGTATTGTTATCAAATACAGGTATGGGTGACGCTTTTTTTACGGCTTCACCAATAGGTACCAGTTTTATTGATTCAAGTGAGGTATTTTATTCTTCTGCTAATATTTCGACGCATACCTTTTCCAATATTTCTCCTACTGCTAATACCCTCGAAATAGAAGTTACCATTAATGGAGACTTTGATGGTAATTCAGAAAATGCAAGCCTTTTTATTGAAGGAAATTTTATAGAAGTAATGCCTGATAATGGAGCTTCTAATGGTACTGATATTGTCAACGCCTATATGTTTGATGCCGCTACCATTGCTCCTTGGTTAGCAGATGGAATTCTTGATGTTAGCATTACCAATTCGGCTGATGTTGACCTTAATGTAGGTGGACTTAGTGTACATCGTGTAAAAATAACTTCTCAAGGCGCCAGTTGGTTGACAGTTGCAACCTCGACAGGAGCTGTTCCAGTTATGAGTAGTGTACCTGTTTCTATCAATATTAGTGCAGCTAATTTATTAGAAGGATTTTACCAAGAAAGTTTTATCATAAACCCAAATGATGGAATGACACCATCGATCACAGTTCCTATTAATTTAAATGTAGTTGGGCAAGCGGATATTGCATTTGAAGTTCCATGTTTGGATATTCCTCCTACCAATCAGTTCTCATCTATAACTGTTCCTTTAACGGTATTAAATCCAGGTTGTATTGATTTAAATATTTCAGGAATTAGTTTTAATAGTGCTACATTCTCAAGCAATATTACATCATTAATTATTCCGTCATTTGGTTCCGCAACAATTATGGTAACCTACTCTCCCATCCTTGCAGGAGTAGCCAATACGAATATGAATTTTAGTTCCAATGCTGGTTTTAATTCTTTGTGTGTCAATGCAATTGGATTAGATGCTCCATCCATTTCGATTCAACCCAACTCGATAAATGTTAATTTAGATTGTGGAGAAGACTCCACATTTATGGTTGATATAATCAATTTAGGACTAGGAGAATTAAATTTTACGGCTTTAAATGTTGGCAATAGTTTTTTAGATTCCAGTATTATTGCCTATGATTTTAATAATATCACAACTCATGTTTTTAATAATATTACATCTCAATCAACCAACCTTTCGGTAGAGGTAACGATTAATGGAGACTATGATGGAGGTACTGAATTTGCTACTGTATTTATGGAGGGTGAATTTATTGAAGAAATAATGGATAATGGTGTTTCTAACGGAACGGATATTATTCGAACCTATTTTTTTGATGATCCAGTCCAATTGAATAACTGGTTATCAGATGGTGTACTGGTAGTCGAAATTGTAAATTCTGCTGCTGTGGATAATAATGTGGGCGGTACTGAACTACATAAAGTTGTTGTAGAATCAACAGGTATTGACTGGTTATCCGTTGATCCTCCCTCTGGCACCGTAAGTGGTAACAATACAGTTACAACTACAGCTACAATTACAACGGATGGATTACTAGCGGGTAACTATACTGGTATTTTAACTTTCTCATCTGATGATCCTTTGAACCCAAATGTCAATCTGCCAATTAATTTGAACGTAACGGGATCACCAGATATTAGTTTTGCAGCACCTTGTGTTGATTTTCCTTCTATCATGCAATTCACTTCCGCAACGCTACCTGTAGAAATAATTAATACAGGATGTGATGATTTAATTATTTCTAATATTATTCCGTCTTCTTCAGCATACATGGCAAGTAGTACTAATATTACAATTCCTCCATTTTCTATGGATACTATATTTGTGAATTTCAATCCGAATACCGTAGGTAGCTTTAATGCTAATCTTCAATTTACCAATAATGCCAATTCAAGTGCAAGTGTTTGTTTGACTGGAAATAGTTTCGAAGCTCCAATTATTTCAACCAACCCAACTTCATTTGATATCAGTTTAGAAAGTTGTAATGATGCGATATCCTTACCTTTGGAAGTAAGTAATATTGGAGCAAATGATCTAGTTTTTAGTTTCCAAAATAGCACCTCTAACACAGGAGGATCACCATTAGATTCTGTAATGATAAGACTTAATAATTCGTTTCAAAGTATTACTGCACTCATCCCTAACCATTTTTTATTTGCAGATGGAATATTCGGATCCAGCATATCTGATGGAGGCGGAGACATGTATGATACTGGGAATAGCATAGGAGTCAATAATTCTTTTATTAGTCTCCCCTACTCTAATAATTTTATTTTAGACAATCCTCAACTGGGCAATAATGGAAAATATTTTACAAGTAAAAATGAAGGATTATGGGTATTTGCAGCTGATATTCAGAATGTGAATAGCTTTAATATTTTTGGAAATTTAGGAATAGATGGATTAGGGGCTGTTGAAGGTTCTATACTTGATATGAGTTATCAAGGTACGCCCTATCGTGGATTTGTAAAACGAACTTTTGGTTCAAATGATCCTTCTGTAAATCATCTAGTTATTGTAAAAAATCCATCGGCTAGCTCTAATCATTTTTTTAGTGTAGTAGATACGGATAATGACCAACACGATATTTCGGGTATCAATTCATCAACAAGAATTTATTATATTCTGTTTGCAGGAACTAATGGCTTACAGTACAATGACGATGTTTTTCTAAATGTGATGAATGAATTTTTATCTGTTGTGGAGCAAGGTGGATTTGCTAATTTACCTGCTGGAGAATTTGTTGCTACCAATGGAAATTCACAAATTTTTGACATTACTTTTGAAACTAATAATACACCTGGAGGAATTTATAATTCTTCCATTTTTATTGATTCCAATGATCCGCTGAATCCTACCTTAGAAATACCTGTAACTGTAAATGTTTCTTTTGACCTTTGTGCGGACTTTGCATTTAATCGTCCTGTAACTTGTGGCGGACAAGTAGATTTTACAAGTACTACCATTAATTCGCCTTCCACATTCTTTTGGGATTTTGGTGATGGAACTTCTTCCACACTCCCTAATCCTACACATATTTATAACTCCACAGGAATATTTAATGTAACGCTAACAGTTACCAATACTAGCTCTACGGATATGATTACTCTGCCTGTAGAAGTGGATCAAATAGGTGCTCCAATAGCAGCATGTGATGTAGCATCCACTAATAATTTCCCTTCCATGGAAATTACTAGTTTCACTTTAAATACGATTGACAATTTTACAGGATCATTAAATTCTGATTATAGCGACTTCACTTGCGACTTTAATACGAGCTTAATTGTAGGTGTAGAATATGATGTGGAAATTATCTCCGAGTCATTCCAAAATCAAAATTCTAGAGTTTGGATTGATTTAAATAATAATGGTTCCTTTGAGTCAACCGAACTTTTATTTTCAACTGATTTTGCACAATCTCCTCATATTGGAACGATCACTATTCCTTCAACTGGTGATTTAGTACTCAACGAACCACTCCGATGTAGAGTAACTACTGATGACGATTTTAGTAACATGGCTCCTTGCTTGGCTTCCACTCTTGGAGAGTTTGAGGACTATACAGTCATCATTGAACCTAATACTATTCCTCCTTCACCTGACTTTGAATTCGAAGTTATCAATGATTGTCAAGGAGTAGTTGACTTTACGGATTTGAGTTCCAACTTGCCTGATGATTGGTTCTGGGATTTTGGTGATGGAACATCTTCCACACTTCAAAATCCAATACATACTTATACCAATGCAGGTTTATATAATGTCACTCTCACCACAACTAATAATTTTGGGTCAAATAGTATTACGTATAATGTAATTGTAAATGCTCTCAATCCACTTATTCAAATTGCCAACAATCAACTTGCTGTAAATGAACCTATTTTCTTTTCCGAAACAACTTCACTAGGAGTCATTTATTGGGGATGGGATTTTGGTGATGGAAATACAGCGACAGGTCAATCGGTTCAACATACTTATACTCAGGTAGGTAATTACAATGTTACCCTAACCATTATCAATGGTGGTGGTTGCCAAAGAGAAGCATTTTCTACTATCAACTTAACCACCGTGGGTGTGGAAGAATTAGAACCCAATATTACCATTTATCCAAATCCAAGTTCAGGTAATTTTATTATTGAAAATACTAGTGGAACACCTTATAATGAGGTTGAAGTTTTTAGTAGTATTGGACAAATGGTTTACGAAGAGAAAATAAGCATTCAACTAGAGCAATATAATTTACAATTGAATAACTTACCCGATGGTGTGTATTGGCTAAAAATGCAGTTTGGGGAAAATGAATATTTAGTGAGGAAGTTGACGGTTGTACATTAAGGAATGGTACAATAATAAATTCTGAATGACGAAGAAAAATTCAGAAAAAAAATAACAGCCGAGTATAAAAAGTTACCCAATCAAAGTTCAATTAATTACCATTCAGTTATTAATCAGGCGGCATTGGTAATATTAAGAGGATTATATTTTTTAGCTTGCTTATTATTTTAGTTTCTTGGCTATTTTGATGATTGAAAACGGGTTGATTTATAAGGTCGCTAGATTATCATAAGATACATTCAAATAAAAAAAATCCTAAATTTTGATAGGTTTCAAAATTTAGGATTCTTTTGTTTTCCAAAGGTCAATTTTAATTTGCCGTACTTGCATACTTAAGCAGTATTCCTAAACTATATCCTCTATTATCCTTTTCTAAAAATTCTTTTGGATTGGCAAAATTCTTTTGGATATGCTTGGTAATTTCAAAATACTTCCTTGTTCCTATTTCTGAAACTTGTTTACCTGTTAGTATATTTTCTTTTTTTAGCTTAATCAAAAATTCAGTAAAGATACCAGTATCTGTTAAGTAGGGCATTTCAACTTGCTGTTGAAAATAATATTCAATCGTTTTATTATCCGCTCTATCTAGAAGGTCAAAAGTTCTTGTAAAAGCGAAGAAACTCATGTTTTTTAAATTTTCAAAATAACTCTCATTTTTATGATTTACTAAAATTTCATTTCGATAATAATCATCCAAATCTTGCCAATTATGATTTTTTGTATCTGTGATAATTTTAAAAAAATCAAGATGGGTAGGTACAACTCCCAGAGGACTAACTATATCGTTCTTTTCAGTATCTTCATTTAATAAAGTGGTATGACTAGTAGTCCCCATATCACATGAAGAAAATGAAGAAAATGCAAAAAAGAGAATTAAAAACGATATTAAATTTTTCATATTTATATTTGTTTTATAGGTTTTATAAAAAATATCAGCTATTTATTTTCCAAAAACGCTATGCAAAAAACACAGTACTAATATACTAAAACGGTTTTGTAACACTCTCTATTTGCTTAAAAAAAATCATGTTTTCACAACTTTCCTTAATAATATTTATCTTTGAAGTCTAAAATCATTTTGCAAAATATCACTCATGAACACATTTCGTTACACATTCGCAAGCATACTCTTGTGTATTTCCACTTTTTGTTTTTCTCAAACTCCCAATGCGGGTGCTGTAAAAGCACTCAATAATTACGTCAATTTCGCTAATGAAAGTACACATGGATTGATGATTGTACATCGACTATTGGAAAATTTCAATCAAGAAGTGAATCAATATGTGGACTTGCAGAGTAATCAACTTAATTTTTTCGCCAACAAAGATTTACCTAAAAATATATTCATCGATCCCGAAAAATGGTTTTATGATATTTCACCTTTTGCTTGGTACGAAGTCGCTAAAAAAGAGAGTCGTTTTCTAAAACCCAACGATGCTAAAATGCTTAATCGTCATTTAGATAAACTAAAAGCAATCATCACACGAGTCAATGAAGTACGATTTGAATTAGGAGATTTTATCAAAAATAAAGATCTACAAAAAGGAGAAAATCAAACTGAAATTTTTCGACAGTTGGAAGGCTGTGTCAATTTATACGAAAGTTTTTATTTGGAAAAAGAAGCCTTACGAAAAAACCTTCAACAGATTCATCGTAAAAATTATTTTCAAGATACACCTTATCGAAGTTTGGGAGTTCCTGTTTTAAAGGATTTGCATAACAGTATACTTCCAATTTTAAAATCATTGCGATATGATGTAACAGGAACGCTGCCTGATTTGACAAAAAAAGTAGAAGCCAACGTTCGTCAACTCAACGAAATTGTCAACATCCATGCTCGATATAAAGTAGCAAAATTAGGTGCGCAAGATTTTTTACAAAACTTAAAAAAATATCAATCGTCAGCTCCTTTTAATAAAAAATATAAATTGTATGGGAGAAGTTATTATTTCCACAATGTGGAATTGACTGCTGCCGTCAACAGGTATTCGGGAGGTATGATAAAAGCCACTAACGATATGATTTTATTGGAATCAGCACATGAACTATTATTGATGGAAGAGCCTCATTTTTTAAAAATCATTTACCCTAAAAAAGAGATTCAACGTCCTGATGAGGTGCAAGTGATCGAGGCTATTCCTGAACAAGTCAATGATCGAGATGTCATTGTTCGTCAACAAAGTATCAAGGTGGATAAAAAAGAATTTACGCTTCAAATTTTTGATCACAAAGAACAAGACGGTGACATCATATCTGTCAACCTCAATGGTAAATGGATTATCGAAAAACAGGTACTCAAAAATCGACCTTATAAATTTAAAATCAAACTCAACCCAAAGGGCGAAAACTATATTTTACTACACGCTGAAAATTTAGGTAAAATACCACCTAATACTGCTGCGATTATTTATTACTATAAAGGAAAAAGAAAACAAGTCGTGCTCAACTCGAACTTAAATGAAAGTGAAATGATTAAATTCGAATACGATAAATAATGAATAGTTAATTATGACCAAGAACTTAATTCTTGGTCATAATTTCCAATAACGTGTACTCCTTATATATTTGAAATTATTAATTGTTCTTTGTTCATTAGAAGAACCTTATCTTTACTCCTAAAAAATCACCAAATGCCATTAATATCTACCATTTTATTTATTATACTTATCGGATACTATCTGCATAGCAAGCGGCCTACCTTTGGTGGAAAAAAAGTAGATTACTCTTTTGGAGACATTGATATTCAAAAAATAAAATCTAAAATTGAAGAAGGGGAATATACTTCTGCCGAGTTTTTGATTCAACAATTAGAAACGGATGACCTCCGACAAGCGATCGACCATGTAACGTTGAATGGATCCGTAGATGTATTGTTACAATGGAAAGAAGAATCTCAAAATTCTCAAATTGCAGATTTATTTTTAGGTGCTTATTATATGCATACTGCTTCCCTCAATAGAGGCTATGGTTTTGCTGGACAGCTCTCTGACCAACAAGAAAATTTATTTTTAGACTACTCTGATCAATCAGTTGAATTATTGGAAAAAATAGATACGGATGATGTAATGAAAGTGGAAGCCTACTCTCGATTAGTTAGAATACTAGGAAGTACAGGGGACCATGAAGGGGCGCAACATTATTTTCAAAAATGTATCGAAATTGATCCTACTCACCTATGGGCGCATATCGAATATGCCGAAATTTCTCAACCCAAGTGGGGCGTGGATGTCGCTGCAACCAATCAATTTATTGACGACCTTACTGAGGAACCATTGGTCAATCAAGTCATTTATTTAAAATTAGTTTGGGATTCCGTTCTGGCAAAAGAAAATCTTTTTGGTGGTAGTATGACTGATTTGAAAGAACAAGCAAAAGCATTGTTATTTGAAATAGATGCTGAAGTCAATAACCAACCTCATACTTCTATTCAACGATATGTGCTTTATAATTATATGACTGTTGTTGCGGAAGAATTTGGAATTAGAGTGTTGAATCAGAAATATAATAAACTGGTGAATAATCATTTTACATTATATCCATTTGGTATCATGAAATAATGTCTTGATGAATAAAAAAAAATTCCAAACTCATGATTCATGTTTTTCGAAATTATTCATTTTTAATTGTTCATTACTCATTTATAAAACCTTGATTTTCCAAATAAAAATCTTCCAGCGTCTTATTCGGAGGGAGATGTTTCTTTGGTTTGACAAGTTGAAATTAATGCAACTCTTACTTTTGGATTGAGTAGTAATTTTACAAAAACTATTACAGTTAAGAAGGAGTAAAATGAGATTAAAGATTATGGATGCAGAAAATGCTGTGATTATTTTAACCGCAGATCTGCGCTGATTGGTGATGACTTTTTCTATAACGCGTTTTTCGACAGTCATGACTAGTCTGCGTAAATCTGCGGCTAAAAATCTCACAATATATTCTTCTAATAATCTTGAATCAAATCAGCAATAATGAAAGAAAATAAACTCATCCAACAAACTATCGACTACGTCAAAACCGAATTAGAAAATGCGGAAGGAGGTCACGATTGGTGGCATATTTATCGAGTTTGGAAAACTGCAAAACAAATTGCGCAAACCGAACCTGTCGATCATAATATTGTAGAGGTAGCTGCCCTACTCCATGATATTGCAGACTCAAAATTTCATGATGGAGATGAAAGTATTGGACCACGTAAAGCAAAAACATTTTTAGAATCTATCCAAGCAGATGATTCCCTTATCAATCATGTCATTCTAATTATTCAAAATATATCTTTTGGAGGTGGCAATTTTAAACAAAAATTTAACTCCCCAGAATTAGCAGTAGTACAAGATGCTGATCGTTTGGATGCCTTGGGCGCAATAGGAATTGCACGTACTTTTAATTATGGAGGCTATAAAAACAGAGCCATATATGACCCTAATATTCCTCCTCAATTAAATATGACAAAAGCTGAATACAAAAAAAGTACAGCTCCAAGTATCAATCATTTTTATGAAAAATTATTACTGCTCAAAGATCGAATGAATACTCCTACAGGTAAAGCCATGGCTGCACAACGCCATCAATTTATGGAACAATATCTTGAACAGTTCTATCAGGAATGGGAAGGAAAAAGGTAGTCACAAAACCTCTCTTTTTTCCAATTTTCTTTTTTTGGTTTATTTTTTGATTAATATCTTAGTGCATATTTCCCTATAATAATTAGGGATGCAAAAAAAAATATGTTGAGGTATTTTAGCCACGAACTTTGACGGACTTTACTCTAACATATTCTGACTTTTCACGGACTCCTGAATTTTCCTTTGGAAAATTTTCAACATGATTCGATATTTTCCAAAGGAAAATAAAAAAGTCTGTAAAAAGTCGAAAGCACGTTAGAGTAAAGTCCGCCAAAGTCCATAGCTAAATTGCTTATCATGAATTTTTCTTACCCCTCCGTATAATAATCTTCAATTTATAACAATCAATTTCCCTCCCAGTTAATCATGTTACTGATATGAGAGCAATCATTCGAAATATTCTTTCCATAGGTCTCGACCCTAAAAAATCTGAAATTTCTAAATTTGGAGAGCGCGTTTTTAATCTTGATTGTTATATTGCCATATTGGGTATTTCGATGATATGTATTGCACATTATCCCGATGCAAAATTCAATGAATATTTAGTAGCAGCTTTAGCAGGTTTTTTAGTAAATGGAAGTGTGCTTTTTCTTCATTTAAAAAAACACTTTAATAGTGCGGCTATTATTTTTATCACTTATCATTTTGTCTTAATTGTCCTCAACACTTATATTACTCGTTTTCCAATAATAGCTTTATACCTCATTCCTTTAGGCATTTCTTGTTTTATTTATTTTGGAGAAAAAGAAAAATATGCAGTTCCTTTTCTTATTTTCTTTTCCACCATGGGAGTTTTACTTTCTTTAGCAAGTACTTACTTTCCCAACCCAAATCAAGTTGTAGAAAATCCAACAGTCAGACTCGTTAGTATATCTTTATTTTTTGTGACCACACTTTATAAAGTAATGACACTTGTACTTCAACACAGAATTGCATTAGATAATAATAATGCTAACAAATTCAATTTGAAAATTTCGGAAAAAAGATACCGCAGTCAATTTGAAAACAACTTGTTAGGGATGATTGTCTTTGGAGAAGAATTAAACCTTATTGACGTTAATCCTGCTTTTTGCAAAATGGTAGGATATACAAAAGATCAACTTATTCAACACTCTGATCTTAAAGATTGGTTTAAAGGTTCATTAAACGATCAAGAGAATTTTGAGAAATTACTCAAAGGTGAAATTCAACAATTCTCTTGTAATAAAACCTTTATGAAAAAAGGTATCGAGCCATTCCATACCACTACTTTTATTTCAGGAACATACGATGATAATGGCGTCTTAAAATACCTTAATTGTTCAGTTTTAGATGTTACCGAAAAGAAAGAACAAGAAGAAATTATTCAAAAAACACTTTTAGAATTAAATAAGAAAAATATTGATTTAGAAAAATATATCGAAAGCAATGGGCAACTTGAAAATTTTGCCTATATGGCATCACATGATCTCAAAGCGCCATTGAGAACGATCACGAGTTATTCTCAATTATTGGCAAGAAGAACGAAGGGAAAATTGGATGAAACTGATTTAGAGTTTTTTGACTTTATCGTTGGTGCTTCCAAAAACATGAGTAACTTAATTGAAAATTTATTGAATTATTCAAAAGCCAATTCTCAAAAGAAAAACTTTGAAGAGATGAATGTAAGTAACATGTTAGAAGTTATTACGCATGAACTCAAGGCAGATATAGATGAAAAAGAGGTAGCGATTACCTTTGACCAAGTACCTACCTCAATTGTTGCCGATCAGACTCGATTAAAACAATTGTTTCAAAATATGATTTCGAATGCCATCAAGTTTATGGAAAAAGGTAAAACGCCTCAAATATTAATAGGATGTGAAGATCGAGAAAGCCATTTTGAGTTTTTCATACAGGATAATGGAATTGGAATTAAACCTGAATTTCATGAAAAGATTTTTATGTTATTTAGAAAATTGCATGGATCTGGTGAATTCGAAGGAACTGGAATTGGATTGGCTTTATGTAAAAAAATTGTGGAGCAGCATGGTGGCGAAATTTGGGTGGAATCTACTTATGGTGAAGGAACTACTTTCTTTTTTACTATTGATAAAAATTTGAATAACGAAAACAAAGTCAATACACTTGAAAAAGAAGCCACCCATTCAGAAGTAAATTCTCCATTTGCGCTGAATTAGTAGTTCATTTTTTTCTTAAAAAACTTTAAACTTCCCACCTTTGCATTTGTTAAGAATAATGGTTTGACTACATTAGTCAAAGAATAAAAAAACAGAACAAATGCTTTTATTAATATCTCCAGCAAAGACTTTGAATTTCGATTCAACCGATTTAAAGAAAAAATCAAAACCTCGTTTTTTAGAGGAAAGTCAAGCTCTAGTTGATTTGCTAAAAAAGAAATCAGCTACTGACATCAAAAATTTAATGAAGGTCAGCGACAAAATTGCCAATCTAAATGTCGAACGCTACCATAATTTCCAAACTCCGTTTACTTTAAAAAATGCCAAGCAAGCCATACTTGCCTTTCGAGGTGATGTTTATACTGGATTAGATGCTGATAGTTTTGATAAAACGGATTTGGAATTTGCCCAAAAACACCTACGAATACTTTCAGGTTTATATGGTGTTTTAAAACCGTTGGACTTGATGCAAGCCTATCGATTGGAAATGGGAACTCGATTATCCAATGGACATGGAAAAAATTTATATGAGTTTTGGGGAGACAAAATCACAAATACGATCAATAAAGATGTAAAGTCTTCTAAATCAGAAGCAATCATCAACCTAGCTTCCAAAGAATATTTTTCGGTACTACAACCTCAATCTTTTAAAGCAGACTTGTACAATGTTCATTTCAAAGAAGAACGAAATGGCGCATTTAAAATCATTGCTTTTTCTGCAAAAAAAGCAAGAGGTATGATGTGTCAATTTATCATTAAAAACAAATTGACCAAACCTGAACATATGATTGGTTTTGATATGGAGAACTATGTATATAATGAGGAATTAAGTAGTGAAAAGGATTTTGTTTTTACTCGTTAAATACTAAAATGTAACTGCCAAATTCATTTGGCTGGTTGTACGAATCATTGATTGATTACCATTCGTTTACCCAACCTACCAAATAAATTTGGCGGTTCCATTTTCTCAAAAAAATTTGTTGCGGAGTATCAAACTCTGGAACAAAAAATCTTTTTTATGAAAAATTATTTTTTAATACTTTCATTATTTACAATTGTAAGTTGTCAAAATAATTCCACACCTCTTTCCAATACATTTCTTGATTCCTTCCAATTAACACCTATCGAAAGCCCTGTCCATTCAGGAGGGGAACCTAATCTTTTTGTTTCCAAAAATGGACAAGCGTACCTCAGTTGGGTAGAATACATTGACGAAAAAACCGATGCATTAATGTTTTCCAAATTAGAAAATGAAAGATGGACCACTCCAAAAGAAATTGCGAGAGGAAATGATTGGTTTGTCAATTGGGCAGATTTTCCATCATTAGTAGTTTACAAAAATAATGAACAACACCTCGCAGCACATTGGTTAGCCAAGCGAGCAGAAGGAACTTACGATTACGATATTCATATTTCACAATCAAAAAATGGAGGCGAATCTTGGTCGCCATCTTTTATCATTCATAGAGATAGTATTGCAGCTGAGCATGGTTTTGTAACAATGCTCCCAACAGATGATGGGAAAATATTCGCGACTTGGTTGGATGGTAGATTTACCAAAGTCGAAGCATCCAAATCAAAAGATGATGGTCATGGACACGGTCATGGAGGAGGTGCAATGACTCTACGAACGGCTACATTTGATATTGATGGAAATATTTTTGACGAAAAAGAATTAGATAATCGTATCTGCGATTGTTGCCAAACTACTACTACTATTGTTGGCGAAAAAACCATCGTTGCTTTCCGTGACCGATCAGTCGATGAGATTCGAGATATTTCTTTTGTTCAAAAAACAAAAAACAATTGGAGTACTTCAACGACCGTAAATATGGATCAATGGAAAATAGCAGGTTGCCCTGTCAATGGTCCAGCAATCGCCTCCAATGAAAACCATACTGCAATAGCTTGGTACACACAAGCCTATGATACAGCTAAAGTAAAACTAGCATTTTACGATTTTAAAAACAATACTTTTACAAGTCCAATTCAAATTAACAATGAGACACCGCTGGGAAGAGTGGGAATTACCATATTGGAAAATTCAGCCTTAGTCACTTGGCTAGAAAAAACATCGGAAGGAACTGATATTAAATTAATTGCTGTAAATTCCAATGGAATAAAAAGCGATAGCAAAACCATTTCAAAAACAAGCGATTCTCGCAAAAGTGGTTTCCCTCAAATAGAAAAAACAAAAGATAAAGTTATATTTGCATGGACAGAAGCAGATGATAAAAGTTCTATAATTAAAACTGCTTTTTGGAAATATTAATTAATTAAAAATTACCCAAATATGAAAAATTTTAAATTTGCACTCCCTATTTTATTCCTAACCTTTGCAGCATTTATGATGTCTTGTGGTAGTGGAAGTAGTGACAAAGTTTCTAAAAATGGCCCTGAGTACACTTCAGCATACATTTGCCCTATGCATTGTCCTGGTAGTGGAAGCGATAAAATGGGTACTTGTCCTGACTGTGAGATGGACTATGTCGCCAATGAAAATTACAAAAAGAAAGATGGTGATGGTCATAACCATGATGGACACGATCATAGTGGACATAATCATGAGGGACATAGCCATTAAAGAGTAAAAGGATTTACGAATTTAGTCCTTCCAGAACTTGACTTTTTTTTACGTAAATGTAATGTTGTAATTTTTTAAGTAGATGAACTGAATAACGAATATCGAACAAGGAATTAAGAAGTTTGACGAATAACGGTGAGTACGATAACTCGTCAAACTTCTTAATTCCTTAGCGTAGCGTTCCTTGTTCGATATTCGTTATTCAAAAAGGGTAGTGAGTATTGTGTAACGAAAAATAGACCGTCATAAGTCAAAGCCTGACTTTTCAGGTCAGACCTTGGCTCGTGTACAAATACAAAACTCAAGTTAAAAAAAGTTGAATACAAGTCTATATTTTGACTTTTTTTTGATGAAAAAAATTCTTGTTTCTTTCCATTCCTAAGTAATTTTGAGAGAACAATTAAATTACAATTACTATGAAGCGTTTTTTTTCAAAAAACAACCAGACCATTCTTTCAGTCATTTTAATTAGTTTTAGTGTTGGTGCAATGGTAAGTTTTACCATAGTTCGTCCAGCATTTACTAAGGATATGATAAAGAATGCAGTTTCCATTGCAGGTCTGAATTTTGATGAAAAAGAAATTGAATTACTGCAAGATGACCTTGAAGATCAAGTCAAAACTTTTCAAAAAAATTGGGAATCTAATTTGCCCAACCATGTCTCCCCTGCATTAGTTTTTAATCCACTCCCTCAAGGTTTCCGATTAAATACCTCCCAAACTCCTGTTCAGTTCGATGATTACAGCAATACCGAAATGCCCACTAGTTTAAATGATTTAGCATATTATTCTATTGGTCAGTTGGCTCATTTGATAAAAACCCAACAAATCACTTCCGTAGATTTAACTAATTTTTTTCTTCAACGACTCAAAAAAGAAAATACCCGTTTACATTGTGTTATAACTTTTACCGAAGAGTTGGCGATGCAGCAGGCACGCCAAGCCGATAAAGAAATTAAGGCAGGAAAATATCGAGGTCTTTTACATGGTATACCTTATGGTGCAAAAGATTTGTTGGCTGTAAAAAATTATAAAACGACTTGGGGTGCTGTTCCTTTTAAAGATCAAATCATTGATTATGATGCTACTGTTATCCAAAAATTAAATGAAGCAGGTGCAGTATTGATTGCCAAATTAAGTATGGGTGCATTGGCTTGGGGAGATGTTTGGTTTGGAGGACAAACTCGAAATCCTTGGAATATCAAAACTGGTTCAAGTGGTTCATCAGCAGGATCAGCATCTGCAGTTGCTGCAGGGTTAGTTCCTTTCGCCATTGGTACGGAGACACTTGGCTCTATCGTTTCCCCATCTACAATTTGTGGCACAACTGGCTTGCGACCTACATTCGGAAGAGTCAGTAAATATGGAGCAATGGCTTTGAGTTGGTCCATGGATAAAATCGGGCCAATCGCTCGTACGGTTGAGGATTGCTCCATTGTTTTTGATGCCATAAGAGGAAAAGATGAAAAGGATGCTTCCACTATCGAAGCTGCTTTTAATTACGATGCTAATTTCGATTGGAAAAAATTAAGGGTAGGTTATGTAAAAAAAGATTTTGAACAAACTTATAGTTTTCACAATCAAGATTCCATTGCTTTAAAAAATCTTCAAGCAATGGGAATCGAATTAATTCCAATCGAATTACCTGAAACAAAAGACATTACTTTTATTTTGGAAGCTGAAGCGGCGGCAGCTTTTGACCAACTTACTCGTAGCAATCTTGACTCTACAATGGTTCGGCAAATTAGAAATGCTTGGCCAAATGTTTTTAGAAAAGCTCGACTAATCCCTGCGGTAGAATACATCAATGCCAATCGACATCGTACTCAACTTATTGAAGATATGGCAAAGGTCATGAAAGATATTGATGTGTATGTTCATCCTTCTTGGGCAAGTAGTAGTTTGGGTACTACTAATTTAACGGGGCATCCATGTGTGGTACTCCCCAACGGATTCAACTCTAATGGAATGCCTTCTAGTATTACTTTTACGGGACAGCTTTTTGGGGAGTCAACTTTACTAAGTATTGCAAAAGCTTATCAAGATAAAACTCAACATCACTTAAAACATCCAGAGCTTTATTGAAAAATTGGTTGAATAGTTTATTTGGCCGCTTCGCTATTGGTTAATTAGGCAAATGTGAAGCGATGTTAAATTGTTATAATTTAAAAACAAGATGAAAGAAATCCTTAACACACAACGACTTATTCTTAGAGAAATAAATCTTGATGACGCACCTTTTATTTTTGAGTTATTAAATTCAAAAGGCTGGTTAGAATTCATAGGTGACCGAGGAGTAAACTCCATAGAAGATGCAAAAAATTATATTACTAATCACTACCTTAAAAGTTATAAAGAACATGGTTACGGTTCTTATTTATTAAAAAGAAAAAGCGATGGTGCTATTTTGGGAATGAGTGGATTATTCAATCGACCTCAACTAGAAGACATTGATATTGGCTTCGCATTATTACCTGAACACTCTGGAAAAGGTTATGCATTCGAAGCAGCATCAGCAATTTTAGATTATGCAATTGAAGTGTTAGAAATTGAACGAGTTACAGCTATCACTACATTTGAAAACAAAAACTCTCAAAAACTTTTAGAAAAAATTGGACTTCATTTCGAGAAACCTATTCTATTTAACACAGAAGAATTAATGCTTTATTCAAATTAATATTTAACTTATCTAAAAATTAAAGTTTTAACTTTTTCTATATTTTAACTTGCATACTTGATCCTTTTTATAGATATTTGATTTTGCTAAACAAGGAATAACTATCTCAATATTCCCCTTAAAACTTACCTTAATCTAAATATTGAGATTTCCATTTTTCAGTTTTTGACCCACACAAAACTATAATCACTCAATTAACCAAGTGATATTTTAACTTATCACAGCTATTAACATTTATCCTTAACAAATTGACAATCAACAACTTATACTTTATCATAAAATAAAGTATAAATTTTTTGGTTTATACTTCTTTCAATTTTATCAAATGATAACATTGGAACTGGACGTTTATTGTTTTTATGTAACATTATATTTACAAAAGCATTTTTTTAACTAATTATTAATTAATAAAAACCCGATTTTAGCATGAATCATTCTTACACCCTTTGTAGGAGAATACTCGTTATTTTCCTTTGCTATTCGTTTGCCCTTAGTACTCAAGGAGCACCCATTTCTTCAAACTCATTTTTCACCCAAGGTGGAACAATTAGTCAAAATCAAACCGTGTGCTTTGGAGATCTACCTGATCCCATAGTCGAAACTCAAGCACCAAATTTCCCCGGACCTTACCAATACATGTGGATGCAACTTGTACCAGGCAACCCTAGTTTAAATTCTTGGAATGTAATTCCAGGTGCGACAGGGCCAACTTATCAACCTCCTTTTTTAGCCGATCAAACTCAATTTATCAGATGTGTCAGACCATTGGGTTCTACCGATCAATATTTGGAAACAAATATTATTACGATTACTATTGTTCCAAATGCAATTGCTAACATTACTTATAATGTTACCAATGCTACACAATTTGATATGCTGGTTTTTAATTCCGCTTTTTCAAATAATAGTACTTACTTATGGAATTTTGGTAATGGTACTACTTGTAATACACAAAATTGTACTTACTCCTATAATGCCCCAGGAATTTACACAGTTACGCTCACAGTAACTAATCAATATGGATGCGTTGAAACATCCACGTTCACCATTACTATTCATCCCTCACCCCTTCCTGTAAAATTAATTTACTTTGAAGCTACAGATCAAAAAGATGGAAATGTATTGTTAAAATGGGCAACCGAAAGTGAAATCGATAATGACTACTTCGAAGTTGAAGTGTCGGAAGATGGTAGTAATTTTAGGCCTATCACAACTTTGGAAGGTAAGGGAACTACCAATGAATTAGTAACTTATTCTTATCAGGATGAGAATCCTTATTTTGGATTTAACTACTACCGTTTAAAGCAAGTTGATTTCAATGGCGATTTTGAATATTCAGATATTGCTTCAGTTAGGGTTACAGAAGGATTTGATGTCTTTTCAGTTTATCCTAATCCTGTCACTACCAATCTAAATGTAAAAATTAATATGCCAACGGAAAGTGGTAATGGCTTTATTGAAATTATCAATATGTATGGTCAGATAGTAAAAAGGATACAACCAACTGGCAATTCAATTTCTACCTTAGATTTGACGGACATCGCACAAGGCACTTATTTGATATCTTATTATCAACAAAATCAAAGATTATACTCCACAAGATTTACAAAAGTAGATTAATCTGCTTTTAAAATTTTATGTTAATAGTTAGAATTACAAGTCATCCACAGTTTGTGGGTGGCTTGTCTTTCGTTTAGGAAAATGTTATTGAGTTCTCTGTGAAACTCTGTGAGTCCTCCGTGCGACTCTGTGTAACTTATAATATGAGTTGTTGCACAGAGGTACACAGAGATTTCACAGAGTTTCACAGAGAACTCAATCAATACCTCTCCTTAATATCCTGAAACCCTTTTGTCAAAGCTTTAATAATTCCTTTTTCCTTCGGGTTGTACACCCAATTCGTATCAAAAATATTAACCAATTCAGAGTTAGCATGTTCGCCTAAAGTCAAACAATGAAATTGGGTATTTTTATTTTGTTGGTAAAAACGAATTTGTTGAAATACATCGTCATCCAATTTGTGCATAATAAAATCGGAGACCATTAAAATATCTGCATCCTCATAATCATGAGTACCGAGTTGTTGGAGTGCTTCATAAATAGCAAGTGTCGCATCCGTTCCTCCATAAAATGACATTTGTAAAAAATTAACAATTTCATTGATGCTATTTGCGATATCATGTAAATCTAATGTTTGAATACCCGTAGAAAAATTAATGAGGTAAGCTTTACGATCTTGATTCATCGCCATTTTCAGAATTCCTAATGACAATACTTTTGCAATCTGTTCTGGGCGACCTTCCATACTTTCACTCGTATCAATACAAATGATAAATGGGCCTTTTTCTTTTTGATTAATCCGTTGATTGATTTCTGTAAAATGATCTTCGCTTTGAATCAATTTTTTATCTTCATAACGAAAAGTCATTAATTTTTTATCAACATATTTTTTAAGAAATAATAATTCAGTATCTGCATTGCCTAGCAATCCTGCTTCTGAGGTTAGCATATGATTAAGGTCATCACTTTCATGAACACCAACTATTTCGGTTCGTTGTGATTCATCCACCACCCACTCTTGGCGAATAATTGTTTTTTCAAATTCCTCTTCTTCGATTTCAATTTCTGCTTCACGCATATTTCCTAAAATGTCAGTCAACTCTTTTATCGATTGTTCATTTTGCAATAAATCATCATAATGATTCAAAATATCAAAAGAAGTTTCTTGCCATAATTTTCGAGATAAATCCCATCCAAAATAATCTGTAAAGGGATTTAAAAATTCTCTTAGCTTTGAATATTCTTTTACTTTTTTATCCATAAAGTCCACATACGATTCTTGTTCTTCTTCAAATTTCGACATTTGAAAATCCAAGATTTTTGCATACAGCAAAGCATCCCATTGTGCCAGAGCATCATGCAGAATAACTTCTATTTTTTCAATACGATCAGGAGGAATTTCTTCTATCGGTTGAGCTGCAATAAGTGTTTTAAATTTTTCAGTAAAAAAATAAGTATCAATTTGATCTCGCGTGTACACACTACTAAGGTAAGCAGGTAGGGCATTCCAGCGATTTACAAATGCTTTCATAGGAGTGACTCCCCACCCTTCTAATCGTTGTTGTTCATTTTCATAAGGATTTTTAGTTCTTATTTTTTTATATGTTTTTCGTAACCAATAGAGGGTATCTAGGACGACTTGTTTTCTAATTTTATTATTGAGTTTTGTAATGTCAAGAAGGCCGTCGATTAGAAAAATTTCATCTAATGCTTTTCGGAAATATTCATAATATTGGTCATTGAGTTCAGGGATGATATGTTCGTCTGGATTAAATTTATTTTGTAAATATTGGATAAGGTAGGTACGCATTTTTTTATCCAGTAAGTTGCCAAACTCGATAAACCGATTAAATTCTTGCTCCAGTTCTTTTTCTAAATCTTTGGTCATTTTTTTTATTTTACGGTAGACGGTGGACGGCCGCTTCGCTTGACGGTAGACGGTGGACGGTCGTTCACTTCGTTCTCTTGACGGGTCACAATATTTTTGAAAATAAATTATTTCGTATCGTCAAGAGAACAAAGTGAACGACCGTCCACCGTCTACCGTCAAGCAAAGCGACCGTCTACCGTCCTAAACATGCGTATAAGAAAACTGCAACTTCTCCAACTGCAATTTTAAATTCTTTAAACTCGATTCCACTTCTTCAAAATTCTTTTTTACAATCTCTGCGAAGTCCGCTTCCACAAATAAATTTTTATCCAAACTATCCATTTCTTTCGGCGTATTTTCAGACATGTTTTGAATTTGTTTTTCGATAAATGCCGTTAACTTTTGATAGCGTTCATCCCAATGTTTTTGTAAAAATTCATGAGGTGCTTTCATGATAACTTCTGGCTTATCAGTTAGCTTTGTAGTCAATTTGTAAATGTTTTGTTTGGAATCGTGATTGACTACAATCGTGTGATTTTGTTTTCCTTTTGAAGTACGAATTCGATTTACTAAATTTTTATTTTCATCATAAAAATTAATAACAGATTCTCCTTCAATCGTTAATTGTCGATATTGTTTGATGGTGACAAAAACGCCTTGAAACTTGCTGTCTTCTTTTTCTAATTGAAAATATTCATCGTCGATGGACATCAATTGTTCTTCATTAACGGTGTGGGTAATTTTGATTTCTTTCTCCACCTCTTGTTGAAATTCTTTGACTTCTTTTTTAAGCATGGTCAAATTAACGGCCATGGTGTAACCATGTTTTGCAACTGCATCAGTTAGAATTTCTCGGATTTTTATTTTTTGAGAAGGGCTTCCCCAAAGGCAATGATACATCAGAAAACAATCCATCAAATCCACATTAGTTCGACCATTTAAAAATGCAGCAGTTCTCAATAATCGAATGATTTTTTTCCAACGCCGATCATGAACAATGATGGGTTCACCTCCTGTCGTTCGAGCATTCTGTTCAGCCAGTTTTACTTTGACTAATTGAATGGTATTTAAAACTTCAGGGCCAATTTCGATTTGATCAATTTGTGTATTCCATTGATCAAGTTCTTCATTACTCAACTTTAAATTATCAGGAATATCATCTTCGTACACGTCTTTGACATCAGTAATCATATCCAAAAAATTCTGAAATTGCTTGATATTTCCCATTTCCAAACGTAAAAGAAAACGATCCCAGATAGGTGCAAGATTGGTACTTTTAGGAGGTAACTCATTAGATGCAGTAATAATACCTCGGATCTCCACTTTTAAATCTTCTTCGCCATTCCGATATATTTTTTCATTTAAGATAGTCAGGAGTGCATTTTGAATGGCTGGCCCTGCTTTCCAAATTTCATCTAGGAAAACGATATTTGCACCTGGCAAATAACGATCTGTCAATCGTTCGTATTTATCTTCTTCTTTAAGTTTTTTTATGGAGACTGGGCCAAAGACCTCATCAGGTGTACTGAACTTACTCATTAGATATTCGAATGAGACGCCATCACGGAAAGCGTACTTTAACCGTCTGGCTATCAGGCTTTTACCTACTCCTGGAGGCCCCAATAAAAAGATACTTTCTCCCGCAATGGAAGCTAATAATGAAAGATGGACGGGTTCTTCTCGTTCGTAGAGGCCATTGCATAAAGCTTCTAAGAGGGCTTCTACTTTTTGTCGAATGGAAGGGGAAGAGTCGATGGATTTTGTCATTGTTATATTGATATTTTTCACATCAAAGATAACAGATGAAGGGGCATTTAGTTGTAAATATTTAATTTCAATTGAGAGGTGGGGTTGCTTTGCATAATTCAATCGAATAACGTTATTTGAAAAAGGGAACAATAGAACAAGGATTTATGATTTGAGAAGTTTTCCGAAATTCGGCGAAAATAAAATCAAAATTGGGGGTGTTTATTTAACGGTGTCTATTAATTTTCTTCTTAGCCGTCGGATGTAAATCCGACGGCTAAGAAGAACAAGCTCAAAGAAACACATTCATGAACAATCCCTCAAAATTATTAGACAAACTTCTCAAATCATAAATCCTTGTTCTATTGTTCCCTTCTTCAAATAACACTTTTCGATTTAATTCTTAGCAACATCTTCCACATCTTTCCATACTCTAAAAACATTTTTATAACAAATCTTTGCAATGTCTTCTTCCGAATAGCCTCTTTGCAAAAGCACATAAATCAAATTTGGGAATTGAGAAACATCCTTCAATCCAACTGGTAAACTATCCCCTACTCCATCGAAGTCAGAACCAAATCCAACATGATCGACACCTGCTATTTTTACCACATGGTCAATATGATTGGCAACCATTTCTACATCTGAAAAAAGACTTGGATTGTCTTTTCTAAACTGTTCAATGATGGGTTTTGCAGCCTCATCTCCAAATTCTAAATCTTTCTCTGCTAAAATTTCTGAAAGTTTGGCTCTGTTTTCATCACGGGTTTTTCGAAGATCTCCATCAATGAATGTTGAACCAAAATTAATACACATCACTCCATTTTTTTCTCCTAATAATTTTATCATATCGTCATCCATGTTTCTTTCAAACCCTGGAACAAATTTTCGACAACTCGAATGTGATGCAATACAAGGTGCTTTGGATAATTTCATCACTTGATAAAATGTACTATCACTCACATGTGAAATATCCACCATGATTCCTACCCGATTCATTTCTTCAACGACCTCAACTCCGAAAGGACTTAAACCATTCCAAGTACGAATGGTATCATAGGAGGAATCGCAAATTTGATTGACTTTAGAATGTGTCAAAGTGATGTAGCGAATCCCACGTTGATGAAAATATTCAACATTGGCAAGGTCGTCTTCGATGGGTGCGCCATTTTCCATACCCATAGGTAAAGAGAGAATTCCTTTTTTAAAATTTGCTTCACATTCCGCAGGCGAATTACCTCGTGCAAATTTATCAGGATGTGCATCAATAATTCCAGTAACCATATCAATCAAAGAGTCTGCAAAAACTTTTGCACCTCCATCTTCTTGAAAACTTGCTGGAACATAAATGGACATAAACGGTGCATCCAAACCTCCTTGCTTCGCTCTTTTATAATCAAAATCTCCTTTGTCAGTCTCAATTGGAATTCCAATAAATTCTTTGGTCAATTTAAAATTTCGAACATCAAGGCGATAAGGTAAATCAACATGACCGTCGGTGATGATATATTTTTGAGCGATTTCGTTTGCCTTTTTTCTAAGGGTATCTTCTTCCGATTGTGGATTAGTTTCACATCCAAAGAAAAAAATAAGGACTAGCAAGAAAGTTAAAATTCGATAGTTTTTCATTGATGGATTGTTTTTTCGTTAATTTCGATATGTTGTAAAAGGGGAAGGTGTTTTGTAACCGCCAACTTCAGTTGGCAGGTTGTTTTAAAATAGGGGATACTCATTGTAATTAAATAATTAACAACTGCTTTGAGACAACCTGCCAACTGAAGTTGGCGGTTACAAATCGGTTAATCCCAAATCACTATTCAAACTTAACAATTTTTTATCATGAAAAATATTTTAAGCTTTATTTCTATTCTCATATTTTTTTCTGTTTCTATAAATGCACAGGTAAAATTATCTGATGATTTTCAAGAAAAAATGGAGACCATGCAATTGGAGTTTTTGCAACCTCTTGAAGCTCGATATAAAAAAACAAGAACTAAGAAAAATATTATTTTAAAATCAGATTTTGCTATCAAAGCAAAAAAAGCAGATATGGAAATTCAGTTTGCTCTAAAACCTGAAGCTATTCCAAACCAATTTCCACATATGCAAGCCACTTCAATGGCAGTTTCTATTGCCACAAATGAACAAGATACCAAAATGGTGATGCACGAAATGTCAAAAAAAGATTTAACTGAATACAATGCGGATTGGGGTTTGATTACTTTTTTTACTCCTAAAGATTTATTTTCAACAAAGAAACATTGTAAGATGCTTTCTTTATATAAAGAAGGGGAAGGAATGGTCTATGTATTATTTTTATTTGATGAAGCTACGGAAGAAGTGGATTTGCAAAAGTATTGTTTGAAATATATTTCGGATGAGGTGAAGTAGTTATTGGTGATTAAGACTGTTAAGAAAAAATGCGCAAAGCTTTTTGAATATCGAATATCGAACAAGGAACGCTACGCTAAGAATTTGAGAAGTTTGACGAATAACGTTGATTAGTACAACTCACAAGTATTCGTCAATACTTCGACATTCTTTGTTCCTTGTTCGATATTCCAATAAAAAAAGGAAGTCATTCGTACGAATGACTTCCTTTTTTTATTGGAGGGATTGCCCTAAAAAAATAGAAAGTCGCGTATTTGTAATACGCGACTAACCACAACAAATTATAATCCCATGAACATATATTCTTTAAGCTATTTGACTAGCTCTTTAATCGTATTTTCAAACTGAACACTTAATAAACTATTTTAATACTTCATTTATTATGTGGGGAAAAAAATATTTGCATAGCAAGTCGTACTTTTTTGAAGAAATACGACTCGCTACGATGCAAATTATAATCCCATGAACATATCCAAGTTTGATGTTGCCTTCTTTTCAGTCGGCAGGTCTCGATCTTTATCGAGATGTAATCCTTTCTTCCGCTTTAATCATTACCTCCTCATTAATTACAATGTAAATATAGGGGCGATATCACCCGTAGACAAAGACAAAAACAGGGTATTGTGAAGATTAAAAATTTATTTTTTATTTAATTGTGAAAAATTTTAATCAAATTAATTATATGCTTCAAAACCACAACTTACTGATAATCAATTATTTATGATTTAATCCGTTTAAAAAGCAGCAATTTAAAATAATGTATTTTGTGAATTATTTTCAACAAAAAACACTTAAAAAAAAACAAAAAAAAGCATGATTTTATTTAAAAAATCATGCTCAACAATTCTATGAAATAAAAAAATGAGTTTCATGGTTATAATATTGAGGTAGAAAATCTACCTCAATACTTATTTTTAGGTTATTTTTCACTCTTT
>CAKZSH010000204.1 GCA_937918905.1 uncultured Saprospiraceae bacterium
GTTGAATCATAAAAAATACACTCCTATCATCAAAGCATTAGGTTTAGGATATTCTATTCTTATACCTCTTGGCTTCGCAATTATTCCTATTGTTTTCTTTTTCACTAGAAATGTAAATTGATTGTTATTTTTCAATAAAAAAATTAACTAATCATTTAACTATATATCATTTGAAAATTATGGAACTTAAATCAAATACACCAGAAGGACCTTTAGCAACTAAATGGGAAAAGTACAGAGGTACGATGAACCTTGTTGCTCCAAATAATAAAAGACGAATTGAAGTCATCGTAGTTGGAACTGGTTTGGCTGGAGCATCTGCTGCTGCCACGATGGGGGAGTTGGGATATAATGTAAAATGTTTCACTTTCCACGATAGTCCTCGTCGGGCACACAGTATCGCTGCACAAGGTGGTATCAATGCTGCAAAAAATTATCAAAACGATGGTGACTCCGTTTACCGATTATTTTACGATACTGTAAAAGGTGGTGATTACCGAAGTCGTGAATCAAATGTTCACCGCCTCGCCGAAGTGAGTCGAAATATCATTGACCAATGTGTGGCTCAAGGTGTTCCTTTTGCAAGAGAGTACGGAGGACTTTTAGCCAATCGTTCTTTTGGAGGAGTACAAGTATCGAGAACATTTTATGCAAGAGGTCAAACGGGACAACAATTATTGTTGGGTGCTTACCAAGCATTGTCTCGTCAAATTTCTTTGGGAAATGTCGAAATGTACAACCGACATGAGATGTTGGATTTGGTAAAAATAGATGGTAAAGCCAGAGGAATTATTGCACGTAACTTATTAACTGGAAAGTTAGAAAGATTTGCAGCACACTCTGTAGTTCTTGCAACTGGTGGTTATGGAAATGTATTTTACCTTTCTACGAATGCGATGGGTTCCAATGTAACTGCTGCTTGGAGAGCTGTAAAAAAAGGAGCTTTGATGGCAAATCCTTGCTACACTCAAATTCACCCAACTTGTATTCCCGTATCAGGTGAGTACCAATCTAAGTTGACTTTGATGTCTGAGTCATTGAGAAATGATGGTCGGGTTTGGGTACCCAATAAAGTGGAAGATGCTCAAGCAATTCAACGTGGTGAAAAAACAGCATTGGATATTCCAGAAGAAGAAAGAGATTATTACTTAGAGAGACGTTACCCTGCTTTCGGAAACTTAGTTCCTCGTGATGTTGCTTCACGTGCTGCAAAGGTAGCTTGCGATGAAGGTAAAGGTGTAAGTAAAACTGGTCTTGCGGTGTTCCTAGATTTTGCTGCTGCGATTCAGCGTTATGGAAAATCTTCTGCAATCTCAAAAGGTATTCAAAATCCAAGTGAAGATAAAATCATTGAATTAGGAGAAGCAGTTATAAAAGAAAAATATGGTAACCTTTTCCAAATGTATGAAAAAATTACTGCGGACAATCCATATAAAACGCCAATGAAAATTTACCCTGCTGTGCATTATACAATGGGTGGCATGTGGGTTGATTATCATTTGGAAACAAATATTCCAGGCTTGTTCTGCCTTGGAGAAGCAAACTTCTCAGATCATGGTGCGAACCGATTGGGTGCATCTGCATTGATGCAAGGATTGGCTGATGGGTACTTTGTGATTCCTTATACGATTGGTACATTTTTATCCAAAGAAATTAGAACGCCAAAAATTGATCCTGATGCTCCTGAATTTATGGAAGCAGAAAAAGCGACTCAAGCGAATTTGGATCGATTAATTAATATCAAAGGAAATCAATCTGTTGAAAGTTTCCACCGTCGTCTTGGAAAGATCATGTGGGAATACTGCGGGATGTCTCGAAATGCTGAAGGCTTGAAAAAAGGTCGTCAAATGATTAGAGATTTGAGAGCAGAATTTTACAATGATGTTTTTGTTCCAGGTGAAGTCGGAGAGTTTAATCCTGAATTGGAAAAGGCAGGTCGAGTAGCTGACTTTTTAGAATTAGGTGAAGTGATGATGATGGATGCTTTGGATAGAAACGAAAGTTGTGGTGGTCACTTCCGTGAAGAGTATGCAACTCCTGAAGGTGAGGCAAAAAGAAATGACGAAGACTACGCTTACGTTGCTGCTTGGGAATGGGATGAAACAGAACCAAGAGTTCATAAAGAGCAATTAGAATTTAAAGACATTGAATTAAAAACTCGATCTTATAAATAACATTTTAACTGTGAACGGTTAACTGTGAATGGTTAACCAATAACGGTGATTTGAAATTTTATTTAAAAAACTTGCAGGTTGGAATTTTATAATTACAACTTGTTTTAAAATAATTTTGATATGAAAATTCACTTAAAAGTTTGGAGACAAAGAGATAATGACTCGAAAGGATATTTAGAAGATCATACGGTTGAGGCAGATGAGCATATGTCATTTTTGGAAATGTTCGATGTCTTGAATGAGTCTTTAGTTTCTGAAAAGAAAACACCAGTTGCATTTGAACATGATTGTAGAGAAGGGATTTGTGGGTCTTGTAATATGGTCATCAATGGTCAACCTCATGGGCCTCAGTCAGGTACGACAACTTGCCAGTTGCACATGCGGTCATTTAACGATGGTGATACGATTTTTGTAGAACCTTGGAGAGCAAAAGCATTTCCTGTAATTAAAGACTTGGTAGTTGATCGTTCTGCATTTGATCGAATCATTCAGTCAGGTGGATATATTTCTGTAAACACAGGTCAGGCTCAAGATGGTAATGCAATTGCTATCGAAAAAGATAGATCGGCTCGTGCGATGGATGCTGCGGAATGTATCGGGTGTGGTGCATGTGTTGCGGCTTGTCCAAATGCAAGTGCCATGTTATTTACTGCTGCAAAAGTTGCTCACTTGGGTACAATGCCGCAAGGAGAAGTGGAGCACACTTTAAGAGTACAATCAATGGTGAAGCAAATGGATTTGGAAGGTTTTGGAATGTGTTCGAATACTGGTGCATGTGAGGCGGAATGTCCAAAAGAAATTTCTATTACAAATATCGCAATGATGAATAGAAGTTATGTGGGGTCTGTTTTAGGATCGGAGAAATCGGTTTAGTAACCCCTAAAGGGGAATATGAAAAAGCGCATCGAGAGTTTCTTGATGCGCTTTTTTTATTTTAGAAATACTCTTTATATTTACAATCCTTCACGTTTCTTCAACAATTGAAATTCCTTAATCCTTCAAGGAGTTTTCTTCACATCTTTAATTTTTTTATAAAAAATACAAGCTATGTTTTTCAAAAAAATATTGTTCCTACTTCTTTTTATTTTATTGTCTTATTTATTTTTTGATGTTTTTTGGAGTGGTGAAAGTGATTTTATTTCACCATTAAAAGAACTTACAAATGAAGATTTAAATGCCCCTTTTGATTTTAAAAATTATAAAAGGTGTATCTGTTGTGAATCCTGCCTATGTGGTTTTATTCCCCCAAATTGTCAAAAAATCCCTAGAAGAGAAGCAACCAATCTAGTTGATAAGGTTTTTGCAAAAGAAGGTATTACTCTTGAAAAGAAATTTATTTTAAATAAAAAAGGAGAGAGATTTTATTTGGATGGCTACAATCAAGAAATGAAAATTGGTTATGTCTGGTACGATGATAAAATCCGTTTAGAGTTACATGATAGCTACAAATACGATTCCTTCAAAAATTTGATTTATGATAGACAAAGAACCCAAAAGACAATGAAGAAATGGATAATGTTACATGAAGCAAGAGGTGATTTTTTTGGAAAGCTTCCATCTCCAAATGAAATTCCTAATTCAGAACAAAGGGAAAAAGTACACCGCAACATTAAAGTAAATACCTTAATCAATCAAAGGTTAAAAATACCTGATTTGCCTAAACCTATTCAACAATTTTTTGAAAAGATACTAGCAACTGAAGATTATGATTTAAAATGGAATTACTTTGAAAAATTTATAATATTTGATTCACGATTTCCACTCGGGTTATTAAAAAAAGATCTAGATGAAAAAGATCATCAGTTGAGGTCATCAATCATTCAAATTGCTTTCAAAATTCTTGAAATAGAAGATTTAGAGAAGGAACAAGAAAAAATGAAAATTCTTAGTTTAGTCTCTGCAAGGCTTAAAAGCCCTAATTCTATACCTATATCATTAAATGGAATATTCAATAAAAATTTAGTTACTCAATATATTTTAGATGAATCAAAAAATCTTAATTCTCAGATTAATGATTTCCCATTTGAAAAATTAAAAAACACAGAATATAAGAATGAATATCACCCTCTAGTTTCAAAGGGAACTTACCTATTGAGAGAACATAAAATCGCAGTAATTTTGCCAAGTGACCAACATATTTCTTTCAGTAAGACTTCTTCATTCGATGAAAAACTAGAGAAATTAAATCCTATTGAAAAATATAAATTGAATCGAATTGTAAACAATAGAAATAAACAGGCTCGAAGGAATCTTGAGTATTTAGTAGAAGCTTTTATTAAAGAAAATAGTTGATAAAAAAAGCGCATCGAGAATTATTTCTTGATGCGCTTTTTTTATTGTTGTTAACCATTTGCAAATAGCTTGTTAACATTTAGCAACTCCTTCTTTATTTCCAGTAACAATACGCTTACATAATTTTTCGAAACCTTAATTCTATATCTTTTGGAATAGAAAAATAAAATGTACTCCCCTTTCCTATATCTGAGTCTACTCCAATTTCTCCAAAGTGCTGATCTACTACTTTCTTACAAAGTGATAATCCTATTCCTGTTCCTGTGAACTCATCATAAGCATGGCATCTTTGAAATAATTGAAATATTCGTTGCTGATTTTTTAAAGCAATACCAATACCATTATCCCTTACTTTAAAAATCCAATGCCCTTCTTGATTCTCAAATATAATTTGAATATTAGGAGTAATATCTTTCCCAACATATTTTAAAGCATTGGTAATCAAATTTTGAAAAAGTTGTTTTAATTTAATTCTATCTCCCACTATTGTAGTTAGATCGTTAGAAAACTCTACTACTGCATTTTTATAATCAATGGTAGCTTTTAATTCCGATAAAATTTCTTCTATCATAAACCCAGTATTGATTGTACGAATATGAAGCTTAGTAGAATCCACTTTTGAAAATGCTCTCAAGTCTCGAATTAAATGTCGCATATTACCTGTCGCACTTGTAATAAAATGCATAAATTCTTTTTGTGTATTAGTTGCCGATTCTCCTATACTTTTTTGCAGCAATTGTGTATAACTGTGGATGGTTCTTAATGGTGCTTGTAAATCATGTGAAGCTATCGCAGCAAAATTTTCTAACTGATTATTTGACTCAATATATTTTTGTAATTCTACATTTTTTTTATTGAGATCAACAACGTTATTTTTTATAATTATCTCTTGTTCTCTTTGCTCTGTGATGTCCTTAAAAATCAAAACTACTTGACAAGTATTTTCTTGAGGAATCAAATAGGTACTCACTTCGGAAATTAATTTGTCCCCATTTTTTTCTTCAAAAATCCATTCAGCATGATAAGATCCTCGCTTCTTTGTCTTATTAATCATTTGTTCAAAGAACTGACTTGACTTCATTCCATTACTTTGGTACTCAGGAGAAAAATCTTCTAATTTTGTTTTAAGCACAGCATCTGTATTTGAGGAAAGATACTCTGCTAGTTTTAAATTACATCTAATGTTTTTTCTGTCATAGCAATCATAAACTAAAATCCCATCAAATGCATTGTCAAATAAAGCCCTGTAATTATTTTCACTTTGTTTAGTTCTTTTTTGCAATTCTATTAAATCCGAGATATCTACATGGTAAGTTAAAATTCCATTCACCTCTCCTGTTTTATCAAACAAAGGAACCTTATCTATTCGTCCCCATACTTTTTCTTTTTTCACGTTTTGGGTTTCCAAAACAATATTTAGTTTAGGCTGCTTAGTTTTTGCAATTGACAACTCTTCTTGAAGTATTTTTTCTGCTACTTCAGGTGGAAGAAACTTTGAAACGTTTTCTCCAACAATAGATTCACTAGAACCAGATAAGAACTCATTCGTTGCCTTATTACTCTTTATTATGTTATTTTTTAGATCCTTATGTGAAAATTGAAATGGCATAGAATCAAGAATCTGAGATTGCTCATGATAAAGTTGATCTCGTTCTTTCTGAGCATAAAATTTTTCTGTAATATTCTTGATAAAGAATATTGCTTCTCTCTTTTCATTTCCCTTATTAATACAAACTGTTGTAATCTCTGCTACGAAATTAGTCCCATCCATTCTCTTTGCTAAGAATTCATTATATGAATTCTCATTTCTAATTGCCTGAACAATACAAGTTTTAAAAAAATGAGCGGGCCTCAAGGTGTTCATTTCGTTTCGATCTGCGTAAAAATGAATAGGTTTTTTATTAATTAAATCTTCCTTATTAGCAACTCTAAACATTTTCAAGACCACTTCATTACATTCTATCAACTGCTGAGTTTGTATATCGAAATAAATTATAGCCTCACATGCATTATCAATAATTGTCTGATACTTTTCTTTACTCTCTTTTAATTTTTTTTGATTTTCTAAATCTTTAGTAACATCATGAATAATCACAAACGCTTCTCCTTTTTCATTGCCTGTAGGAACAATATTAAACTCTGCAAAAATACTACCACCAGTACCATCTATGAACTCGCCAGTAGCATAAATTGTTTCGCCTGCTAAAACTTTTGAGCGATGATCTTTTTTTATAATTTGGTGAATATCAATATTCGGATACAGAGAAGAATATCGAGGCATTAGATCAAACCGATTCAAGGACAATAACTTTTCCTTATCGTATTTGATTAATGTTAAAAAAGAAGGGTTGCAATCTTTAACCATCTCAGTTTCATAATTGTAGATAACAATTGCATCAAACATATTTTGAAACAATGAAGAGAAGGCTTTAAATGGAAGAGTGTTGTTAGTAATAATGGGCTCTTTTACTTCCATCTTGCTTGTTTAAATTGTATTGTAAATATTATTATATGTGTTGTATTTTAATTTATCCAAAAACTATTCCGCATTAATGTCATTGAATTGAGAACAAAACTTATTTCCTAGTTTATTGGATTTAAAAATAAAAACTACCTAATAAGGTAGATTCAAAGAAAAGAAGCCGTCAGGTGGGCAGATTATTTATTTCCTAGTCCTAAATAAAAAGAGAGCCATTGATTACTCAATGACTCTCTTTTTATATGTTTATTTTCAAGAAATTTACTACTTCAAAAACTCCAAACTCTTATTTACAAATGCACTCAAATCTGCTCCTTGCAACATTCCTTGATTCAATCGAGCCAAGTCATATAAGTGATTTACAAAATCCTCTTTCTTCTCTTCACTTCGCATTTTTAATAATTTCTCAGCGATAAGTGGGTGATTCGAATTAACCACTACATTGTAACTGTCTGGAAAATCTCCAAAGTTCATTCCTTGCATCGCTTGCATCTCTTTCATCCTTCTCATAAACTCTGGTCGAGTAATTTGAACTGGTTGGTCATCAGGTGACAAGGCCTTCAATGAAATGGTCGCACCTGCTTGAGTTACTTTACTTTCAAATAAAGTTTTCACCTTCTCCTGCTCCTTTTCACTTAAAACAGATTCCGTCGTTTCATCTTTTTGCACCAAATTGTCCACCGTATCAGAATCAACTCGAACAAAAGTAATTCCGCCTACCTTTGTTTCCATATGCTGCATAAAATGATTATCAATTACATTATCAAACATTAATACCTGGTAACCTTTATTTTTAGCTGCTTCAATATAACTATCAGTCCCCGAAGGATTGTTAGTATAAATCATAACCAACTTATCATGTTTGTCTGTTTGAGTCGCTTTGATTCTTTCTTTGAATTCCTCAATAGTGTTTAATTTTCCATCTACATCTTTTAGTAAAACAAATTTCTCCGCTTTCTTATGGAATTTTTCTTCAGACAACATTCCATATTTTACAAATACTCCTAAGTCATTCCATTTGCTTTCAAAGTCCTCTCTTTTCTTTTTGAACAGACTTGCCAATTTATCTGCAACTTTCTTAGTGATGTATCCTGTAATTTTTTTCACATTTGCATCACTCTGCAAATAACTTCTAGAAACATTTAAAGGAATATCTGGAGAATCAATCACTCCATGTAATAAAGTCAAAAACTCAGGTACAATCTCTTTTACATCATCAGTAACATAAACTTGGTTCGAGTATAACTGAATCTTATTTTTTTGAACTTCGATTGAGTTTCCTAGTTTTGGAAAATAAAGAATCCCCGTCAAATTAAATGGGAAATCAATATCCAAATGAATCCAAAACATTGGAGGTGTACTATAAGGATATAATTCGTTGTAGAATTTTTTATAATCCTCTTCTTTTAATTTAGAAGCTTTCTTCTTCCATATAGGATTCGGATTATTGATGATGTTATCAATTTCCGTTTTGATTTCTTTTTGATCCTCTCCTTCTCCTTCAAAAGAAGTTTCAGTTTTTGTTCCAAACTTAATTTCTACAGGAAGGAATTTACAGTATTTTGTTAATAGTCCTTCAATACGACCTTCATCCAAAAATTCTGTACTGTCCTCGCTTACATGAAGTACGATAGTCGTACCTCTATCTTTTCTATCATTCTTATCTATGGTGTATTCAGGATCACCTTCACAAGTCCAAGTCGTTCCTTTTTTATTTTTTTTATAAGACCGTGTGATTACTTCCACCTTATCAGCCACCATAAATGCAGAATAGAAACCTAAACCAAAGTGTCCAATGATAGTACTTTCGTTTTTATATTTTTCTAAAAATTCCGTAGCACTCGAAAAAGCGACTTGATTCAAATATTTCATCACCTCATCTTCTGTCATTCCTATTCCCTTATCAGCAATCGTGATTGTCTTATTCTCCTTATCTACAGAAACTTCAATTGTTATGTCTCCGATATCGCCTTTGATATCGCCACGAGCTGCGAGTGTTTTTAATTTCGAAGTGGCATCTACAGCGTTAGAAACGAGTTCTCTTAAAAATATCTCTTGATCCGAATAGAGAAATTGTTTGATAATAGGAAAGATGTTTTCCGTTTGTACTGAAATACTACCTTTTTGCATAGTTCGTTGTTTTTGATTTTTATAGCGAAAAGGACATTTATTGATATATAAAATAACCAAATTCGTCCATTTCAATAAATTTTATAATTTTTTTCAAAAAAAAATACTAATTGAAAATATACATTTTACCTCTTTCCAAACCATGTGCCATGCCTGAAAATCTGCCAATTTGACGCACAAATAGCCACTCCAAACCCTTGTCACTATTAGATTTTTACCAAAAAGGTCAAAAGTGCAGTTTTCCTATTCAAAATAATAAAAAAAATAATATGTGAATTTTTCTCGTGTCACAATTTTCTATTGAAAAAAAATGAATTGGCTCGTTGTGGCTTCAAAATTGCAAAAGGGTTAAATGTACTTGAGAAACACTTTATCGTAAAGTTGATAAAGTAAAAAAAATTGAAAATTAGGAGGGAAAAATAACTGCAAAGAAGTTTTCTTTTTTAGAAAATAAAAAATGAAAATGTTTTGTTATAAAAACTCAACTGGCACAGTTATTGGAATTATCTTTAATGTAATTGAGAAGTTAAATAAGGAAATAAACATCCTTTTTAATAATCAAATACAACCTCCCATTTTAAATCCTCCCACAAGTATGTTACAGATGTGATTTAATTCATCAACAGTAAAATGTTGATTTGAATATAAAGATATAGAGTCCGAAGGGACTTTATAAAGAGTGAGAGAGACCGATTCTATTGGGGGGTAAGATCGGTCTCCCTTCTCACTCATTTTGAAAAAATATTCCCTTGTCGTGGGAATTTAAGATAGATACTTTGCAAGATTCCTCCCGAGTACCCCCGTACAGGAAAGAACACTATAACACTATCGAACAGAAGGAATTATTTATGCAAAGATCTTTAGGGTCAGAAGTGACCTTAAACTAAGTGAGTGGAGCCGGCTTATTGGGGGGTAAGGTTGGTCTCTTAACTCACTTTTTTTTGCCTTATACCAAGATGACTGTTTATCAGTCCTGTCTTCGGTCTCATATAAATCTAATGAAAAGAAAAGAGCGTCCAAGTTTACTTGTGGCGCTTTTTTTTATGGTGGACGGTCGCTGCGCTTGACGGTGGACGGTCGTTCACTTTGTTCTCTTGACGGGTTCAAAATATTTTGAATAAACAAAAATGAGCTTCAGGTTTTTATAACTGAAGCTCATTTTTTATTATTTATCAAATAATATTCGGGCCGTCAAGAGAACGAAGTGAACGACCGTCCACCGTCCACCGTCAAGCGAAGCGACCGTCTTAATTCCTCCCCGTTACATTTACTTCAATTCGCTTATCTTGATTGGCTAATTGCCATGCGGTATGAAAAACTAATTTTCCAATAATCGCCATTTTTTCAAAATTAATTTTTTCAACAGTATCTGAAGTTCTATGATAGTCAGCATGAGTACCATTGAAATAAAAGATAGCAGGAATACCTTTCTCCGCAAAATTATAATGATCAGAACGGTAGTAATATCGATTCGGATCATCATCTTCATTATAAGTATAATCCAAAACTAAATTCGTGTATTTGCTATTTGCATTTTCATTGATGTCATGTAATTCTGTACTCAAACGATCAGAACCAATCACATAAACATAGTTTGGATTGTCAGCATACTTTTTATCTACTCTTCCTACCATATCAACATTAACATTGGCAACTGTGTTTTCAATTGGGAAGATTGGATTCTCAGCATAAAACTGCGAACCTAATAACCCTTTCTCCTCTCCTGTAACCAACATACAAAGTACACTTCTTCTTGGTCCTTGACCTTGTTTTTTAGCTTCAGAGAAAGCCTGAGCCACTTCCAAAACTGTACTTGTCCCTGAACCATTATCATCAGCTCCATTATAAACATCATCTCCTCTTTTTCCTAAATGATCGTAATGAGCGGTAACGACTACGACTTCTTCTTTTAGTTTTGGATCACTTCCTTCTATAAATCCTAAAACATTATTTCCTTCAAGTGTTCGAACATTTTTTTTCTGAATCAATTTAAAATCAACTGGTAAAGATACGCTTCGAGATTTCCCTCTTTTCTTAATCTTCTTTCTTGCCTTTTTTACCTTTTTAAGTTTTTTACCAATAATCGCTTGCGCAATATTGGTAGAAATATAACAGCTATTAGCATACACTTCACTAGGATCAACCTGCTCTCCCAAAGTCATTTTAGGCCCAACTAAAAATCTTCTATTTTCGCTAATTTCTTTTTGTAAATTATTCTCAATGAATAGAACTGCTTTCACTCCTTTTTTGTGAGCGGCTTTTAATTTCTTTTCCCAATTTGTAGTCCATTCAGAAGGTGCAGGTGTTCCTGTAATTCTTGAGTTACCTTTTTTGGTTAAAGGTTCTCCTTGATACACCATGATTACTTTTCCCTTCAAATCTTTATTTCCATAATCACTATATTTAGGATCATCAATTCCATATCCAAGGAATATCACTTCATTAGTTTCCAATGAAGGCATATCAGCATTTCTATTTGGAAAAGAAAGAAATTCCCAAAGGTGTTTGTATCGATCGCTTGGTTTATCACCATTGATATAGATAGCTGCTTCCTTCCATTGAGTCCAGGTAAACATGACAGGTTGATAGTAAGAATTATTGGATCCTATAGTTGGTAAGCCTATTGTTTTAAAATAATTAGAAATGTACTCTTGTGCTTTTCGATTCCCTTCACTTCCTGTTTCTCTTCCCTCAAATTCATCTGATGCCAAGGTAGTCAGGTGGTTGGTTAAATCTTCAACGGTAATGGTTTCTGCAAGATTAGCAGGAATATCATCAATTACTTCTTTGGAAGCTTGACTAAATAAAATACTATAATTCCAAAGTAGAATTAATACAAAACAAATTTTTTTCATGTTGTCGGATGTAAATTAGTTGAGTAAATATGGTTTTTTGTAAGTGTATACATGTTACGCAAAAATAACATTTATAAACGACATTATTGAAAAGGGAATGTTGCGTAATGACCAATTGCTTAAAATAAAAAGAGCCACTAGATTTTGTAAATAAAACTAGTAGCTCTTTTTATTCTTTATTTCAAATTATTAAAAAGAAACGACTTCAATATTAGCAACCGTCTCTTCAAACCATTTGATAGGTTTCTGGTTTTTATCTCCCGTTTGCGTATCACATTTAAAAAACAAATAAAAGGTTTGAAGATAGTCAGAAATATTATTCAATAATTTCTGCATTCTTCTTTCTCCTTTTTCTTCATCTTGAAATACATATTGCATTCTCCAACTATAGAATGCCTCATCATGATGTTGGATAATATTCAAAACTATTTCATCATTAATATATCGCTCCGCAAATGTTCGAGCTAATGCACTATGATGTTTAGACCAATCTCTTGGTCGGTTTCGATCTTCTATATTTTTAAAAGTATCATGAATAAAGGCGACCAACCGAAGTTGTTGTCGTGTGTGGGTATTAATTTGAAGTTGGTCTATATTTTTTAGTACCTCTGCGATATGGTAAATAATTTTACCCTCAGGATGACCATAACGAGGTTTCCCCCAAAACAATCCTTTTTTAAATTCAGGATCGTTTAAGATTTTCTTTTCGAGGTCCGTTTCGGGTTTTAACAAACCTTCGATGATGTCTGTTTGAAGAAGGATATTCTTCATAATGGTAGTTGTTTTATCGTAAAAAAGTAATAGAAAACGTACATCATTTTCTTGCAAAAATAAGTTTAATGGTAAATCGGCTTGGGTAAAATGTAGTTGATATTTGGTTAGATTAGATCTAGGAGGAGTTGATGATTTTTCTATTGGGTGTTAATTTCCTGTTAAAGGATTTTGGTATATCAACAAACATAAGGCAATACCGTTATTTTTGCAATTATTCTTACGAATAATTTTTATAATAGTTAGATTATTCTGCAAAATTCATAAAAGTTTTCATCTGTAGAAGAAAAATAACATTTTTTTTATCACATAAAAAAAAACGTCATATTTATGAAAAATTTACTTTCTCTCATCTTAGCTGGAATTATAGGTGGTATGATTACCCTAGGTGGCGTTTACTTGCTCCAACCTGCTTCAACTCAAAATGCTCAAATTACGAATGAAGCATACGCAAAAACTATTTCAAATAACCTTAATGTAAAAGCTGGAAGTATTGCTGCTCCTTCTAATTTTACTGCAGCTGCTGAAACTGCAATGCCTTCCGTTGTTCATATCAAAGCAACATCAGGTGGAAGCAATTCTCAAAGTCAATCAAATGATCCTTTTGACTTCTTTTTTGGAAATCCTGACAGAGGTGGAATTAGAGGTGGAACTGGCTCAGGTGTAATTTATAGTTCAGATGGATACATCGTTACCAATAATCATGTGGTGGAAGATGCAAATGATATTGAAGTAACACTTTTTGATAATCGAACTTATAAAGCTAAAGTTGTAGGAACTGATACGCAAACTGATTTAGCCGTTTTAAAAATTGAAGCGAGAGGATTACCTGTTTTGAAAAAAGCAGATTCTGATCGTGCAAAAATCGGAGAGTGGGTTTTAGCAGTTGGAAATCCTTTTGAATTAAACTCAACAGTAACGGCTGGTATCATTAGTGCCAAAGGAAGAGACATTAATATTATTAAAGGCAATACTGCTATCGAATCTTTTATCCAAACTGATGCCGCCGTTAACCCTGGAAATAGTGGAGGTGCTTTAGTTGATGCCAATGGGCGGCTACTAGGAATCAATACTGCTATCGCAACTCAAACTGGAAGTTACGCAGGTTATTCATTTGCAATACCCGTAAATATGATGAACAAAATCGCTGAAGATATTATCGAATATGGTTCTTATCAAAGAGGATTTTTAGGAATCAATATCTTGGATTTGGATAATGATTTAGCAGATGAATTAGGATTAAATATTACGCAAGGTGTTGTTGTACAAAGAACTATTGAAGGTGGTGCCGCACAGTATGCTGGATTACTTCCTAATGATGTCATAACTAAGGTAAATGGTTCTAAAGTGAATACTGCTCCTGAGTTGCAAGAACTAGTAGGAAGGAAAAGAGTAGGCGATACTTTGAAGTTAACTATTAACCGTGCTGGTAAAACCAAAGAAATTCCAGTTAAACTGAAAAAAGGTTAATTCCTTTTGGAACAAAAGTGACATTTTATATGTTTCATAGTCTAAAAGGTACACATATAAAAGAAAAATGCAGCTAACTTAATTTTTTAGGATTTTCTTAACACTTTTGATGAAACATTTTTTAATAAATTATAGTTAGTAATATATAATCTGTATAAAAAGACTTGTTTAAAGTTGGTTTTTCGTTTTGTTTTGATGCGTCTGTCCTAGTTTTTAGGACGGACGTTTTTTATTCAAACCACCCTAGTTAGCATTTGATCTGTTAACTAGGGTGTTTTGATTTTAGTTCAATTTGAAATTATAGGTGCTGATTTTGGTAAACACAAGATTGTAGAACATCTCAATACGCAACACCCATAATCTCAAATCGAATAAATATTGTTGTGACATATATGCCAAAACAATATTTTGTAAATAGATTGTTATTTTTTATTTTTAAAACCATGAAAACGATACTCCGCTCCCTTGATGATGCTTTTTGTTTGTTCTACCCTCGCCTTTGTCTGGCTTGTGGAATGAAGCATCTTCCACCCAAAGAAATCATTTGTCCTACCTGCGAATTTCAATTGCCTCGTACTGATTTTCATTTATTCCTTGAAAATGATTTTACTAAAAAATTTTGGGGTCGAATAAATTTACATACCGCTGCATCTCTTTTTTATTTTTATAAAAAAAGTAAAACGCAGCATCTCATCCATAATTTGAAATATAAAGGAAAAAAAGAAATAGGTGTTACCTTAGGAAAGATGCTTGGAAAAAAGTTGATACAATCTCCTTTATATCAAAATATAGATTTAATCATTCCTATTCCACTACATTTGAAAAAAGAAATCCAAAGAGGATTTAATCAAAGTGCAGTTTTTGCGCAGGGACTTTCTGAAGTAATGAATATTCCTTGGTCATCAGATAGATTGATAAGAAATATTTATACGGAGACTCAAACTAAAAAATCAAGATTGGAGAGATTCGAAAATGTAGTCAAGGCATTTGAAGTCGAAAAACCTCGTTTATTAGAAAATTTGCATATTCTTTTAGTTGATGATGTTTTGACAACAGGCGCAACGCTTGAAGCAGGTGCAATAAAATTATTGGAAGTGAAAGGGGTTAAGGTGAGTATGGCTACGATTGCCTTTGCGAAAAATGACTGATTTTGTGATTAGTAATTGGTAACTCGTGATTGGTTGACGAATCACGAGTTACCAATCACTAATCACAATTTAAACCGTAACATCTTCCAAAATCTGCGCCGCATGATCCTTCGATTTCACTTTAGTAATCACTTGTTCAATTTTACCTTTTTCGTCAATTACAAAAGTCGTACGATGTAGTCCGTCAAATTCTTTACCCATAAATTTCTTTGGTCCCCAAACATTGAAAGCTTTGGTCGTTTCCAATTCTGTATCAGACAATAATGGAAAAGGCAAATCGAATTTATTGATAAAATTTTGATGTTTCTTTTGCGAGTCAGGACTGACTCCAAGAAGTGCATAACCTTTCTTTTTGAGCATAGAATAGTTATCTCTTAGATTACATGCTTCGACCGTACAAGTCGGAGTATTGTCTTTTGGATAAAAGAATAGAATTAATTTTTTCCCTTTAAAATCTTTGAGGGCGACTTTCTCTCCATTTTCATTTACACCTGAAAATTTAGGTGCTTTGTCTCCTGCTTTTAAATGTGTCATGTTCGTGTTTTACGTACATCGAAGCTCTAGCTTCGATATTGTTTTGAAATATTTCTTACTTTTAAAAAACACGTAAAACAGAAAAAGGTTTTACAACGTAAAATTCCTTTCATAAACTTTTTGATTTCCTCGATCATCCGTCACCTCCAATCTAAGCACATGTGAACCCTTTGCAATACTGCCATCAAATCGATGAATCAATAAATCATTTTTCGAATCATATTCCAACAAAATCCATTGACCGTCCACAGTTGCTTTATATTTAAAAGGATCAATATTACGAGCCGTATCAAAGTTCTCTTTTACCTTAAAAGTCATTTTGGAATATCCTCTCATATTGGATTTAAAACGGATGGGTTGAATCGTCGGAGGTTGGGTATCTACCATGATACAGTAATTTCCAAAATCTCGAACCTTCGCTTGTAGCTTTCCATTTTTCCATTTGCCACCACAGTTTTGGGGATTTTTGGATTTCCCACAATAGGCGATAAATGCTTTGTCTCTTAGCTCTTCAGGCAATGCGCTTGGCTTGATTCCAATATCGAAATAACGATGAGCAGGAGTTTTAAAATCCTGAATTTGATGAACAGAAGAATAGATACCCTCTGATTTATCAATAGTGGTATTATATTTTAAATAAAGATTTTCATACAATGTTCCTTTTTTTAAAAACAAATAAAAACCATCATTCTCAATTTGATTTTCTTCATCGTAAGGCAACACATAATTGAAAATTTTCGAATCTGGTTCTTTAACCTTTCCTCGTTTTACCCAAAACTTTAATGTTGAAGTATTCCCTTCCACATCTTTGACGACCATTTTAATTTCACTTGCCTTACCTTGATGCAAAGTCACTACTCCACCTTCCACTTTATTTTTATAAATTGATAACCGGTTACCCGATAATGAGTAACATCGATTAAAATAACTTTTCTTACTTACCTGTTCTTCATAGTCCAAATGTGCATTGATATATCGAGTTTCATCAAAAGAAAAAGTTTCCATTTTAAAATCATAAATAGGCTGCCCATCTTGATACATTTCCAAAGAATAAATTCCATTCCAATTCGTAGCTCCATTTTGATTATCGTATGCTTTTAATGCCAAACCTGCACGCCATGCGCTTATCACCAAAGTATCTTTTCGAACAGAATAATTTTTTCCATTTTTCCGTAAATCTAATGTTCGAGTTTTTTGAGTTTCTCTTTTATCATTGAGATGATAAATTTTTAATTGATGGAGACGTGGAGCAATATTATCTTTTACGTGAATTCCAAAAAGCAATGGATTGATTGGTTTTTCCGTTTTAGTATCTCTAATTTCAAAATGCAAATGGGGGCCAAATGATCGTCCCGACATTCCTAATTTTCCAATGCGATCTCCTTGTTTAAATGCAAATTGATTTTTTTTAGGGAAAAGTTCTAACTCATAGGATTCCTTTTCACGTTGTGCTTTTTTCACAAAATCTTCAATCCGTTTATCGAAAACCTGCATGTGCGCATAGACTGAAGTGTAGCCGTTTGGATGATCGATATACAATACTTTTCCATAGCCCCCAGATGATACTTTGATTCGAGATACATAACCCTCTGCTGTGGAATAAAGCGATTCTCCTACTTTTCCATTCCTTGCCTTGATGTCAATCCCTGCATGCAAATGATTTGGGCGTAACTCTCCAAATGTACCCGACAGGCGAATGGTTCCGCTCACAGGCGAACGAAAATAATCTTGAGGGTAATCTTTGGTGGCTTCAGAAATATTGAAGGAAAATAGAAATACAGTAGCTAAAATCAGTAATAGGAATATTCGCATCTTCTCAAAAAATTTATTCAAATGATGTAGTATGAATTCGAAACAAAAGTAGGTTTATTAATGAAAAATGAATAAACCGCTCCAATTCTCTTGTAATGTTTTTTCTTTTTTATTTTTTTTCATCAAATCCAAGAATTCAAATCGATCAATAAATTCACCACCTAAACTTTCTAAATGTTGAGTCCGCTGCTGACAGTCAATCATCCAAAAATCTAATTTTTGTAATTCTCGAACCAATGTGATAAATCCAAACTTGGAAGCATTCGATACTTTTGCAAACATCGACTCTCCAAAAAATATTTTCCCTAAAGAAATCCCATACAGCCCTCCTACCAATTCATCATCTTTCCATACTTCTACAGAATGGGCAAATCCCATTTCATTTAATTTAGTGTAAGAATCCACCATTTCATCTGTAATCCAAGTACCTCCAACCTGTCCTTTTCGATATTGTTGTTGACAAGCCAACATCACTTCTTTAAAACAGGTATCAAATGTAACTTTAAATTTATTTTGATTAAAATAAGGTCGCATACTTTTCGAGACCTTCAAATTATCAGGATATAAAACAAACCTCGGATCAGGCGACCACCATAGAATCGGGTCATCAGGATTAAACCAAGGAAATAATCCCATGCTATATGCCAATAACAAACGATCCGTAGATAGATCACCACCTACAGCTAAAATTCCGTCCTCATTTGCTAACTCAGGAGGTGGAAAAGAAATTTCATCTGTTAACCAAAATACGGGCATTAAAAGTATGATTAAGTTGAAGTCCCAAATTTAGGAAAAGTAAATCATTCTATAAGTAGAGAAAGGGATTAAAGATTAAAGATTATGAATTCAAAATGTTTGAAAATTCTAGTTTCTCTCAATAACTAAGTTCACATTAAACGAATCATCTTGAATCCATAATCCTTAATTTTTAATCTTCTTATTTTTTGAACTACTTTTGTTATTAAAAAAATGAATTGGACTCCACATATCAATGGCTTTAAAGCATATCTGCTGCTCGAACGTTCGCTTAGTGAAAATAGCATCGAGGCCTACACTAGAGATGTGGAAAAACTAGAACGCTATCTTATCCAAACGAATCACGATATTTCTCCTACTGAAATTCAACATAAACACCTTGAGGAATTTGTTTTTTCATTACATGAAGTAGGACTTGGGGCAACTTCTCAAGCTCGGATTATTTCGGGTATCAAAACTTTTTACAAATATCTACTTCTTGAAGATATTATTAACAATGATCCTACGGAATTACTCGAAGCTCCTAAAACTGCTCGAAAAATACCCGAAGTACTTTCTTATGATGAAATTACTGAGATCATCAACACCATTGATTTGAGTCATCCACAAGGTCATCGAAATCGGGCAATGCTCGAAACACTTTATGCCTGCGGCCTGCGGGTAAGTGAATTGGTCAATTTAAAACTTTCAAATCTCTTTCCTGATATTGGTTTTATAAAAGTGCTTGGAAAAAATAATAAAGAACGACTAGTTCCTATTGGAGAAGAAGCTTTGCAACAGATTGATTTTTATGTAAAAAATTATCGAAACCAATTAAAGAAAATTCATCAAGAAGATGAAAATGTAGTATTCTTAAATCGACGTGGAAAACGATTATCAAGGGTGATGATTTTTATGATAATAAAAGAAGCCGCTAAGCTCGCAGGAATTTCAAAGACCGTAAGTCCTCATACTTTTAGGCATTCTTTTGCTACTCACCTCGTGGAAGGTGGTGCGGACTTAAAAGCAGTTCAGGATATGTTGGGACATGAAAGTATTACGACTACAGAAATTTATACGCACTTGGATACGGAATATTTGAAAGAGACTATTATCATGTTTCATCCAAGGAACAAACGTAAATGATAATATGATTCTCATAATTTTGTTTTAACACTCATTTTAAGAATTAATTAACCTCCCATTTATACCCATAACTTCGCAATTCCGTTTATTTTTGCACAGCTTTCACGTACCACGACTCTCTGAGTCGTGAAGGTATTCGAAAAGCATATTTTATTTTTTATTAAAAAAATGATACGTGCTTGTCGAATAACTAGACGACTCAGAGAGTCGTGGTACGTGAAAGCTGTGAATCAGAAATGACTATATGCGAAATATATTAAATACTTTTTTTCTAACATTATTGATCTATTTGACTTTCATTGGTTGCGCCAATCAAGGTCAACTTACAGGTGGAAAAAAAGACACTACGCCTCCCGCATTGGACTCCCTCAAATCGACTCCTAACTATCAAACCAATTTTAAAAAACAAACCATCACTCTAGCTTTTGATGAATGGTTGCAATTGAATGATGTATTCAAACAAGTAGTCGTTTCGCCACCTTTACAAGAGAAATTCGATGTTTCCCTAAAGAGAAAAACGGTTCGATTTGAATTTGATGAAGAGGAGGTGCTTCGAGAAAATGCAACGTACACCATTAATTTTGGAACTTGCGTACAAGATTTGTCAGAAAGAAATCCAGTTGCAGATTTACGATTTGTTTTTTCTACAGGAGATTTTATCGATTCCTTGGAAGTCAAAGGAACCGTCGTAGATGCCTTGGATAAAAAACCGATCAAAGATGCATTAGTAATGTTATACGATAATTTGGCAGATACCGTAGTGCGAAAAGAAAAACCATTTTATTTTGGAAAAACAGATGACGATGGAAATTTTATAATAAAAAATGTTCGAGCGGATACGTTTAAAACATTTGCATTGATTGATGGTAATTCGAATTATTTATTTGATAATGACACGGAGAAGATTGGTTTTTTAAAAGATCCTATCATCGTGACTGACTCGACAGAAGTGGCTTTACAATTACAAATATTCCAAGAAGAACCTGCTCTAGAATTGAAAGGAGAAGAGGTCAAAAAATATGGACGCCTTGCTTTTGGCTTTAGTCGTAAACCTTTGGAAGATGAAGTAAATATTACCTTCAATAATGTAGGACAAAAAACATATTTACATACTCCAAAAGATTCTGTCATCCTGTGGTATGATGTTCCACAGGATACAAGTTGGAAAGTTTATGTGGCAATTGATACCGCTACAAATGATACAATTAAAATTTCAAAAATATCCCGATCTAAATTTTTAAAAGATAGAAAATTAGAATTAGCAAAAGTAATTCCTCCAACTTCAAAAATTGATGTACACCCAATAAACCCGATCAAAATTGAATTTAAACATCCCTTAGAAAGTTTCGACACTTCGCTCATCACATTACTTGTAGATACTTTGTTACAAAAAGTCAATCCACAAGTTGAAATTGATTCTACGGATAAAAGAAACTTACTCGTTAATTTTAATTTTAAAGAAAAAACACCTTATCAACTACAACTATTAGCCAATGCCGTAACAGATTTGTATGGTCTAAAAAATGATAGCCTCAACATGGCATTGAATATTAAAGCTAAAAATGAATTTGGAGACTTGACCTTAAATGTAGTGGATTTAAAAACAGAAAAAAGTTACGTATTGGAACTGTTAGATAAAAACAATAACTTAGTTGAAAGCATCCCGATAAGTGGTGATACTGTTTTTAAGAAAGTATATCGAACTATCGAAACAGGTGAGTATTCCGTAAGAATGATTCAAGACAATAATAATAATGGGAAATGGGATACTGGAAATTATGATAATCAATCTCAACCTGAACCATTATTTACAAGGGTTTTAGAAGAGGTAAGAGCAGGTTGGGAAGTAGATGCAGAAGTTTCTGCTGACGAAAAAACTAAGGTTAAAAAAGCAGAAGCAACACCTCCCGAACGTCCTCCGGCTAATCCAAAACCAGGAAGGAATTAGGGAAATAAAATAAGTGCTTAGTCCTCATAATAAAAAAACAATGCAATTACGTTCAGAAAAATTAGTGAAAATTTATGGAAACCGTAAGGTGGTAAAAGAGGTTTCCATTGAAGTCAATCAAGGAGAAATTGTTGGTTTGCTTGGGCCAAATGGTGCTGGAAAAACGACTACTTTTTATATGACCGTTGGGTTTATTCAACCGAATGAAGGGAATGTTTATTTAGCAGATGAGAATATTACGGAATTGCCAATGTACAAAAGAGCGCAAAAAGGAATTGGGTATTTACCTCAAGAGCCTTCCGTATTTCGTAAGTTGAGTGTGGAAGATAATATCATGGCCGTATTGGAAATGACTAAATTATCGAAGCAAGAGCAAGAAGCAAAGATGGAAAGCCTAATTGATGAATTTTCTTTACACAAAGTAAGAAAGAACTCAGGTGATTCGCTTTCAGGAGGAGAGCGACGACGAACTGAAATCGCAAGAGCACTCGCAACTAGTCCTAATTTTATTTTGCTAGATGAACCATTTGCAGGAATTGATCCGATTGCTGTAGAAGACATTCAATATATCGTTGCCAAATTAAAAACTAAAAATATCGGAATCCTAATCACCGATCATAATGTACAAGAGACCCTTTCGATTACTGATCGAGCCTACTTAATGTTTGAAGGAAATATTTTAAAAACAGGAACGGCAGAAGAATTGGCTGCGGATGAAATGGTTAGAAAAGTTTATTTAGGTAAAAACTTTGAGTTAAAACGTAAGGTGATTGATTTGGATAGATAAATATTAGGGCATCATTTTTTTAGGGGAGTAGGAATTAAATAACCTACCCGTATGAAGAGATTATTTTTTAATATGAGGAAATGAAAAAATTAAGGCATACCCTTCGGTACGGCTTCATTTTTTTATGAAATCATATTGAAAAAGAAGCCTTCAGATGGGTAGGTTATTTA